>JBBQIB010000228.1:0-7223 GCA_038324515.1 Burkholderiales bacterium
TGCGCTGGTAGTAACCGGCGGCAAACTGCACCAGGGCGCGCCAGCGGGCGTCCAGCACCGGTATGGCATCCAGCACGGCCGACACGGGTCTCAACTCGACCCCGGGGGGCAAGTCCGACGCATCGGCCGCGCGGTCCCAGACCAGACCAGGCACCACCCTGCGACCCAGCGGCACGGTGACGAGCGTGCCGGGCGCCAGGGCCTGCTGCACCTGGTAGTCCAGCAGGGCCTGCAGCCCCACGTGGCGCGGTGCGTCCACCACCACGGCCACTGTCAAGGGCGGTGCAGAGGCAGTCACAGCCAGGTCTGCTGCGCTGCTTGAAGGTGCTGAGCGCAGCCTGTGAGTTTAGGCACGGATTGCAATTTCCACATCAGCTTCGAGCCGCAAGTCCATGATTCACAAGCGCTTTCCAGACCTGTCCACCTTTTCTGTGGATAACTCTGTGGGCAAGCTGAGACCAGCAGCGCCAAGTCCTTGATTCTAGAGGCCGCAGCTTGCCGTGCCTGCTTTCTCAGCAAGGGCATAGATCCATAAAAATCAAGCACTTAGCGATTCCAGAGGGCTGAACTGGATGAAAGCGGGGTGTTCTGGCGCGACTCAGGCTCGCTGCACAGTCTGTGGGGATAAGTCAAGCCCTGAGTGTCCACTTACCTGCCAGGCAGCGCCAATGCAACAGCCTGTTGGGCGAGCCTGCACAGAGACAGACTAAAGACAACCTGGAAGCCAGCCCAACCGCAGCCCGGAGACAGAAAAATACAGGTCTGGCCGCACTTTTGCCACCCACCAGCGGCCAAAGTTCAACCCGCTGCGCCAGTGCTGCGCAACAGCCTGGAATGCCGGTGCACAGCTTCTACGAGCGCGCTGACATGCTCCGGCGGCGTGTACTGGCTGATGCCGTGGCCCAGGTTGAAGATGTGCCCGTCCCAGCCGCCATCGGCACGCTGCGGGCGCCCGAAGCTGTCCAGCACGGCTTGCGCTTCGTGGGCCACCACCTCAGGCGGAGCGAACAGCACGTTGGGGTCCAGGTTGCCTTGCAGCGCCACTTTGCCGCCGACCCTTTGCCGCGCTTGTGCCAGGTTGACGGTCCAGTCCAAACCCACCACGTCGGCGCCGCAATCGGCGATCTGGTCCAGCCACAAGCCGCCGCCTTTGGTGAAAACGATCACCGGCACAGGCTGCCCGTCCTTGTGTCGCTGCAGCCCCTGCACCACGCGCCGGGTGTAATCCAGGCTGAAGCGGTGGAATGCAGCATCGGCCAGCACGCCACCCCAACTGTCAAACACCATCACGGCTTGCGCGCCGGCGTCGATCTGGGCGTTGAGGTAGGCCGTCACCGCCTGCGCATTGATGTCCAGGATGCGATGCATCAGATCCGGGCGGCTGTACATCAGCGTCTTGACCAGCCGGTAGTCGTCCGAACCCGCCCCTTCGACCATGTAGCAGGCCAGCGTCCAGGGGCTGCCCGAAAAACCGATCAACGGCACCCGGCCCTTCAACGCATGGCGGATCGAGGTGACGGCATCAAAGACATAGCGCAGCTTGTCCAGGTCGGGCACCTGCAGCGCTGCCACATCGGCTTCATCGCGGATGGGCTTTGCAAAGCGCGGGCCCTCGCCGACGCCAAAACTCAACCCCAGACCCATCGCATCGGGCACCGTCAGGATGTCGCTGAACAGAATCGCCGCATCCAGCGCAAAGCGGTCCAGCGGTTGCAACGTCACCTCGGTGGCGTACTGCACGTTGGTCGCCAGCGCCATGAAGTTGTTGCCGGCCTTCAGGCGCGTGGCTTTGTACTCCGGCAGATAGCGCCCTGCCTGGCGCATCAACCAGACCGGCGTGTGCGGTGTACTTTGGCGCAGACAAGCGCGCAGGAAACAGTCGTTGTGCAGGGTGGGCCAGCTCATGGGCAACATTATGGCGGGCCTGCAGGGCAGCCCGTTGGCGCAACCGCCCGCAGGGGACGGGTTCACTGATGGGCGGCACCCAGCCAGCGCTGCAGTTCCAGCGCCAGGTCCACGCCGGGTCGGGTCATCGGCCACAGTGTGCTGGGCGCCAGCACACGCGTGCCCTGCGAGGCAGTGGGCAGGCAGCGCGCCAACTGCACAACGCAGGCTGCCAGGCTGTCCGCGCGCAGCGGTTGGTCCTGGGCCGGAACCATCCAGCGCAGTTGAGACAACCACCAGCCGGCCAGCCTTTGCATGGCGCCGGCTGATGCAAGCGCTGACCCATGCTGCGCGGCCCTGAAAAACACCAGTTGCTCAAAACCCAAGGCTGCGACCGCTGCTTCGTCCAGGCTCGCCAGGCCATGGGCCAGCGCGTGCGGCAGCAGGGCCGGGGAGTGGGGGAGCACGACCAGCAGGCGCAACATCCCTGCCAGCCGCAGGCCGTGCGCCAAGGCGACCAGCGCCTCGGGCTGCGGCTGCACAAAGGCTGCATCGCGGCCGTTGCTGTGGCGCTGGCGCTCGAAGACGATGACTCCGGTGTCGGCGATCTTCAAGGTACCCCCCGAACCGCAAGCTGGCGCCTGGGCCCCTGGCGATGCAGCACCTTCAATGTCGGCAGCCTGCAGCGCCTGCAAGCCGGCCACCGCCAGGGTCAGCGGCTCGGCCACCAGTGCTTGCACGGCAGCAAAGCGGCCTGCTGCCAGCGCTTGCTCGAGCACAGCAGCGCCCAGCTTGCCGCCCGCACCCACCACCAGCAAGCGCTGTGCTGGCGCTGGCTGCGCAGCGGGCATGGCAGGCGCAGGCAATTGTTGCGCGCCACGCAAGGCTTCAAACAGCGGGTCCATCGTCAGAAGCAGCGCTTGGGCGCATGGGATTGAGGCGGGTGTTGCAGGGCGGGGCGGGTTGCCCGGTGTCTTTGCCGACGGACATGCTGCCCCCGCCGGATCGCAGGGATCGAGCCTACCTGGACCGATTGTCAGGCGCCGGGCCTGCAGGCGCGAGTACCATGATGGCCCCACCGACGGAGGATCACAGAATGTTCATCACCCGCTGGGCCAAGCGCCTGGGCACCTTGTTGACCGCCACCTGGCTGGCTGCCGCTTTGAGCGGCTGCGGCTACAACGACTTTCAGCGCCTGGACGAGCAGGTCAAGAGCGCCTGGTCTGAAGTGGTGAACCAGTACCAGCGCCGCGCCGACCTGATCCCCAACATTGTTGCCACCGTCAAAGGCGAAGCCGACTTTGAGCAAGAGACCCTGACCCGGGTGATCGAAGCCAGGGCACGCGCCACCAGCATCCAGGCCACGCCGGAGCTGGTCAACGACCCCGCGGCATTTGCCAAGTTCCAGGCCGCCCAGGGCGAGTTGTCAGGCGCGCTGAGCCGCTTGCTGCTGGTCGCAGAAAACTATCCCAACCTGAAGGCCAACCAGGGCTTCCAGGACTTGCGCGTCAGCCTGGAAGGCACCGAGAACCGCATCACGGTGGCGCGCAACCGCTACATCAAGGAAGTGCAGGACTACAACGTGCTGACACGGTCCTTTCCCACCAACCTGACGGCGATGGCCTTTGGCTATCCCGTCAAGGCCGGCTTCACGGTACAAAACGAGGGCGCGATTTCTGCACCCCCTGCGGTGAGCTTTGAGAAACCCGCCACCAAATGAGCAGGCGCTGAGCCTGATGGGGTGATGAGAGCCGTCTTGCGCACACGACCTCGGCCCTGGCTGCGAGGGTGGCTGCTGCTGTGCGGCTTGCTGTCGCTGCTGTGGCTGCTGGCCTGGGCGCCTGCGCAGGCCCAGGATGTGTTGCCGGTGCCAGCGCTGGCAGCACGGGTGCTGGACAGCACCGGCACCTTGAGCGATGCCCAGCGCCAGGCGCTGGAAGACAAGCTGGCCGCTTTTGAAGCCCAGGCCGGCCCTCAGATCGTGCTGCTGCTGGTGCCCAGCACGGCGCCGGAAGACATCACCAGCTACGCCCAACGCGTGGCTGACAGCTGGAAGATCGGCCGCCGCGAGGTGGGTGACGGTGTCGTGCTGGTGGTATCCAAGAACGACCGCCGCGTGCGTATCGAGGTGGCCAAAGCGCTGGAAGGCGCGATCCCCGACCTGGCGGCCCGTCAGATCATCGACAACGCCATCCGCCCGGCTTTCAGGGCCGACGACTACGCCGGTGGGCTGAACCAGGCAGTGGACCAGTTGATCGCCCGCATCAAGGGCGAGAACCTGCCGGCACCTCAAGCGGGCCCACGCAGCGCTGCAGATGAGTGGGGCATCGACAACCTCGGCTTGTTCCTGTTTGTGGCCGTCCCCTTGATCGCCACTGTCTTGACCCGCCTGTTGGGCCGCAAGCTGGGCTCGCTGCTGACTGCAGGCGCTGCAGGCGGCATGGCCTGGTGGTTCACCGCCAGCGTGCTGCTGGCCATCGGCGCCGGGCTGGCAGCGCTGTTTGTGGTCGGCCTGCTGGGCATCGGCTCGGTGCTGCGCGGCAGCCGGCGCGGTGGCAACCTGCCGCACATCGGCGGCTGGGGCGGCGGCGGCGGCTGGGGTGGCGGTGGTGGTGGTGGCGGTGGTGGTGGCTTCTCATCAGGCGGCGGCGGCAACTTCGGTGGCGGCGGCGCCTCGGGCGGCTGGTGAGGGGAATGGCCATGACACGCACGTACCGCCCTGCCCGCCGTCTGCCTACTGAGCTGGAGCAGCCATGGGCCGCCTGAGCCGCATCTTCAAGCACCGCTGGATGGACGAGAGTGATGTTGCGCGCGCTCTGGGCGAAAGCGCGTTGACCCGTCTGGAGCAACAGGTCGTTGCCAGCGAGCACCAACACAGCGGCGAAATCCGCCTGTGCATCGAGGCCGGCCTGCCGCTGAGCTACCTGTGGCGCAAAGCCACCGCGCGCGAAAGAGCGGTGACGATGTTCGGCAAACTGCGCGTGTGGGACACCGAGTTCAACAACGGCGTGCTGATCTACCTGCTGCTGGCCGACCACGCCATCGAAATCGTCGCAGACCGCGGTTTGAACCGCCACGTCTCGGCAGAACAATGGCAGCAACTGCTGCAGGGCATGCGCGAAGACTTCAAGGCCTCACGCTTCGAGCAAGGTCTGGCGCGGGCCATCGACAGCGTCGATGCTTTGCTGGCCCGGCACTTCCCGCTGCAGCCGGGTCAGACCAACCCGAACGAATTGCCGGATCAGGCCGATCTGCGCTGATCTGCGCTGATCTGCATCAAGCCTAGATCGGCTTGAGCTTGCCCTTGAAGGTTTCCTTGAGTGGAGCATGCCCCAACGGCGGCAGCTCGAGCTTCAGCTCAGGCACCGGATGCTCAGGCAGCCAATCGACCAAGTGGCGGATCAGCTTCAGGCGGCCTAGCTTTTGGTCGTTGAAATCCACCAAAGTCCACGGCGCGTGCGCGGTGTGGGTGGCGGCCAGCATGGCTTCGCGCGCGCGCGAATAATCATCGTACCTGGCACGCGCCTGCAAGTCGACGGGGCTGAGCTTCCAGCGCTTCAACGGGTCTTGCTGACGCTCGGCGAAACGCTCTTCCTGCTTCTCTTGATCGACAGTCAGCCAGTACTTCATCAGCAGAACACCGTCGTCGACCAGCATCTTCTCGAACACGGGCGCCTGGGCCAGAAAGGCTTTGACTTGCGCTTCGGTGCAATAGCCCATGACCTTTTCAACCCCCGCGCGGTTGTACCAACTGCGGTCAAAGAGCGCGATCTCGCCAGCGGCAGGCAAGTGCGGGACATAGCGCTGAAAGTACCACTGTGCCTGCTCACGATCCGTGGGTTTGGGCAGCGCGACGATACGGCACTGGCGTGGGTTCAAGCTGTCGGCAATGGCAGCAATGGCGCCGCCCTTGCCTGCCGTGTCGCGGCCCTCAAACACCACCACCAGCCGCTGGCCGGTATGGACCAACCAGTTAACCACCCGATTGAGCTCCAGCTGCAGAGTCTCCAGCTGCTGGTTGTAGTCGCGTTTGCTGAGCCTGTCGAGCTTGCCGGGCTTGCTGTCGGCCTTGTCTGCGGCAGCAGCGTCCCTGGATGATTCATTCTTGGCCATCGCGTTGAACTTTCAGGTTTGGCGCGCCGCGCCGTTTTCAGGCCGCTGACAAAGCGGCTGGCCACTGCAAGAGGTGCCCGGTGTCGGCAGCAAAGCGCGCCAGGTCTTCTTCGGTGTCGATGTCGACGCAGTAGCGGCGGTTGTCACTGACAAAAGGCGCTACCGCCTGCGGGTTGGCGGCTTGCCATTGTCTGCAGCCCACATTGGCCTGGCCGGCCAGCACCTGTTCACACACGGTCTGGCTGAAGATCACCGGGTTGCCACGCTGCCCTGCGACCTCGGGGTACACCACCTCGGTGCCGGCGGGCCGCTGCTTGAACGCGGCGATCAGCGCCGAGATGTCCTGAGAGTTGATCAGTGGCTGATCGGCCAGCGCGACGATCACGGCATCGAGTTTGTTGCCCAGCGCGGCCAGACCCAAACGCTGCGAGGACACTTGGCCCTCATCGGGCTGCAGGTTACGCATCAATTTCGCCGGGAAGGTCTGCACCACCGGCTCAATCAGGGCAGCGTAATGGCCCAAAACCACCACCACCTCGTTGACACCGGCGTCTGACAACGCGATCAACTGACGGCGAATCAGCGGGACGCCATCCAGCTCCAGCAGGCACTTGGGCTTATGGCCCAGCCTCGAGCCGCTGCCCGCTGCCAGCAACACAGCGCCAATCACCCATGGGTCGGCAATCTTTTGCTCACTTTCTTCACCCTTGGGCAACAAGGCGCGCCGCGATTCAGCGTCTTTGCCCGGCACGCCGGCCACCTCGCTCACGGACGCTTGCCAAACAAGCCCGCCAGCCAGCCCTTGAACACGGTCCACATCAAGGCCAGCGCATTCAGCTCCTTGACCGGTGCAGCCGAAGGTGGCGCAGGCCGCGGGGGTGCAGCCAGCGCTGTTGGCGCGTGAGGAGCAGCGGAAGATGGGGATCCATAGGCCGCAACCGCCACGGGTGGCGACTGCACGGCAGTCAAAGCGGGAGAATCGACCGATCCCGCCGCACTCTCTCTGACTTGCCCTGCGCGTGCCGAAAGTGGGGCGTCGACATCATCACCTGCATCAACCCCTGCATCAGCTGTTTGAATCTGAGCCGCTGCGGCCCTGAAGTTGTCGGCAAACTGCGTCAACATCGCATCCGACACCGGAACCAGCAGCCTGCTGCCAAACTGCGCCAGCTTGCCGCTGACGACGATCGTCGCCTCGCCGACCAATACCGATGTTCCGGGTGTCT
>JBBQIB010000229.1:0-7218 GCA_038324515.1 Burkholderiales bacterium
CATCCAGGGCCTGACGATTGCGCGCGTTGGGTTTTCTTTGTCGCGCCAGGCGCGTGAGAAGGTCGAGGCCGAAGTCACCGCGCAAGCCATCGACCGCTTCCGGGCCAACGCAGAAGCCGTGAGCAAACAATTCGGCTTTGGAGGCTACAGCGTGCGCGAGGTCTCGGTGGGCACCGACGCGCCTCACACGGGGGTACAGATGCCGGTGATGCGCAGCCAGGCCATGAGTGCTTCGGTGGCGGCTGATGCGCTGCCGGTAGAGGCTGGCAAGACCACGGTCACCGCACAAGTCAACGGCAGTGTGCAGATGAGGTGAGCACCACGGCCCAAGCCGCCTTTTGATCCGGCCCAATAAGATATGACCTTTCGCATGATTTCGCAGTGAACTGGTCATGGAAATGTCGTGCTGCTGTGGACCAACGCCTCGACAATGAACGTGGCTCCAAGTTGCAAGTGCGCAGCATCGGCAAGTACCTCACGCGCTGGGGCTTTACGCCGCACGTGCCCATCAAGCCCCCGTACGAGCAAAAACCCTCAGCGGTGCGAGTCTGCTTGGAAGGCGAGTACCCCGCCATAGAGCAACGCGCCAGGGCGGAAGACGCAAAGGTTCATTGGGGTGATGAGACCGAGTTTCAGACTACCGGCTGAAATACGAGGGCAGTTCAAACTTGAGCCGGCCCCGCTGAACCGGGTGGCGCTTTCAGCAGCGACCGAACGCGCTGCGCTCTCGGCATCAGCACAGCAGCACCTACGGAAAGTCCAGCCCAAAGCGTTGGCAGGGAATGACGGTATAGGGCAGCATGCGCGCTTCGTAGTCACTGCGGTAAACGTATCGCCCCGTCTGCAGCAGCGCAGAGACATCGGCCTGCGGCACCAGGGCATGAAGAACTCGGTCGGGCGGAATGCCAAGCAGGATGATGTTCCACTCGTAGTTGTCCTCGACAGTGCCACACTCAATTGCCCGAGGCTTGATGTTGAGCAGTTTGATCTGGGTACCCGCAGAGCCCAGTGAACCGAAGCTGGTCGGCGACGAGCCATCCCTGATCGTGGCGACTGCGGTCACCCACTGGTAGTGGTCATCGGATCCGCCGCAGGACGCGAGAAGCAGGGTCAATGCGGCAGCGGCAGCTGTGACTCGACCCCGCCCATGCCGTGAGAACTGTGCTTTCATGGTCTTCATCAGTTGACGGGTACAAATCGAATGGATCGATAGGTGCGTTGTTGATAGGGAGGATCAGGATTCACCCATACCGCATCCGTGCTGGCCGTCCCCTGCAGGTAAGCTGAGCCGTGGTCGACTTCCCAAGCTTCACCCAGCTTTCTATACCCGGCCTTGACCAGTGCATAAGCACCCGCCACATGCGGCGCCGCGAAGGATGTGCCCGCGTCGCCGTGGTAGCGCCAGCCATTTGTCCGAGTGATCGCCGTGGCTGCGTAGACCGGCCCGGCTTGCTGCGCGTACACGCCGCCGCCGGCCGCAACGAAAAATTGCTCGCCAAAGTACGGTGTGCCTTGGCCCAGCGGGATCTTGTTCGAGACCGACTGCGCGACATGGTGCTGAAGACCGGGGATGTTGGACAGCGAGCTGGCTTTGATGGCGTGCGGCAGACAGGCAGGCCATGCCAGTTTCTCTGTCTCGTTGTCGTTTCCCGCTGAAATGATGGTGGGGATGCCATAGGTTTGCTTCAAGATGAAGATCGCATCGGCAACCGCCTGGCTGGTGGGCGGGGCTGAACCTGCAGGCGGGTTGTAGCCCACCGCTGGTGGAACGTCAGCCTGGCAAGGGTTACTGTAGGCGCCGCCACCAGCACTGATGTTGATCACCCAGTCGTTTGGTCGCCATTGGGCGGCCTGCTGCGGGTCAGCGTTCGTCAACAAGTCTTGGACTGCTGCGCTCTCGTCCTTGATGGCATTCAGAGCGGCCAGCAAATCTTCAACAAACATTCCTGGCGCTAGGCTGGGGCCGACCGAATCCCAGGACATGATCTGAATCGGCACGATTTGCGCCTGGGGGGCCACACCGCTGAAGATCAACGGCGCAGCGTCCTGCAATGGGGGAGGTGACGAATTCAGCGTGACCGAGGATCCCGCGGCGATCGAGGCGACAAAGGTGCCGTGGTCGCACATCGAAAGCGTTGTGCTGCGAGTGGTGCAATAAGGATGGGAAGGCAAGCCAGGAGGTACCTGCATTGGCGGCTCGCCGTCTTTATGCGTGCCGATGGCGCTGAAAGAGCCGTAGGTCGCAGGGTTGCCGGGCGTGGGCAGCGGCGCACCGCGGCAGATGCTGCGTCTGGCGAAGAGGTTGCTGTTGGTGCCGAAGCAGGCCTCGTAGCCCACCGCCGGCAGCTTGTTGAGCAGCATCGGATGATCCTTGACAACACCGGTGTCGAGCACGGCGATGCGGATCGGGCGAACTTCTGTCGGATTCACAGGGAAGATCGGAAATGGGTATGTCCCCTGAAACCCTGCGCTCCACACCGAAGCCAGGTTCATGCGGGGAACGCTGCGGTTCAGCGCGGGTTCAGCCACCGGCCGGCTCAGGTCGATGCCGGCCAGTCGAGGGTCGGCCGACTGTGTCAGCCGTTCGAGTTCGTCCAGCCTGAGCGTAGCGCCGAAGACGCCGAAGGCCGACAAGTCGTTCAACTTGCTGCGCAACCCGTGTGTACGCTGCATGTCGGCCATCGCGCTGCGTTTGGCGGCGGTGGCGCGTGCCAGCTCGCTGCTCGTCATCTCCGCTTGCCGCGTGGGATCCTTCATCAACAGCAGGACCTGGGCAAAACCATGCTGCCGGGCCACTTGCATCACCTGCGGGTGCACCACGGGGGGTCTGGCTGGCTCGGTTGTGGCCGCTCGAATGCTCGCGACATCGGGGTGTATCACAGCTGCCAGCAGCGTTTGCCTGTTCAGTCGAAGCTGCAGGTTGGTGTCGCTGAGTGCAGCTTGCGGCTGCTCAGGATCGGGGATCTGCACGCGTTGTGTGGGCGGTATGCGGGCGGCGTGCGCGCGCAACGCAGCCACGACGCGCCCTGATCGGGCAGCATGCTCACTCGCCGCAGCCAAGCCACCGCTGGTTTGCAGCTCTCCCTTGCGGTCGATGGCGATCTCAGCCGCTTCGTTGCGCAGTCGCAACGAAGCCGGTACGTCTTGACCCGCAAGCAAAGCCGCTTCGAGCTCGCGGAACTCCGGGTTCACGCGGTGGGCTCTCAAGCGCGGATGCACAGCCGCTGCGAACTTTTCGGCCCGAGTGCTGGCACGCAGCTTGTGCATCCCCGCAGGCGTCACCAGCAGGCCAAGCTGGCCCAATCGGTTGTTGGTCTGACCCTCCGGCCAGACGTCTGGGCCCAATTCTTCGAGCAATTGTCTTTCGTTGGCCCGCAAAACAGCCAGCTTCGCAGGGTCTGCACCAGCCGCTTGCGCCAGCGTGATGCTCATGACGGTGACAGAAACAAAAGCAACGCCTTCCAGCTTGGCCTGGGCGAGTGCCGAGGAGAAGTCGTCGTCAGCAATCTGCGCGGAATGGGCCCGCTGGCCACCCACTGACAAGGCCAGCAGGATCAGCGCGCATGCGGCTGCGCGTTGGCCGGAGCGATGACCAGACCACGGGGGGGGGGGTCGAGGGTAGAGGCGGACTCGACGCGTGTGGCGGCGAACTTCAATCGCGAGAAAAAACTGATCATGTTGGACTCCCTGGAAAGTTGACTGAATGGCATCTTGGTGCCGCACGCTGGAACTGCGCTTCGGGCGCGCGTTGCTTTGCAGCCGCGAGCAACATTTTTCCGACTTGCTTGTCAAGTCAGTCTTGTGCTGACTTGGCGCCCAGTATGAGGACAAATAGAACCTTGTCAACCAGACCAACTTGCGGGCGATGGGCGGCAAGTGCTTGCTTTTTACGAGGGGGCTCTGGTCCTGGCATGGTGAGTCTGCCATTCAAAGCCAGGTTGGCGATGCAGTGCTTCCGGTGTGTAGCTGACGGGGTGCCCACGTGTGGTTACAGAACCCCAAAGCCGGATCATGTCGCGGGAAGCGATTGACCCGCATGCCCTCACTGCCTCGCTGTGCCTCAGGCCATAGTGGCGTTCCGCGAGATGCGTTCAGGTCATGTTCAGGTCCGCCCTTTCACAATTCGAAAACCCGCTCTGCAGTCTGACACGCCGCAGGCGGTCGTCGTCAGGTTGGGCGCGGCGAAGGCGCGGTGCGCGGGGGGCCTATGGGTCTTCGCTTCGAAGCTGTGCAGCTCAGCATCAGCCCCGTTGTGCCATGCCGCGCGTGGTTCATCACGACTCGGTCGCCTTCTGCGCCCCGAGCCCTGCGAGCGGGTGGTTACTGGGTGATTCCATTGGTCCCACGATGTGGTGTCGTGATATCCGCTTGGCGTTGGCTGCCGGGCGGCTGGCAGGATTTGGCCAGGGCCCTGGTGATCGAGTGCTTATGCGGGTTCGACGGAGCGCCCCGAACACTGGCCGAAGCCTGTTTTTTGTCACTTCAGCGATTGGAAACCCGACGTACCCAAGCGAACGCGAATAGCCCAGAGCCAATGCCTCCAGCGACGTGCAGCACACCCGATTGCTGGCCTCGGTGTCCGAGATGGCCACGCTGACCGGTGCGGCCGCCGTGCACTGGTGCGAAGGCAGCGCTGCCGAAGCGCAGAAACTCACCGACCAGAAAGTCGCGGCCGGCATGCTGATGAAGCTCAACCCCAAGTTGCGGCCGCGCAGCTAGCTGGCGCGCAGCGACGCCAGCGACGTGGCGCGTGTGGCGGACAGCACCTTCATCTGCTGTGAACGTGGCGAAGACGCCGGCCCCACCAACCATTGGATGGCGCCGACGCAAATACGCGCCAAGTTGCAGAGCGGGCCGAATGCCTTGTTCAAAAGGGGCGATGGTTGGCCACACGATGTACGTGCTGCCCTTTTCGATGGGGCCGCTGGGCAGCCTCATCGCTCACATCTGGGAGGTGCTGACCGACAGCCCCTATGTGGCGATCAGCATGCACACCATGACGCGCATGGGCCAAGGCGCGCTGGAGTTGCTGGGACGCGGTGGTGACTTCGTGCTATGTGTGCGTACCGTGGGCGCACCGCTGCAGTCTGGCAAGGCCGACTTGCCCGGGCCCTGCAACAGCACCAAATACATCGTGCACTACCCCGAAACGCGCGATATCTGGAGCTACGGCTCAGGCTACGGCGGCAACGCGCTGCTGGGCAAGAAGTGTTTTGCGCTGCGCATCGCCAGCACCACGGGCCGCAAGGCCGCGGGCTCATCTGCCTGATCGGATGTGGACTCGTCGCGTAAGCATTCGGTGAACCCGTAGCTTGGTTCCGTGGCCGAGCCGAAACAACAGCCGGGACTTGACATCTTGTGCTGAGTCAGGTGGTAGTGCGTACCCAAGGCGCCCAACAAGGCCAACGCCCGCGGCCCGATCTGGCCGCTGGGCACACCCGCAGGCAATGCCGCTCGATGAGCCTTGGCGCAGCCTGCGCAACGGCCAGCAAAGCGCCAATATTCGTTGACTGTCGCAGCCACCTTCGGCACCTCAAAAACCTGGTGCCGAATGGGCTCGGCTTGATCCATCACCACGCTGCCACCGCCCCTAGCCGCGCAAGCCGCCGAGGTGGCCGGCGCCGCCCATGTACCCTCTGCTGCCTCAGCGCTTGCAGCGCGTTGATACGATGATGCCCAGCCCGCAAGCCGCAAGGGCACCCGAAGGATCAACGATGACCGAGCCGACACTTCACCATGTGCAATGCCTCAACACGCGGGGCTTGCACCGCATGGCTTATTGGCAGTGGGGCCAGCCCGACAACCCGCGCGTGCTGGTGTGTGTGCATGGCCTGACGCGCCAAGGCCGTGATTTCGACACCCTGGCCCGCGACTTGTCTGCCGAATACCGTGTGATCTGCCCCGACGTGGTGGGCCGTGGCCAGTCTGACTGGCTGCCTGACCCGATGGGCTATGCGATCCCCAGTTATGTGGCCGACATGGTCAGCTTGGTGGCCAGACTGGACGTGCCGGAGGTCGACTGGGTCGGCACCTCGATGGGTGGCTTGATCGGTCTGGGGCTGGCCAGCCTGCCGGGCTCTCCGGTGCGCAGGCTGGTGCTCAACGATGTCGGGCCCGAGATTCAGGCGGTGGCTTTGCAGCGCATCGGCAGTTATTTGGGGCAGCCGGCGCACTGGCCCAGTCTGGAGACAGCGGCTGACGCCGTGTGGGCCATCTCGCAAGGCTTTGGCCCGCACACGCGAGAGCAGTGGCTGGCCTTGACGAAGCCGCAACTCAAAGCCGATGGAGCTGGTTTCAAGCCGCACTACGACCCGGCGATTGCGCTGCCTTTCAAGGCCATCACGCCCGAGCTGGCGCAGATGGGGCAAGCCATGCTGTGGCAAAGCTACGACCGCATCACTTGCCCAACCTTGCTGCTGCGGGGTGCGCAGTCTGACCTGCTGTCGCCGCAGACTGCCCAAGCGATGACCGAGCGCGGGCCCAGAGCCCGCCTGCACCAGTTTGAAGGCGTGGGCCACGCGCCGATGCTGGTGCAGCCAGAGCAGCGGGCCGTGGTGCGCGAGTTCTTGTTGTCGCCGTGAAAACAACGCAGGGCCGCATGGCTGGGCACATGCAGAGCCACTGGCAGGGGCAAACCGCTGCGGTGGTGCACCTGGCCACCGTGGACCTGCCTGGCAACGACCCAGCGGTTGCAGCCGAAGACACAGCCAACGGTGCCCAAGCTGTTGTCGGCCCCGCTTGGGTCGAGCGCGCGCGCAATTTTGCAGAGCCGCTGCTCAGCGAGCATCTGCTGGACAGCGGCGAGCCGGTGTTGGCCCATGCCGACGGCACGGCCCAATTGCTGCATGACATCGGCGCTGCGCCCGGGCTCTGTGCTGCGGCCTATCTGGTGTACGCCAGCGACTACTTGCAGCGCCCAGAAGAGGTCTTGCGCAAAGCCTTTGGCGAGTCAGAAGCTCAGCTGGTGACGCTGACGCGCAAGCTAATGCAGATCCAGCGTGCTGCGCGAGGCGCCCAGAATGTCCAGGACGCCCAGGTGGGTGCAGCGCAGCGCCAACTGCAGACCGAGCGTGTGCGCAAGATGCTGCTGGCCTTCTCGCGCGATTTGCGTGTGGTGCTGCTGCGGCTGGCCTCGCGTTTGCAAAGCCTGCGCTGGTACGCCAGCTCACGCACGCCTTGCCCGCCTGAGCTGGCCGAAGAAACTTTGCAGGTCTTTGC
>JBBQIB010000230.1:0-7190 GCA_038324515.1 Burkholderiales bacterium
GCTGCTGTCGTCGATGCCCAGCATGGACCCCGACAACCGCACCGAAGAAGCACCGCTGGCCGGCGACCCGCCCAACCCCATCAACCCGCCGGCAGGATGTCGCTTCCACCCCCGCTGCGCGCAGGCCGAGCCCGTGTGTGGTCAGCGTGCGCCTTCACGCGCCAACATCGCATCGGGCGGCGTGGCTTGCCTGATGCATGAGCCGGGCAGCGGCCACAGCCAAGCCAGGGCTGCGAATGCGAAGCGCATTGTCGCCGCCGCCGCAACTGCCGCAACTACCGCCGCTGCGGCCGCTGCAGCCGCTGCAGCCGCTGCAGCCGCTGCAGACGTTGCAGCCGCCGCAACCGCCATCGCAACCGCATCCCGCAGTCCATGAACGACACCCAGCAGCCACCGCTGGTCGAGATCCAGAACCTGCAGGTCAGCTTCGGTGGCGGCAGCACGCCCGTGCGTGCGGTGGATGGTGTCAGCCTGCAGGTGCAGCGGGGTGAAGCGGTGGCGCTGATCGGCGAATCGGGATCGGGCAAGAGTGTCACGCTGCGCACGCTGTTGATGCTGCACCCGCCCAAGCGCACCAAGATCAGCGGCAGCGTCAAAGTGGCTGGCCACGATGTGCTGGCGATGTCCGAGCGGCAGTTGTTCGACTATCGCGGTGCGGTGGCCTCGATGATCTTTCAAGAGCCGCTGCTGGCGCTGGACCCGGTCTACACCGTGGGCCAGCAGATCACCGAGTCGATCCGCCGCCACGAGCCGGTGTCGGCTGCGCAAGCCCAGGCGCGCGCGCTGCAACTGTTCGAGCGCGTGCGCATCCCCAGCCCCGAGCGCCGGCTGCAGGCCTACCCGCACGAGATGAGCGGCGGCATGCGCCAGCGCGCGATGATCGCGTTGGCGCTGGCCTGCAAGCCGCAGGTGCTGCTGGCCGACGAGCCCACCACCGCGCTGGACGCCACGGTGCAGATCCAGGTGCTGATCTTGTTGCGCGAGTTGCAGCGCGAGCTGGGCCTGGGCATCATCTTCGTCACCCACGACATCGGTGCTGCCACCGAAGTGGCCGACCGCATCGCCGTGATGTACGCTGGCCGCATCGTTGAAGAAGGCAGCGCGCGTGAGCTGATCCGCACGCCGCGCCACCCGTACACCATCGCGCTGCTGCGCGGCCGCGCGCACGGCGCGATGCAAAAAGGGCAGCGGCTGCAAACCATCGGCGGCGCGCCACCCGATCTGTCGCGGCTGCCACCGGGTTGCGCTTTTGCAGAGCGCTGTGCCTGGGCGCAGGACGCTTGTCTGGTTGCACCGCCTCTGGCGGTAGAACTGGCGCCTGGGCACCGCGCACGCTGCCTGCGCACCGATGCGACAGCAGCGGCTGCCGCAGCCGATACCCACACATCCGCCACTGCCTGAGTGCGGCTGCGGATCAATCCATCAACATCCATATGCAGCACGACCCAGCCCACGCCTTCGTCCCTTACCCAGAAGTGCCTGTTGCACGCGCTGCCACCGGGCCTTTGGCCGGGCTGGACTTCGCGGCCAAAGACCTCTTCGACGTGGCCGGCTACCCCACAGGCGGCGGCAGCCCGCTGGTGTTGGCGATGTCGGGCATCAAGAGCCGCCATGCACCCACCGTGCAAAAGCTGCTGGATGCAGGCGCACGGTTTGTCGGCAAGACCGTCACCGATGAGTTTGCCTTCAGCATGAATGGCCAAAACGCCCACTTCGGCTCGCCGATCAATGGCGCTGCGCCTGAGCGCATCAGCGGCGGCTCGTCCTCGGGCTCAGCCTCTGCGGTGTCGAACCATCTGTGCGATTTCGCGCTGGGCAGCGACACCGGCGGCAGCGTGCGTGCGCCTGCCAGCCACTGTGGTCTGGTGGGTTTGCGCCCCACGCATGGCCGCATCTCGCTGGCCCAAGTGCTGGACTTGGCGCCCAGCTTCGACACCTGCGGCTGGTTTGCGCGCGACGTGCAGACCTTTGCGCGTGTGGCCGATGTGCTGCTGGGGCCCGACGAGCCCGCCACCGCTGCGCCGCTTCGGCTGCTGTGGCCGACGGACTTGTGGGAGCAGGTGGCGCCTGCCGCCAGCGAAGTCGCAAAACACGCCGCCACCCGCGTGCAGGACGTGCTGGGCACGGCCAGCCCGGTGCAGGTGATGCTGGAGTCCTGGGACGCGATGTACTGGCACTTCAGGCACCTGCAGGGCCGCGAAGCCTGGCAGACCGTGGGCCCACTGATCGAGCGTTATGCGCCACCGCTGGGCCCGGGCGTGGCCGAGCGTTTCGCGTACGCCCGCCAGATCACCGACGCCCAAGTGTTGCCGGCACAAGCCTTCAGGCAGCGCTTCAAGAGTCATTTGCAACGTGCGCTGGGTGAAGGTGGTGTGCTGTTGATGCCCACCATGCCCGACATCGCGCCGCGCATCGACGACAGCGACAGCACTTTGGAGGACTACCGCAACCGCGCCATCCGCTTGTTGTGTGTGGCGGGCCTGGCCGGCGTGCCGCAACTCAGCCTGCCGCTGGCCAGCCGCGACGGCGCGCCGATGGGTTTGAGTTTGCTGGGTGCTGCCGGCAGCGACCGGGCCTTGATCACCCTCGCCGAGCGGGTGGCTGCTGCTGGAGCTTGACAGCCCCGCCCGCTGCAATCAGGGCATCAACCCGGCAATCACCTGCCGGCCCTGCGCGCTCGGCGCCACCGGCGTGCCAGCGCGGATGGTGCGTGCCACCAACTCGCAGCCCTCGCTGCGGGGGTCGACTGGTTCAGGATCTCCTGCTGTCCAGCGGGGCGCCGGCCAGCGGCTAAGCGGCGGCGGTACTGGATGGCGGTTCTTGCGTCGGCATGCAGCGGATGATCGCAAAAATTGTCCGCGCAGTTGTCGCAGTCAGCGCGCGCCTGGAAACCTTCCGGCATTGCGGCGAGTCGCTGGCCGGGCGCAGCTCATCCGCGACCTTGGCCGCACGGGGTCCGGGATAACCCTCCCCTTTGCTGGGGGGGCGCCGGGCGGAATTCTTCCTTGTGTTCGCCAACGAACAGACCCGCTCGCACCTCGGCGATGATTCTCGGCGATGTGCCTGGCGTGAACCCTTGCCGCCCGAGTGCGGCGGGCCTTGCGCCGTCAGGGCACTGTTGTCGTTTTCCCTTGGAAGCTTCCCCATGCCTCAAACAGGCCAGCCCTTCGCAGACCCGCTCCGTCACGATGGGCCTTGATCAGTCGCCACGGCGCGCCAGAACACGCCGCGAGACTGCCCTGCTGAAGTCGGGCGCGCTGCAAAACGCCATCCTCAGCAGCGCCAACTTCTCCAGCATCGCCACCGACGACAGTGGCGTGATCCAGATCTTCGACGTCGGTGCCCAGCGCATGCTGGGCTGCGCTGCGGCCGACGTGCTCAACCGCATCACGCCGGCCGACATCTCCGACCCGCAAGAGCTTTTGCAGCGCGCCGGTGCGTTGAGCGCCGGGTTCGGCACGCCCATCGCGCCGGGCTTTGAAGCGCTGGTGTTCAAGGCCTCGCGCGGCATCGAGGACATCGACGAACTCACCTACGTACGCAAGGACGGCAGCCGCCTGCCGGCCGTGGTCTCGGTCACGGCGCTGCGCAGCGCGCAGGAAGCCATCATCGGCTACCTGCTCATCGGCACCGACAACACAGCGCGCAAGCGGGTCGATGCCGAGCAGTTGCGCCTGGACCAGGCCCTGCTCGAAACACACCGCGAATTGCAGATCGCCAAAGTGGCGGCCGAGACAGCCAACCTGGCCAAGTCGGACTTTCTGTCGAGCATGAGCCATGAGTTGCGCTCGCCCCTCAACGCCATCCTCGGCTTCGCGCAGCTCATCGACTCAGGCATGCCCGCGCCGACGCCTGGGCAGAAGGACCGCGTCGACCCGATCATGCAGGCCGGCTGGTACCTGCTGGAGCCGCTGTCCAACGCCATCAAGTACAGCCGCCGTGGCGGTTGGGTGGTGGTCAGCTGCCGTGGCGTGGCTGCAGACCGAGTGCGCGTCAGCGTGCGCGACACCGGCCTGGGCCTGCCGCCTGAGAAGCTGGCACAGTTGTTCCAGCCCTTCAACCGCATGGGGCAGGAAGGTGGCGAGCAGGAAGGCACTGGCATCGGCCTGGTGGTGAGCAAACTGCTGGTCGAGCGGCTGGGCGGCACCATCGGGGTGGGGAGCCCGGTCGGCGTGGGCAGCGAGGTCTGGGTCGAACTGGCAGCCAGTGCTGCCATCGAGTCGGCCGTTCATGCCGACTTGCCAGTGCTGCCAGCCCCTGCGGAGTTGGCTGCGGGTGTGCGCCGGCGCACGCTGTTGTGCGTGGAGGACAACCCGGCCAACTTGTTGAGGGTGGCGCGCGTGCTGTCGCGCCGGCCCGACATCCGGTTGATCAGCGCCAAGGACTGCCGCAGCGGCGTCGAGCTGGCCCGCTCGGCGCAGCCCGACGTCATCCTGATGGACATCAACCTGCCGGGCATCAGCGGCGTCACGGCCCTGTGCATCTTGCTGGCCGACGCAGCCACCGCGCACATCCCGGTGGTGGCGCTGAGCGCCGACGCCATGCCCAGAGACATCGAGAAAGGCCTGGCCGCCGGTTTCTTCTGCTACCTCACCAGGCCGATCAAGCTCGACGAGTTCCTGCACACGCCGGACCTGGCACTCGAGCACGCAACCACCCATCCCGCGCGCGACCGCGCAGAAACAGAGTCATTGCCATGCTGAGTATCGAAACCGACATCCTGGCCGCCCGCATCCTGATCGTCGACGACCAGGCGGCCAACGTGCTCTTGCTCAGCCGCCTGCTCGAAGAGGCTGGCTACACCGGCGTTACCTCCACCATGAACCCGCTGCAGGTGTGCGCGCTGCACCGCGAGCATGCCTACGACCTGATCCTGCTCGACCTGCAGATGCCGGCCATGGACGGCTTCGCGGTGATGGATGGCCTGAAGACCAACGCCAGCGAGGCCTTTCTGCCTGTCATCGTGCTCACCGCGCAGCCGGGCCACAAGCTGCGGGCGCTGCAGGCCGGCGCGCGCGATTTCGTCAGCAAACCCTTCGATCTTGCCGAGGTGAAGACGCGCATCCGCAACATGCTGGAAGTGCGGCTGCTGTACCGCCGGCTCGAGGCCCATGCCCACCTGTTGGAGAAGGCGGTGGCCGACCGCACCGCCGAGTTGCGCGAAAGCGAGGCCCGTTACCGCAGCCTGACCGAGCTGGCTTCCGACTGGTACTGGGAGCAGGACGAGCAGGGTACCTTCACCAAGGTTTCGGGGCCAGTGCTCGAGATGCTGGGCATCCGTGTGACGCCGCTGCAGGACGTGTCCTCAGTCGCGCCGGAGGACGGTTGGGGCGACGGCTGGAACGAGGCCGAACGGCAGACGCTGCAGGCCCACATCCTGGCGCGCCGGCCGTTCCTGGACTTCGCCTTCAGCCGCTGCAACAACGATGGCTCGCGGCAGTCGTTCCGCGTCAGCGGAGAGCCCATGTTCGACCAGCGTTGCCGCTTCCTGGGTTACCGCGGCATCGGCGTCGAAGTCGACGTCGGCCGCGTGGCCGACAGTGCCCCTACGGTACGGTGAAGCAGGAATTGCGGCGTCCGGCGTCCAGCGTCCCGCGGCTTGCCGGCGCGCAGCACGCAGGCTTGCGCCGCATTGTCACGCGGCTGTCTTGTGCGTCGCCTAGCCTTGCTTGATGAACGTTCCTTTCAGTCTGCGGTTGGGCATGGTCGCCAGCCTGCTGGCCGGCCCGGCCGCAGCGCAGGATGCCGCCCGCGGCGCCATGCTCTACCTGCAACTCCCGGGGGGTCAGCCGAGCTGCGTCGAATGCCACGGCCCTGACCCCCAGGGTGACCGCAACCGCCTGCTCACCGCTGCCAGCGGGCCCGCCGTCATCGCCTTGGCCATCACCAAGGTGGGGGCAATGGGCTACCTCGGCGGGTTGCTGGACGAACGTGACCGCAGTGATCTGTCGGCCTACCTGGCCCGCGTGAACACGCTGCAGTCCGCGTCCGTGGTGGTGTGGCCGCGCGTGCTGGAGTTCGGCCGCGTAGGCGCCGGCGCCGTGGTGCCCGAGCAGGCGGTGCGCCTGTTGAACGCCGGAGCGCAGGCCGTGGCCGTGCAGCCCACGCTCGCGTCAGCCGCTGGCCTGAGCTTGCGCCACGACTGCCCGCCGCTGTTGGCACCTGCAGCCACATGCACCGCGCACGTGGCGCTGTCCAGCGCTGAGGTCGGGCGCCGCACCGCCGCCTTGCAATGGCTGGGTAACGCCGACGGCGCCGACGGCCTGCCGCAGTGGACAGGGGTGAATGCCAGTGTGGAGCCCACCGCCGCCGGTGCCCTGGTAGCCGACCTGCCCGGCCGGGTCTTGACTCTGCAGGCGGCGCCGGGCCAGACCGTGGTGGCCGAAGTCGCGCTGGTGAATGCCGGCGTGGCTGCTCTGAGCCTGGGCGCAGCGGTCATCACCGGCCCCGGCGCAGCCGGCTTTTCGCTGGCCGGCAGTGCTTGCAGCATCTCCTTGGTGCTGCAGCCCGGCGAGCGTTGCAGAGCGCGCATCACGGCAACGGCACCTTCAGCTGGCCGGGGCACAGCGCTGCTGCAGTGGCGCACGGACGGCGCCAACCTGCCGCCGCTGCAGCTGCAGGTACAGGTGTCGGCCGACGGCGCGCCTGCCCCCTCGACACCGCCGGCGCCGCCTGCCGCACCGCCGCCTTCGCCCAGTCCGACACCGGCCCCTTCCCCCAGCCCGGCACCCGTCATGCCTCAGGCCCAGGGTGCATCCGGCGGATGTGCCATGGCGTGGTCAGGCGGCGCAGTGGACCCCTTGCTGCCCAGCCTGCTGCTGCTGGCGCTGCTGGGTCTGCGCCTGCGCAGAAGCGGTCAGTCCCGGCCGGAGCCGACATCTGACAGACACTTTTTTGTCACATCCCCGTCACGCAACGCTCGTAAGGTCTCGTTCATGACTTTTTTCACACCTGCTTGAGGACTGCATGAACGCACGCATAGACATCCATACCGAGTTTGTTGACCCTGACGACCTGGACAACAACCCTTCCGACAATCCGCACTTTCAAAACGTATTGGGCGCAGGCCTGCAGCGCCGCGGCCTGCTGCGCGGCGGCTTGGCCGGCGCCATGGGCGCCATGTTTGCCCCGCTGGCACTGACGGCCTGCGGTGGCAGTGACGACGACGAAGTGGTTTCGACACCCGCCAC
>JBBQIB010000231.1:0-7166 GCA_038324515.1 Burkholderiales bacterium
ACCTGCGACAAGCCTGCGTGCGGTGCTCGGGTGGCGTGGGTGGATGGACTCATGGTCAAAGACTCCTTGGCAGGCTGATGGGGTATTTTGTACAAGTGGGGACTGACTGTGTCTCAAAGCGGACTTGGCTTCGCATGCAGCAGGCTCCGAAGCTGCCAAAGACCCGGTGCGCAGCCCATGCTGGCGCCTCTGGGTAAGCTCTGAGACTTCCTCCTACCAAAGCACCGTGTGGCCCGGCACCTGCCGATCGCCGCTCAACCGGCCAAAAAGGCATCCCTTGACTCCGATCCTGTTCTTGGTTTGTACGCTGGCGCTGCTGGGCCATTCGACTGCACGGTCACAGCCTCTTGTCTCGCCCAGCCCTGCCGTGCCGGCTACCCAGCAAGTCATCGTCACTACCAGCGGTGCCGAGCTGCGGCTCTTTGATGCACCTTACGCCGCCAGCATTGTGGATGCACAGACGCTGCGTGAAGCGGGCCCGATGATCACGCTGGGCGAAGCGCTGCAGCGTGTGCCTGGGCTGGTGGCCAACCATCGCCACAACCACGCCCAAGACCTGCAGTTGCAGTCGCGCGGCTTTGGCGCTCGCGCCAGCTTTGGGGTGCGCGGTTTGCGCCTGGTGGCCGACGGTGTGCCGGCATCCGGCCCCGATGGCCAAGGCCAGGTGTCGCACTTTGACCTGGCCGGTGCGCAACGCATCGAAGTGCTGCGCGGGCCGTTTTCGGCGCTGTATGGCGCCAGCTCGGGCGGCGTGATCTCGCTCATCAGCGCGGCACCGACGCAGCGCGAGGCCACGCTGCACGTGGATGCGGGCCAGTTCGGTCTACGCCAACAGCGCTTGAGCCTGGCCGCACCGCTGGGGCAGGGTTTCAGCCTGCGCACCAGCGTTTCGGGGATGGAGGCCCCAGGCTTCAGACCGCAAAGCGCGGCGCAGCGCCTGCTGGCCAACCTGCGTCTGGGCTACGAATCGGACAGCGACCGTGTGGTGTTGGTGCTCAACCACCTGGACCAACCCGCGCAAGACCCGCTGGGCTTGACACGCGAACAGTTCGAGGCCGACACGCGCCAGACCAACGCGCTGGCCCTGCCGCAAGACACACCCGGCCAGGCCAACCGCTTCAACACCCGTAAAGACACGCGCCAAAGCCAGGCCGGGCTGCAGTGGCGGCACCGCTTTGCAGATGCTGGCGCGCTGCGTGAAGCGCTGGTGGTGGTCTACGGCGGCCAGCGTGCCGTCACGCAGTGGCTCAGCATCCCGGTGGCGGTGCAAGCCAACGCAAGCAATCCTGCGTTGACCGAGCGCCAGGGCGGCGGTGTGATCGACTTTGAGCGCGACTATGGCGGCGTGGATGGCCGGATGGTCTGGCGCTGGCCGCTGGCTGATCAGCGCGCGCTGCAAGTGGTGGCTGGACTGAGCCACGACCGCAGCGTCGAGCAAAGATTTGGCTTTGAGAACTTCAGTGGTGTCCCAGCCCGGCGGCTGCTGGGTGTGACCGGCGCCTTGCGACGCGACGAGCGCAACACGTTGGCTTCCAGCCAGTTGTTTGTGCAATCCGATGCAGAGTTGAGTGAAGCTTGGTGGGTCAGTGCCGGGCTGCGCAGCGGCACGATCCGGTTCGCCAGCCAGGACCGCTACATCGTTGGCGGCAATGGTGACGATTCGGGCCAACGCGAAGACCGTTTCACCAGCCCGGTGCTGGCGCTGCGCTGGCGGCTGGACCCGCAGTTGAACCTGCACGCCAGCGTGGGCCGCGGCTTCGAGTCGCCTACTTTTGGTGAGTTGGCCTACCGCGCCGATGGTGGGCCGGGCTTCAACACCGAGTTGCGCGCGCAATCCAGCCGGCAGGTCGAGATCGGGGCCAAGTGGCGGTCTGCGGGCGCTGCGCCGGCAGCCGACGGGGTGCCCGATCGGGCGCTTGATACGGTGCGCAATTTGCCGCCCGATATGGCGCTTGATGCAGCGCTCTTCGAAGCCCGGACGCAGAATGAAATCGCTGTCGCCACCAATCGCGGTGGGCGCGCCACTTTCAGCAACGTGGGCCGCACGCTGCGCCGGGGGCTGGAACTGCAAGCCCAGGCCAGAGTCGCCCGAGATTGGCACGCCAGCGCAGCACTGACCTGGCTGGATGCCCGCTACAGCGATGGCTTCTTGATCTGCGGTGCGCCGCCTTGCAGCACCCCCACGGTGCCCGTGCCCGCAGGCAACCGCATCGCAGGCACGGTGTCGCGCAGCGCGTATGTCGAGCTGGCCTGGCGCCCGCAGCCAGGTTATGCCCTGGCCGTCGAAGGCCGGGCGCAAGGCCGCCAGGCCGTCAACGACCTGAACAGCGACTTTGCCGATGCCTACCAGACGCTTGCCTTGCGCGCGCAAGCCGAGTGGGCGCTGGGCCCCGCCGGCAGCCCAGTCGGCAAGTTGCAGTTGCTGCTGCGTCTGGACAACGCCACCGACATCCAAGCCAGCGGCAGCGTGATCGTCAACGAAGGCAATGGCCGCTACTTCGAGCCCCTGGCGCCGCGCGCCTGGTTGGTGTCTCTGGGTTGGACAATGCCTTTTTGATCTGCCCGCCTTGTGGGCTTCAGATCAACTGTTGGCGCGCACTTCCTCGATCGTCGTCAAGCCCGCCAGCACCTTCTCGATGCCGTCCTGGCGCAGCGTGCGCATGCCGTCGCCCAAGGCGTGTTTTGCCAAGTCGTCAGCGCGCCCGCCAGTCTGGATCAGGTGGCGCAAACCGCGCGAGACCATCATCAGCTCGTGGATGCCGGCGCGGCCGCGGTAGCCGCTGCCGCCGCAGTGATCACAGCCGACCGGCTTGTAGAGCTGGATGCGGTGCGGTGGCTCGGCTGCACCAAACCGCTGACGCCACTCAGCCAGCAGTGCATCACTCTGGGGGGCGTTGGGCACGCCGGTCAGTACATGCATGTAGTCAGACAGCAGTTCGTGTTCTTCTTCGGCTGAGGCCGGATGTGCCACGCGGCACTTGATGCACAGTTTGCGCACCAGCCGCTGCGCCAGCACACCCAGCAAAGCATCGGCAAAGTTGAAGGGGTCCATGCCCATGTCCAGCAAGCGCGTGATGGTTTCTGGCGCGCTGTTGGTGTGCAGCGTGCTCAGCACCAGGTGCCCGGTCAGTGAGGCCTCCACCGACACTTGCGCAGTTTCGTTGTCGCGGATCTCGCCGACCATGATCACGTCCGGGTCGGCACGCAGAAAGGCACGCAGGGCTTTGGCGAAGGTCCACTCGATGCGCGGGTTGACTTGCACCTGGCGCAAGCCGACCTGCGTGATTTCGACCGGGTCTTCAGCAGTCCAGATCTTGCGCTCTGGCGTGTTGATGAAACCCATCGCCGAGTGCAGTGTGGTGGTCTTGCCCGAGCCCGTGGGCCCGACGCACAGCAACATACCGTAAGGGCGCTGGATGGCGGTTTTCAGATTGGCCAGGTTGGCAGGGCTCAGCCCCAGGTTGTCCAGCGGGATCGGCTTGCTGGACTGCAGCAAACGCAGCACGGCGTCTTCGACGCCGGCATTGGTGGGGATGGTGGCGACCCGCAATTCGAGCTTGACGCCCTGGACGAACTTGCTGAAGTTGATCTTGCCGTCCTGCGGCTTGCGGCGCTCGCTGATGTCCAGGTCGCACATGATCTTGATGCGTGCGATCAAGGCGCTGCGATAGGTTGGTGGCAGTTCCAGATAGGGGCGCAACTGGCCATCGCGGCGGAAGCGGATGCGCACTTTCTCTTTGCCCGGCGGGCATTCGATGTGCACGTCAGAGACGCCTTGTGATTGCGCCTCCAGGATCATCGAGTTGATCAGCCGCACCAGCGAGTTGTCGCTCTGCTCGATGCCGTTTGCGTCGTTGTCTTCGTCGATGCTGGCTTCGACCTGCTGCTCCATCGAAGCCAACAGCTTGCTGGCGTCGCCGGGTTCGAAGTCAATGCTGCCGCCTTCCTCGTGGGCTGCGAAGCTGCCTGTCGCTGCCCCCAGTTTTTCGTACTCGCGGTGCACGATGGCCGGCAGCACGCCGGTGCGCGCCAGCACCGGCACCACCTTGCACTGCGCTGCAAACTCGATCTCGTCGATGTGGCCGCGGTTGCTGGGGTCTTCCAGCGCCACCACCAGACGCCCTGCGCGGCGCATCAACGGCAGCGCCGGCAGTCTGGAGGCAATGGCATACGGCAAGCGCGACAGCGCATCGGCGTCGGGCGGGTACTGCGACACGTCGACCAGCGGGTAACCCATCTTGCGCGCCAGGGCGGTTTGCAGATCAGCGCGCGAGACCACTCCGCTGCGCACCATCAGCTCACCCAGCGGCACCGTGCGGTCTTGACGCTGCAAGGCCAGCGCGTCTTGCAGTTGCACGTCTGTGATGTAGCCCAGGGCAATCAGCGCCTCGCCGATGCGCACCATCGGCATGCGCGACTGCTGCTCGATGGCGGTGGTGAGTTCGTCGGGCGTGATGATCTGCCGCACCACCAGCATGTCGCCCAGCTTGCGTTGGCGCAACTCGCTCTGTTCTGCCAGGGCCTCCTGCAGTTGCTGCGGCGAAGCCGAGTTTTGCTCGACCAGCGCCTCGCCCATGCGTTTGCCGATCTGGCAGCGCTTGAAGGCTGGCCGCGGCACAAACCAGCGTTGCAAAGTGCCTTGGTCGTCCAGCGGCTGGAACAGGAACACACCCCAGGGATGTTCTGCGTGGCCCACTGTCAGGCCTTGCCATGGGGCAGAGCCCTGGAAATCCACCTTGAAAGGCAAGGCAGGCCGCAGCGCCGCCATCTGCGCGTCGTTGCGCGCAGCGGGCTCGGGCCGCAGGGGCTCCAACAAACGCATGCGGCGAAATTGCTCCAGCCGCAGAGGCAGCGGCCGGCGTGGTTTGGGCATGCCCAACTGAAGCACGCCTCGGTCGGGTGCAAACAACAGCAATTGCCCGTCCAGCACCTTGCCGTTGAGCCCCTCGATTTCACACATCAACGGCGTCAAACTGCCGAGCGCTGCCGGGTAGCCTGCCACCTCTGGCGTTGGCCAGACGTAGGCCTCACCGGCTGTGGTCAGCAGGCCTGTAGGCGGGGTTGAGAGATCGGACATGCATTAATCCTTGGCGCGGCGCCTATGCGTCCGCCCTGGGGCTTCAGTTCTGCATCGCATCCTATGCCTGGGGATGGAGCGGCCAGTGCCGAAATAGCGAGGACAACACCACGTTGTTTGCCCGCCCAGCGCCGCAGGTGCTGCCCACACGCTCTATCTGTCAGCACGCGGAGCCTCTGATGAATCTGCGATTCTTCGAGGCCTTTTGATGGGCTGCCAGGCTCAGCGCTGCCACGCCGTGGCCATTGTTGTCTCGATGGCCAAGCTGTTTGTCGCTGGCGTTGTGCCTGGCCTGCTGTTGATGGCCCTGTTCAGCGTCGCCTCAGCTGGTGCGGTGGGCCTGGCGAAAACCCAAGGCCACAGCGCAGGTGACCCGCCGCTGCCGTTCTTGCATAGACTGGCAGCCACGCAGCACCTGCTGCCGGTCGTGTCAGATGCTCGCCACCGGTTTGATCTTTGTCTTCCCGCAGTTGGTGTTGTTTCTGCCGGGGCTGATGTAATCAAAGGCAGCGTTGCGTTGCCTCAGCCTCAGGTGACAGCGCAGTGCGCCCGAGACCCTCACTACAAGGTTGTAAACATGCAAGACCCCCGTTGGCAGTTCTGGATCGATCGTGGCGGCACCTTCACCGATGTCGTGGGCCGTGCCCCTGATGGGCAACTGCATACGCTGAAGCTGCTCAGCGAGAACCCCGAGCAGTACCGCGACGCAGCCGTCGCAGGCATTCGGCGCCTGCTGGGTCTGGCTGCTGACGCACCGATCACGCCCGACGTCGTGGACTGCGTGAAGATGGGCACCACGGTGGCCACCAATGCGCTGCTGGAGCGCAAAGGCGATCGCACGCTGCTGATCACTACGCGCGGCTTCAAAGATGCCTTGCGCATTGCCTATCAGGCCAGGCCACGCCTGTTTGACCGCCACATCGTGTTGCCCGAGCTGCTCTACGAGCAGGTCATCGAAGCCCAGGAGCGCGTGGGTGCGCAAGGCGAAGTGCTGCAGGCCTTGGAGGTGGATGCATTGCGCGCAGCGTTGCGGGCTGCCTATGACACCGGCGTCCGCGCCTGCGCTGTGGTCTTCATGCACGGGTACCGCTTCACCGCGCACGAAAAAGCCGCCGCCGAGATGGCCAGAGAAATCGGCTTCACGCAGGTCAGCGCCAGCTTTGAGGTCAGCCCGCTGATGAAGCTGGTGTCGCGTGGCGACACCACCGTGGTGGATGCCTACCTGAGTCCCATCTTGCGCCGTTATGTCGAGCAGGTGGCGGCACAGATGCCTGGCGTGCGCTTGTTCTTCATGCAAAGCAGCGGTGGCCTGACCGAGGCCCATCACTTCCAGGGCAAAGACGCGATCCTGTCCGGCCCGGCGGGCGGCATCGTGGGCATGGTGCGCACGGCAGTGGCGGCTGGGCACGACAAGCTGATCGGCTTTGACATGGGCGGCACCAGCACCGATGTCAGCCACTATGCCGGTGAGTTCGAGCGCGCTTTCGAGACCTTGGTGGCTGGCGTGCGCATGCGTGCGCCGATGATGAGCATCCATACGGTGGCTGCCGGGGGTGGCAGCCTGCTGCGGTTTGACGGTGCACGCTTGCGTGTCGGCCCAGAGAGCGCAGGCGCCAATCCCGGCCCCGCCAGCTACAGGCGCGGCGGGCCGCTTGCCACCACCGACGCCAACGTGCTGCTGGGCAAGATCCAGCCCGACTACTTTCCCAAGGTCTTTGGCCCGCAGGCAGATGAAGCGCTGGACCGCGAAGGCGTCGTCAAGCACTTCAGCGCGCTGGCCAAAGAAGTGCAGGAGGCCACCGGCCGCGAGACCACGGCTGAATCGCTGGCCGAAGGTTTTTTGCAGATCGCCGTGCAGAACATGGCCAACGCGATCAAGCGCATCTCGGTGGCGCGCGGCTATGACGTGACCGGCTACACGCTGCAGTGCTTTGGTGGCGCAGGGGGTCAGCATGCTTGCTTGGTGGCCGATGCACTGGGCATGAAGAAGGTCTTTGTGCACCCGCTGGCAGGCGTGCTGTCGGCCTACGGCATGGGCCTGGCCGACCAGATCGCGATGCGTGAAGCCTCGGTGGAGTTGCCGCTGGAC
>JBBQIB010000232.1:0-7141 GCA_038324515.1 Burkholderiales bacterium
TGTACTTCTTCAAAACTGCGGCCGCAGCCTTTGCACACCTCGTCTCCCTGGCTGGTGGAGCAGATCGCGATGCAAGGCGCATCGGGTGTGGTGGCATACCAAGCCAGCCAGGCCGCTCTGGGCTCGGGCGGCATGCTGACCTCGTCACACAGCGTTTCGCGGTAGTACACCAGCAACGCATAGACCTCGGCCAATGCACGTACTTCCGCGCACGCCGTGATGCCATCGGGCGAGGGCTTGCGTGCACGCCACCAGTTGATGGCGGCTTCGATGTCGGTGATGTGGATGGCTGGCATGACGGGACAGCGAGTTTAGCGACCTGACACTCTGCCGCACGCTCTGCCGCTTATCGCGGTGCAGTGCCCATCTGCATTTGTCGGCTCTCATGCATTTGTCGGCTCTCAGGTCAACTGCATCGCCCATTGACACGGCTCATTGACACAGCCCAGGATGTGGGACATAATCCCACATCGTCGAAATCCAGCCTTCACCAAAGAATCCAATGCAAAAAACCAGCAACTGGGTCGCCGCCGCCGCCGTATGGGCCACCCTGCTCAGCGTGTCAGCATGCGGCGGTGGCGCGGGCTCCGCCGACCCCACTCCCAAGCCATCGGCCTCAGCATCGGCCTCAGCACTGCAGGTGGCCAAGTCAGCTCTGCCGCGCGCCACCGAGCCTGAGGTGAGCGATGCTGATCTGCGTGCCGTGGTGGCTGGAAATTCGGATTTCGCTGCCAAAACCTTGGCCCGTATCGACCCTGAGGGGGCTTCGAACGCGGTCTTCTCTCCATACAGCATCACGCAGGCGCTGGCGATGGCTGCAGCCGGCGCCAAGGGCAGCACCTTGAGGCAAATGGAGCAGGCGCTGGGGCTGGCTTTGCCGCAAGAGCGGCTGAACCCGGCGCTCAACAAGCTCGACCTGATGCTCGCCGCCAAGACGCGCGGCGGGGTTGACCCGCAATTCGGCCAACTGCCGCAAATGACAGTGGCCAACGCCGTGTGGGCGCAGCAGGGCTACACCTTGTCGCCTGAGTATCTCGACACTGTCGCTCGCAATTTCGGCGCCGGCATTCGACTGCTCGACTTCAAGGCCGCAGCCGAGCCTTCGCGTCTGAGCATCAACGCCCACGTAGAAGAGCAGACCCGCGACCGCATCAAGAACCTGCTGCCGCAAGGCGCGATCCGCGAGGACACCCGGGTGGTGCTGACCAACGCCATCTGGTTCAAGGCCAATTGGGCGGCGCCATTCGAAGTTGCACTGACGACAATGATGCCGTTCAACAGAAGCAACGGCGCCGTGGGCGATGTCCCTTTCATGCGCAATCGCAGTGATTTCTCGGCCGTGAAGACCACCGATCACCAGGCCGTGGAACTGCCTTACGTGGGTGGCCAGCTGGCCATGCAATTGGTGATGCCGGCTGCCGGCAGCTTCGACCGCTTCTTGGCTAATTTGAGCGGTGAGCGTCTGGAGGCCATCACCCGCAGCCTGCAGCCAAGCCTGGTTGAGCTGGCCATGCCGAGGTTCGAGTTCAGCGCCGACTTCGAGCCCAACCAGGTGCTGCAGTCCTTCGGCATGGTGGACGCCTTTGATGCCTTTGATGGCACCGGCGGGGCCGATTTTTCAGGCATCGACGGCACGCGAGAGTTGTATATCTCAAGGATCGTGCACCAAGCCTTCATTGGCGTGGACGAGAAAGGCACTGAGGCGGCTGCAGCCACCGGGGTGGTCATCGCCGGTGTCACCAGCGTTGACCCTCGCGTGCCCCTGGTGATGCACTTCGATCACCCCTACATCTTCCTGATCCGCGACCGCCAGACGGGTTTGATCCTGTTCATGGGCAAGGTGCTCAGCTTGTAGGCTGGTTCAGAGTCAAGGTCCACAGTCAGGCTCCAGACGCCAGCTCCAGACGCCAGCTCCAGACCCTAGCGCAGCCCCAGAAAAGTTTTGACCGGTTCGACGCTGCGCAGCGGGTCTTCTTCTTGCGGCACATGCCCCAGCCCGTCCAGCACCACCAGTTGGCTGCCGGGGATCAGGCGGGCGAATTCTTCGCCCACCGACACCGGCACCAGGCGGTCCAGGCTGCCCCAGATCAGCAGCGTGGGCTGGCGGATGGTGGTGATGCGCTCTGCATGTTCGCCGTTGACGATGCTCTGGATGCGCTGGACCAAGGCGCGGCGGTTGCCGTCGCGCAGGGTCAGCTCGTAGTAGCGGTCCACCAGTTCTGGCTTGATGCGGCTGGGGTCGCCGTAGACGTTGGCCACACCTTCGGCCACCAGAGACCTGGGCAAAGCAAATTCGCTCAACCGGTTGAGCACCGGTATGCGGGCAATCCTGAAGCCCAGCGGAATTGAGGCGGGTGTGAAGGCGGGCCCCACGGCGTCTACCAGCACCAGGCTGGCCACCCGGTCAGGCGCCATCACGGCGGTGCGCCAGGCCACTTCGCCGCCCAGCGAGTTGCCGCCCAACACCGCCCGTTGGATCTGCAGCGCGTCCAACAAGTCGAGCACAAAGCGGGCGTAGGTGTCGCCGCGGTAGTCGTCGGGCGTGTATTCGCCGGTGAAGGGCCCGGTCAGCCCGAAGCCCGGCAAGTCGAAGGTGATGACGCGGCGCTGCACTTTGAGCGCACGCACCCAGCCTTCCCAGGTGTGCAGGCTGGCCGAGGTGCCGTGGATCAGCACGATCGGCAACGCGTCGCCTGACAAGCCCTGGTCGCGCACGTGTACCAGTTGGCCGCGGATGTCCATGAAGGTGGAAGGTGCCGGCGCCCAGCGGCCCACCAGGGCATCGACCGGCAGGTCGGGCGCGCGCGACAACGCCATCATCACGGCGGTCAGGATCAGGCCGATGCCGATCGCTTTTCGCAACCAACCGCCCAGGCCGGTGGGCGTGTAGCTGGGTGTGCGCGGCTGAGGCTTTGGGCGGCCGGGCAGCCTCAAGCTCGCGCTCCGGACTCGTCCGGCGCCAGTGCGCCGCGCTCGTCAAAGACGATGCAACGGCCCTGCCAGTGCGGCGCGTTCTCGGTCTGCTCGAAGTAGTCCAGGATGCCGCCTTGCAGCTGGTAGACATCGGGCAGGCCCAGTTGCTGCATCAGCAGCGCAGCCTTCTCGCAGCGGATGCCGCCTGTGCAGTAGCTGACCACCGTCTTGCCCTGCAGCTCCCGGGCGTGCTCTGCCAGGGCTTGCGGAAAGTCGCTGAACCTGGCCAGCCGCCAGTCGATGGCCTGTGCAAAGCGGCCGGCATCGACCTCCCAGTCGTTGCGGGTGTCGAGCAGCGCCAAAGGGCGGCCTTCGTCGCAGTGGCCTCGCTGCAGCCAGCGTTGCAGCACGGCCGGTGCCAGGGCGGGGGCGCGGCCGGCAGCAGGCCGGATGCCGGCGGTGTTCATGCGGATGATCTCTGTCTTGCACTTGATCAGCAGCTTGGCAAAGGGCCACTGCGCCGTGGTCTGCCGCCTGACCCGCAAAGTTGCAAAGGCTGGCAGAACTTGCAGCCCGTCCAGCCATCGCTGCAGGGCGTCTGCGGGCCCGGCCAATTGCAGGTTGATGCCCTCAGGCGCCAGGATCACCGTGCCTTTGAGCGACTCAGCCTGCGCGCTGGCCAACAGCTTCAGACGCAAGCTCCGGCAATCGTTCAGCTCCACAAACAGGTAACCGGTGATGATCTGCAGCGAATTCACCCTGAAGATTGTAGGCAGGCGCGGACGCTGTGGCGCCGGCGCTTCGCAGCGCTGCCGCGCTTCACAGCGCATCGACCGGCTCGCTGCGGTATCTTCTGTGCCTTGTCATCCAACGTCCCCCGGCCCATGAACTTTGTCCACCTGCGCACCCACACCGAGTATTCGGTGGTTGACGGCATCCTGCGCATCCCAGCCGCTGCCGAGGCGGCGCGCGCCGACCAGCAAGGCGCGCTGGCCATCACCGACCTCAACAACCTCTTTGGCACCGTCAAGTTTTATGTGGCTTGCCGGCAAGCGGGCGTCAAACCACTGATTGGCAGCGACCTGATGATGGCGCCGCACGCCGACTTTGGCGGCGCCGAGCGCCAGGCGAGCCGGTTGCTCTTGCTGGTGCAAAACCAGCAGGGCTACCTGAACCTGAGCGAGATTCTGGCCAGAACCTGGGTCCGCAACACGCAGCGCACCCAGGCCTGGGCGCAGTGGGATTGGCTGCAAGAGCTGGGCGAAGGCTTGATTGCCTTGTCGGGCGCCGACCTGGGCGGCATCGGCTTGGCCCTGGCAGCGGGCGACGAGGCGCGAGCTGCCACGGTGGCGCAACACCAGGCAGCGCTGTTTGCCGGCCGCTTCTACATCGAGCTGCAGCGGGCTGGCCAGCCACAGCAGAGCGCGCATGTCAGGATGGCAGTGCCGCTGGCTGCGCGGCTGGGCTTGCCTGTGGTCGCCACCCACCCGGTGCAGTTCTTGAAAACGGATGACTTCGAAGCCCATGAAGCGCGGGTCTGCATTGCCGAAGGCGAGATTCTGGCCAACGCCAGGCGCGCCAAACGCTTCACGGCTGACCAGTATTTCAAGTCGCAAGCCGAGATGGCGCAGCTGTTTGCCGATGTGCCTTCGGCGCTGGCCAACACGGTCGAGATTGCCCGCCGCTGCAATCTGGAGCTGGTGCTGGGCCAACCGCAGTTGCCAGACTTTCCCACCCCCTTGATCGATGGCCAGCCGATGGCCATCGACGCCTACTTCAGGCAGGCCTCGCAAGAGGGGTTGGAGCGGCGGCTGCTGACGCTGTTCCCCGATCCTGTCAAGCGTGAGCAGCGGCGGACGCAGTACCAAGAGCGGCTGGATTTTGAGCTCGCCACGATCATCAAGATGGGCTTCCCGGGCTACTTCTTGATCGTCTCCGACTTCATCGTCTGGGCCAAGAACAACGGCTGCCCGGTGGGGCCAGGCCGCGGCTCAGGTGCTGGCTCGCTGGTGGCTTATGCGCTGTTCATCACCGACCTGGACCCGCTGCACTACCAGTTGCTGTTTGAGCGCTTCCTGAACCCCGAGCGGGTGTCGATGCCCGACTTTGACATCGACTTCTGCCAAAGCAACCGCGACCGCGTGATCGAGTACGTCAAGCACAAGTACGGGCGCGAGGCGGTGAGCCAGATCGTCACTTTCGGCACCCTGGCCAGCAAGGCAGCTTTGCGCGATGTCGGGCGTGTGCTGGGCATGGGTTACGGCCATGTCGACAGCGTTGCCAAGCTGGTGCCTGGCTTGCCTGGCAAGACCTACACCTTGGCGCCGATGCCTGCAGAGCCCGACCCGGGGCTGATCTATGTGCGCAAAGAGGTGCCCGAGCTGGAGCAGCGCGAAAAGGCCGAAGAAGAAGTGGCCGAGCTGCTGGCGCTTGCCACGCGCGTCGAGGGCATCGTGCGCAACGTCGGCACGCACGCGGGTGGCGTGCTGATTGCGCCGGGCAAGATCACCGACTTCTGCCCGCTCTACCAGCAGCCCGGCAGCGACAGTGCCGTCAGCCAATACGACAAGGACGATGTGGAGGCCATCGGCCTGGTCAAGTTCGACTTCCTGGGCCTCGCCACGTTGACGATCCTGGAGCTGGCCAAGGACTACATCCGTGCGCGCAGGCCCGACATGGCCGACTTCAACTACGAGACCCTGCGGCTTGACGATCCAAGCGTTTACCAGCTTTTCTCTGACGCTCGCACCGAGGCCGTATTCCAGTTTGAAAGCCGTGGTATGCAAGGCATGCTGCGCGACGCCAAGCCGACACGCCTGGTAGACCTGATTGCCCTGAACGCGATGTTCCGCCCCGGACCGATGGAAAACATCCCCAGCTTTTGCGCACGCAAAAACGGCAAAGAGGACATCAGCTACCCGCACAAGTTGCTGGCGCCGGTGCTGGCGGAGACCTATGGCATCTTTGTCTACCAGGAGCAGGTGATGCTGGCGGCCCAGGTGATGGCCGGCTACAGCCTGGGCGGCGCCGACATCCTGCGCAAAGCCATGGGCAAGAAGAAACCCGAAGAGATGGCCAAACAGCGGCAGATATTTCGGGATGGCGCTCATGCCCAAAGCATTCCCCAGTCAGAAGCTGAAGAAGTCTTTGACCTGATGGAGAAGTTCGCGGGCTATGGTTTCAACAAGAGCCATGCCGCAGCCTATGCCTTGCTGGCCTATCACACAGCCTGGATCAAGGTGCATTGCACGGCCGAGTTTTATGCCGCCAACATGACGGTGGAATCGGACAAGACCGACAAGCTCAAAGTCTTGTTGGCCGACGCCAAGTCGTTTGGCATCGAGTTCGATGCGCCCGACATCAATCGCGGCACGCACCGCTTCGAGCCGATCAGCGACAAAAAAGTGCGCTACGGTCTGGGCGCCGTCAAAGGCACGGGCCAGAGCGCCATCGACGCCATCGTGGCGGCGCGTGAGGGCAGCGGCGGCGAAGGTGGTGGGCCTTTTCACAGCCTGTTCGACTTCTGCGCCCGCGTCGACCGCGCTTCGGTCAACAAGCGGGCGATCGAAGCGCTGGTCAAGGCCGGGGCCTTTGACAGTGTGCATCCGCTGGGCATCGACGGCCGCTCTGCGCTGCTGGCCAGCGTCAGCCTGGCGATGGACTGGGCCGAGACGCAAAGCAGCAATGCGCTGCAGATGGGCCTCTTTGATGTCGGCGAAGCGCACGGCAGCAGCAGCACCGAGCCGGCTTTGGTGGCCGCGCCGATCTGGGATGTGCGCGAACGGCTGCTGAACGAAAAGGCGGCGCTCGGTTTCTTTCTGTCGGGGCACCTGTTCGACGCTTGGGGCAAAGAAGTGCGTCAGATCGTGCGCCAGCCCATTGCCGAGATGGGCGAGAGCCGCGAGCCGCAATTGTTGGCCGGCGTCGTGTCTGAATTGCGCGCCGTCAACGGCGCACGGGGCAAGGTCCATATCTTCAAGCTGGACGACGGCAGCGAGGCCATCGAAGCTGCGGTGGCAGACGATTTGCTGGAAGGCCGGCGCGATTTGCTGGCTGAAGACCAACTGATCTTTTTGCAAGGCAAGTTGCAGGTCGACCGCTTCTCGGGTGGATTGCGGCTGAACGTCAATCAGCTGTGGGATTTGCCTGCGGCGCGCGCCAGGTTTGGGCGCTATCTGTCGGTGGCCCTCAACGGCGGCATGCCACCGCTGGACGATGTGCTGCGGCT
>JBBQIB010000233.1:0-7135 GCA_038324515.1 Burkholderiales bacterium
TGTCCGCGCAGTGCTGGCCTCAGAACCTGGAAACTGCGCGCCAGCCACCCTCGTTGCTGGCGAAAGTACGGCGCAGCCAGCGCTGCAACGAGGCGGTCAACGGCGTACCCCACAACAGCGCCAGCCCCAGCGCCACCAGCACCAGCGTGCCCGGCAACGACACATGACCCGCATCCGGGCTGGCTGGCGCACCCGCATCGGCATCGCTCGCACCCTCGATGTCCTGATCAGCGGGTGCAAAGGCGAATCGCGCAAAGCTGGAAAGCTGGCCCGGGTTGCCCCAAGAAAACTGCGCCGGCCGAACCGAATCCGACAACCCCAGCGGCTCCAGCTGCAGCGGCCAGGCAGGCGCCGCCGCCAGGAACCCAAAGCCCTCGCTCTGGAGATCCAGCGTCTGTAGATCCAGCGTCTGTAGATCAAGCGTCTGTAGATCAAGCGTCTGCAGATCGAGCGTATGCAGATGCACTCGCTGCCCAGCCCACAACGGGTCGCTCAGCCTGTCGGAGGCTCGAGCGACAGGTTCTGCACACGCTGCTGCGGCCGCCAGCCACAGCCCTGCAACGGCGACTGCAGCGCGCGCACGGCGCAGCTTCGGCGAACAGCCAACCTCAGCCACCTGCTCGGTGCCAGGGATGGCTGGGCTTTGGCTTGCGGCGGCGGCGTGGGGCAAATCGACAGGCATGCAGCCATTGTGCGCCCGCTGGATGACAAATGTCCGCTGCCTTTTATCAGGATCTGACCGAACGAGCCCCTCGAATCCAGGGCTACATCGCGTCCAGCGGGTAAATCGGCCGCCGCAGCTTCTGGTGCTGGAGCAAGCCGTAGTCTGAAGTACAGACTCCTGTGCCCGCGCACTCCACCACAGCATGCGCCAGTTGCCGCAGGCCGGCACGCCAGTGCACACGGCTCTTCAGCATCAAAAAGCGCAAGCTCTGCGGCGCCATGCCCACGGCCGTGAAGGCCGCCAGGTCATGTGGTTCGACATGGTCGCTGATCACCACCACCTGCACACCCTCCACCTGCAGCACGCCTGTCGGGCCCATGCTGTTGCGCTCGCCTTTGGCCATCGGCCCAAAATTGCGGAAGCTGCCTTCGCACAGCAGCTTGACCCGCCCCTGCACGGTGCGCGGCTGCCCTTGCAGCCCGATCGAAGGCATGTCCAGCTTGCCGCCCAGCGTCAACTGCAGGCTGTTGCCGACACCCGCAGCCATCATCAGGCGCACCGCTTCAGGGTCGAAGATCGCAAATGCGGCGGCATCCTGCATGCCGGCGTCCAGCATCGCGCCCAGCACCGTCATGGTGTCCATGGTGCCGCCGCTGGCGCAGTTGTCGCTGTGGTCCAGCAGCACGATGGGGCCGCTGCCAGCGGGTTTGTCTGCAGCCAGTTTCAGCGCTTGCTGGATCGACTCGGCCAGTGGCGCCGGTTTGTAGACAAACTGTTCGCGCGCTTGCCAGGCCAGCGCCAGCAACTCGTCGCACCAGCGCCTGGCCAGTGCCGGGTCGTTGTCGGTCACCACCACTGCCGACAAGCCAGCGTTGAGGATGTCGGCGTTGGGAAAGCCCACGAAGACGCTGGCGCACAACGCGCCTTCGGCCTCCATCTGTCTGCAACGCGCCTGCAATTCGCGGTTGGGCGAGTCGTCGCTGCCCTGGCGCATCACATGCGGCAGCATCGGCTGGCGGCCCCAGGCCATCGTCGGCTTCTGCTTGTGCTGCAGCAGCGCCAGCACGGCTTGGCCCGCCCTGCGGCCGGTCTCGTACATGTCCACATGCGGGTAGGTCTGGTAGCCGGCGATGGCGGTGGCGCATTCGGCCATGCCGTCGTAGAGGTTGGTGTGCATGTCCAGCGCCACGGCCACCGGCAAGCTTGGGGCGATGGCGCGGATGCGGCGCAGCAACTCGCCTTCGCCGTCCTCAAAACTTTGCGTGACCATCGCGCCGTGCAAATCCAGCAGCAGCGCATCACAACCACGCGCCACGGCATCCAGGATGCGCTGGCAGATGTGTTCGAAGGCCTCGTCATGCACCGGCCCGCTGGGCCAGGCAGAGGCGGCAATCGCTACCTCATAGCTGGCGCCATGCGCTTCTGCCAGATCGATGAAGGCGGCGATGGCCGAGCCGGTGCCGCGCAGCGCAGCCACCGCCGGCTGGCCTTGCAAAGGCACGCCGCCGCCAGTGGCAAAGCGGCTCAGCGGCGTGGGCACCGGTGAGTAGGTGTTGGTCTCGTGTTTCATCTGTGCAATGACCAGCTTCATGCTTGGGATTCTCCGGTGAGGGTGCTGAGGGCTGAGGGCTGAGGACTGAGGGCCCCATGAACCCCATAGTATCTACAGTGCGCAGCCTGAGTCTGTGCCTTGCTTCAACCCCATATCCCCCATGAACCCAACACAAACCAGCACACCCCGCACGCCCAGTGATCTGGCCGACTGCAGCGCCACCGAACTGTCCGCGCTGTACCGCAGCGGGGCGGCTTCGCCACTGGATGCCACTGCAGCCGTCTTCAAGCGCATCGCGGCACTCAATCCCAAGCTCAACGCCTTTTGCTGGATCGCTGAAGAAGAAGCGCTGGCTGCCGCCAAAGCCAGTGGGCAGCGCTGGCACAGCGGCGCCCCGTTGTCGGCGCTGGACGGCGTGCCGGCGTCGATCAAGGACTTGATCCTGACCCGCGGTTGGCCCACGCTGCGCGGCAGCCATACCGTCGATCCAGCGCAGGCCTGGGACGTGGACGCTCCGGCCGTGGCGCGCTTGCGCGAAGGCGGCGTGGTGCTGCTGGGCAAAACCACGACACCTGAATTTGGCTGCAAAGGCGAGACCAATTCGCCCAAGACCGGCATCACCCGCAACCCCTGGGACCCCAGCAAGACGCCCGGCGGCTCTTCCGGCGGCGCTGCCGCCGCAGTGGCTGCAGGCATGGGGCCGTTGGCCATCGGCACCGACGGCGCCGGCAGCGTGCGCATCCCGGCGGCCTTTTGCGGCAATTTCGGCCACAAGCCCAGTTTCGGGCGCGTGCCAGCCTACCCGTTGTCGCCTTTCGGCAGCGTGGCGCACCTGGGGCCGCACACGATGTGCGTACACGACGCGGCGCTGGCGATGAACCTGCTGAGCCGGCCTGACCCCCGCGACTGGACTTCTCTGCAACCCGATGGCCGTGACTATCGGGTAGGCCTTGAAGACGGCGTGCGAGGTCTGCGTGTGGCCTGGTCACCGACCTTGGGTTATGCCAAAGACGTGCACCCTGAGGTGGCCCGAGCCTGCGCTGCAGCAGTGGCCAAACTGGCAGATCTGGGTGCCATTGTCGAAGCCGTGGACCCTGGCTTTGAAGACCCTCTGGACATCAGCACCGGGCTCTGGTTTTGCGGTGCCTGGCTGATCTGGAACACGCTGAGCGCCGAGCAGCAAGCTTGCACCGACCCCGACTTCGCGGCAGAAGCGCAACTGGGCAGCCGCTACAGCGCGCTGGATCTGCAGCAACTGCAAATGCGACGTGGCGCCTTGGGCACCCACATGCGGCAGTTCATGCAGCGCTACGACTTGCTCGTCACTCCCAGCGTGGCGGTGCCAGCGTTCGAAGCCAGGCCGGCTGGCCACCAGCGCATGGACGCGAGCAGCATGCTGGGCTGGACCCCTTTCAGCTACCCCTTCAACTTGACGCAACAGCCGGCTTGCACGCTGCCCTGTGGTCTGAGCAAAGACGGTTTGCCGATCGGCCTGCAAATCGTCGGCCCGATGTTTGACGACGCGGGCGTGCTGCGCGCAGCGCGGGCACTGGAAAGCGTGTTGCCAAGACACCGGCCAGACCTCAGCCGCCTGTGAGCCGTTGACCCCTTTCATCCAACCCAGAAACCTGTGAGCCCCGACCATGCCCCCAGTTGATGCTTCGAACTCCACCGCGATCGGCCCTTTCAGCTCTGCGGTGCAGATGGCCCGCGCTGTCCGGCGCCGCGAGGTGTCTGCAGCAGAGTTGCTGCAGATGTACCTGGCGCGGGCGCAGCGCTTCAACCCGCTTTTCAACGCCGTGCCGGTGCTGGACGAAGAGCGCGCCACCCAGCGTGCTCGAGCAGCAGACGCCGCACTGGCCAAAGGCGAACTCTGGGGGCCGCTGCATGGGGTGCCGATCACCGTCAAAGAGAGCTTCAACGTCGCCGGCCTGCCCACCACCTACGGCTTGCGCGCTTTTGCGCACAACATCGCCCAGCAGGATGCCGTCACGGTGCAGCGTCTGAAGGCCGCAGGCGCAGTGCTGTTCGGCAAGACCAACGTGCCCGCGTCGCTGGCCGATTGGCAGAGCTTCAACCCGGTTTACGGCACCACGCGCAACCCTTGGGACGCGGGCCGCACGCCGGGGGGTTCCTCCGGCGGCTCGGCAGCAGCATTGGCAGCTGGCATGACCGCCCTGGAGTTGGGCAGCGACATCGGCGCTTCGATCCGTAACCCGGCGCATTACTGCGGTGTCTATGGCCACAAGCCCAGTTGGGGCGTGGTGCCGTTGGCTGGCCATGAACTGCAGCCACAAATCTGCGCCGACGACTTCGACATTGCAGCGGCCGGCCCGCTGGCCCGCAGCGCTTTTGATCTCTCGCTGGCCATGGACATTCTCACCAGCCCGCTGAGCGCGATGACGCCGATGGGCCGGCTGCCGCTGGCCTGGCGCGAGCGCGGCACACCGCCGCGCCAGTGCCGTGTGGCCGTGATGCTGGACGACGATGAAGCGCCTGTGGATCTGGCGCTGCAACAGCAACTGCTGAATCTCGTGCAGTTTTTGCGCGACGAAGGCGTGATCGTGAAGGAGCAAGTGAAGCCGGTGGCAAGCAGCGAGGCACACGAGGTCTACATCCACCTGTTGCGCGCTGCCACGGGCTCGCACTATGACGACAGCAGTTTTGACGCTGCACAGTTGCGTGCCAAGGACTGTGAGCGCGCCGATCAGGGCTACCCGGCGCGCCACTTTCGTGGCATCACCAGTGGCTACCGCGAGTGGGCGCGGGTCCATCAGCAGCGCATCGGGCTGCAAAGGCAGTGGGCCGGTTTCTTCGAGCAGTTCGATTTCCTGATCTGCCCGGTGGCCACCACCGCAGCCTTTGAGCACAACCAGGAAGGTGAGCGCTGGGACCGCATGATTCCAGTGCAGCGCGCGGGGGGCCAGGTGCTGCAGCAACCCAGCACCACGGCCCTGTTCTGGGCCGGTTACCCGGGTGTCGTGGGCGTGCCTGCTTGCGCCGTGCCCTTGGGTCTGTCGCCGCAGGGCTTGCCGCTGGGCGCACAGATCATCGGGCCGATCTTTGGCGACCCCGACGTGCTGCGCTTTGCACAGTGGCTGGAGTCTGAGTACCGGGGCTTTGTGGCGCCGCCATTGGCTGGGGCCGACGCATGATCAGCGCCATGATCAGCGCCAAGATCAGCGCCAAGATCACCGAACTGAGCGCCGAGGCGCTGTCGGGCGCCATCCACCGCCGTCAGATCTCTTGCGTCGAGGTCATGCAGGCCTACCTGGCGCGCATCCAGCGCATCAACCCGGGCTTCAACGCCATCGTCAACCTGCGTGACCCAGCCGCGTTGCTCAACGAAGCGGCACAGTGCGATCGAGAGCTGGGCCAGGGCAAAGGCCGTGCAGGCTCGCGCGGCTGGATGCATGGCATGCCGCAAGCCATCAAGGACACCGCGCAAGCCGCCGGCCTGCCCACCAGCTTTGGCAGCCCTTTGTTGGCCGATGCCGTGGCCGCGCAAGACAGCCTGTTCGTGGCGCGCATGAAAGCCGCTGGCTGCATCGTCATCGGCAAGACCAACATGCCCGAATTCGGGCTCGGCTCACACACCTACAACCGCCTGTTTGGCGCCACCCCCAACGCCTGGGACCGCAGCGTCAGCGCCGGCGGCTCCAGCGGCGGCGCAGCGGTCGCACTGGCGCAGCGGCTGCTGCCAGTGGCCGATGGCTCGGACTTCATGGGCTCGCTGCGCAACCCTGCAGGCTGGAACCATGTCTTTGGCATGCGCCCCAGCCAGGGTCGCGTACCGGGCTGGCCCAAGCCCGACCTGTGGGTCAGCCAGCTCGCCACCGACGGCCCGATGGCGCGCCATGTGCGTGATCTGGCGGCCTTGCTCAGCACGCAGTCCGGCTTGGATGCGCGCGTGCCGCTGTCGCTGGCCAGTCCCAACACCAGCCTGGTGCCGGCGCGCCAGGGTGCGCAGGCACTGAAGGGGCTGCGCATCGGATGGCTGGCCGATCTGCAAGGGCATCTGGCCGTTGAAGACGGCATCTTGCAGGTCTGCGAATCGGCACTGCGCACGATGCTGCAGGCGGGCGCAGAAGTGCTGCCGCTGCGCCCCAATTTCGACCCCGCGCAAATCTGGCAAGCCTGGCTGGTGTGGCGCCGCGCCCTGGTGGCGCAAACTTTGGCGCCGCTGCTGCGAGAGCCCGGCGCCCGCGCGCAGATGAAGCCCGAAGCCTTGTGGGAATGCGACCAGGCGCAAGGCCTGCCATTCAGTGACTTCATGGCGGCCAGCACCGTGCGCAGCCAGTTGCACGGCCACTTGCTGGCGCTGTTCGAGCAGGTCGATGTGCTGGCATTGCCGGTGGCGCAGGTGTGGCCTTTCGATCTGGCGCTGGATTGGCCCAAGCAGATTGCGGGTCGCGCCATGGACACCTACCACCGTTGGATGGAAGTGACGCTGTACGCCACGTTCGCAGGCCTGCCGGCGATCAGCATGCCCGCCGGCTTTGACGCGAGCGGCCGCTGGCCCATGGGCATCCAACTGATCGGCAAACCACGCGGCGATGCCGAGTTGCTGCGCATCGCCGCCGCGTACGAATCGTTGATCGGTGGGATGTTGAAAAGACAACCGCCTGAAGCTGGGCTCAGAGGCTGAGAGTTTTTCGAGCGTGACCGAGCAGTGCGTCAAAAGGCGTCCGATCTAGGCGCAAAGCACAGCCATAGCTCGGGTTATGGCGCGCATTTGCAACGACGAGCGGGCGTCTTTTGGCGTGATGAATGGGCACGATCGAAGGCTCTCAGCCTCTCAGCGCGCCGACAGACCCAGCCTGGCGTATTCAGTTCTCAAGCAGCGGTCCATCACGCTGCGCAGCCCAGCAGCCCGGGCCAGAGCATCGGCCGGCTGGCTGAGCACCCCCAACTGTTGC
>JBBQIB010000234.1:0-7082 GCA_038324515.1 Burkholderiales bacterium
TGATACGCAAGTACAACAAAGACTACAAGTTGATCTTTGTCGGCGACGCCACGATGAGCCCATATGAGATCCTGCAGCCCGGCGGCAGCGTCGAATACAACAACGAAGAGCCGGGCGCCGAGTGGCTGCAGCGGCTGACGAATGCGTTCCCCAAATTCGCCTGGATCAACCCCGAGCCCCAAGGCGTTTGGCAATACCGTCAGAGCATCGCGATCGTGCAGCAGTTGATCAATCAGCGCATGTTTCCGCTGACCTTGGCCGGCCTCGAAGGGGCGATGAGGCTGCTGAGCAAATGAGTTTCCGTGCTCGGCTCACGGCAGCGCTGCTGGCGCTGTTGCTGGGTGGATGTGCCGGCTTCAAGCCAATTGCAGAGCCTGCGCCAGCAACCCGGTCGGCGGCGGGCGCTGGCGCGCAGGCCTCCACGGCGTCTTTACCCGCATCTCCACCACCAACAGCCAAAGGCAGCGCAGTAGTGGTGACTGTGCAGGCGCCGGATGAAGTGCGTACGCTGCTGCAGAAGTACCTGGATGTGATCCGTCTGGGCAGCCTGGCAGATGAAGAGGTGGACGCCGCCGAGTGGAACCGCCTGATCAATGCCTCGCCGCAGCAGGTCCGCGATCTGTTGCAGACCGAAGGCTACTTCGACCCCGAGATCGAGCTGCAGCGCCAGCCCGGTCCACCCCCAGACGCACCTGAGCCTGTGGTGCTCAAAGTCGACCCCGGCGTGCGTGCCAAGGTGCACAAGCTGACGCTGGAAGTGGAAGGAGAGCTGGAGCGCAGCGCCAGCGCCGCCGACCCCGATGCGCTGAAAACACTCAGCCAATGGCGCCGCGACTGGCGCCTGCCCGAAGGCCGCGACTTTCGCAACCCGGACTGGAGTGGCGCCAAAGCCAACGCGCTGGCTGCGCTGCGCGCCGAGGGCTATGCCACTGCCAACTGGCTGGGCACGGCGGCTGATGTGGACGTCGCCAACAGCCAGGTGCGGCTGTTCTTGGTGGCGGACAGCGGGCCATTGTTTCGGCTGGGCCGATTGCAGGTAGAGGGCCTGGTGGCGCACGACGGCGAGACTGTCAACAACCTGCTTGGCGCCAGGCCCGGCACGCCGCTGAGTGAAAGCTGGTTGCTCGACTTTCAGGAGCGGCTGTTGAAGTCAGGGCTGTTCGAGGTCGCCGCCGTGACCCTGGACCTCGACCCCGAGCAGGCCGCCAGCGCCACGGTGCTGACCCTTGTGCGCGAGTCGCCGTTGCAAGCCTACACGCTGGGCCTGGGTTTCAGTGTCGACAACGGGCCGCGGGCGTCGGTCGAACACCTGTACAGGCGTGTCTTTGGTTATGCAGCATCGGCCCGCAACAAGATCGAAATCGGCCAGAAGCGGCAGTTCTACGACGGCGAAATCAGCACGCATCCGCTGCAGGGCATGCATCGTTACTTGCTGGGTCTGGTCTTTGAGCGGCAGAAAACCGATTCAGACACCGTGATATCACAACGGCTGCGCGTGGGCCGGTCACAAGATCGGCAATCGCTGGAGAGGCTGCACTTTCTGGAAGTCGAGCGCAGCGAAACCGTCACCATCACTGGCGCGGTCAGCAACGCCACTGCCGTGTCTGCCAACTTCCACGGCAACTGGCGCGACCTGGACAGCCTGATCCTGCCCACCCGCGGCCTCAGCCTGGCCTTGCAGCTGGGTGTGGGGCAATCGACCAGCAGCACCGCCAGGAACGGCCCATTTGTGCGCACCTTTGGTCGTCTCACCGGCTATCTGCCGCTGGGCAACGACTGGTACGGGCAGGCGCATGTCGAGCTCGGCCGGGTGTTTGTGGCCACCGACGTCGCGGTGCCTGAGTCACAGAAGTGGCGCGCCGGGGGTGACAACTCGGTGCGCGGCTACGCCTATCGCAGCCTGGGGCCGCTGCAAGACGGTGTCGTGGCCGGCGGCACGGCTCTGGCCACCGCCGGCGTCGAGGTGGCACGGCCGATCTCCAGGAACCTGCCCTCGCTGTGGGGCGCGGCTTTTGTCGATGTCGGCAATGCGGCCAACAGCTTGGGTGGTTTGAAACCGGTGCTGGGTTACGGCGTGGGCGTGCGCTGGCGCAGCCCTGCCGGGCCATTGCGCCTGGACATCGGGTGGGGCCAGGAAACGAAGCAGTTTCGTTTGCACTTCAGTGTCGGCGTGACTTTCTGATGAGCGACACCGAAGACCGTGCGCTGACAGGCCAGGTTGCCCAACCCGTGGCACCAGCGCGCCCCGTTGCAACCGCCTTTGGCTTGCTGATGCCGCTTTTGATGGTGCTGATGCTGAGCCTGGTATTGATTGGCAGCGTGGTGGGCGGCGCGCGCTGGCTGCTGGGCACCGAGGCCGGCGCGACGTGGCTGTTGCAGCGCCTGCCCGGCGTGCAGGTCGAAGGCTGGCGCGGTGCCTTGTGGGGGCCGGACTGGTCGGCCGACAAGCTGCAAGCCCGATGGGCAGGCGGCAAGGAGAGCGTGCTCATCGAGGGGCTGCAGGCCCAGGGCGTCGAGCTGCGCTGGCGTCCCTCTGCGGGTGCCTGGATCGGCCTGGAGATGGCGACGCTTAATCTGCAACGGGTGACGGTGCAGACCGGGGATCCTGGCAAGCGCCCGCTGCCTTCGCCCAAGGACATCGCCGGGCCCGCGCATCTGCTGATCCGGCAGGTCGACATCCGCGAGATGCAGATCGACACGCTGCCCATGATCCGGGCCCTGAAGGTGCAGCAGCTGGTGCTGGACCCCGAGCCAGGCGCACGACACCGCTTTGAGCAGCTGGGCCTGGATTGGTCGGGCCTGCGCCTGGTGGCCAGAGGCGGCATTGGCACCGCCGCACCCCTGCCGGTCAGCCTGCAGGCCAGTGTGTCACCGCTGAACAAGGGCCCGCTGCCCGACTGGGCGGCCAGCTTGCAACTCGATGGCCCGCTGGCGCTGATGGCGCTCAGCGGCAAGCTGCAGGTGGCTGCACCCGGGCGCGGTTTGGAGCCCGGCCATGTGGGCCCACCTGCAGCCGGTGCGGCAGGTGCGGCAGCCGGCAGCTCCGGCGCCGGCGTCACACCGCCAGCGGCAAGGCCAGCCGCTGCAGCCGTTGAGTTGCAGGCCACGCTGCAGGTGCTGGAGGCCTGGCCGATGGCAGAGCTGGAGCTGCGTACCCAGGCCCTGAATCTGGCCGCATTGCGACCGCAGTTGCCGCGCACCAGCCTCAGCGGCATCCTGCGCTTCACCAGCCCGGCCCAAGGCGCACCCATCACCGCACAGGTGGCGCTGCAGAACCTGCTGCCCGGTCGCATCGACGCCGGCATGCTGCCGGTGTCCACGCTCAGCGCCCAGGCGATCGGCAGGCTCGACCAGCCCGGCCGACTGGACTTCAGCGACGTGCAAATGACGCTGGCCGACGCCACCGGCGCAGCCGGCAGCCTGAGCGGCGATCTGTCCTGGCAAGCGCATCAATTGCAGCTCAACACCCACCTGGACAAGCTGCAGCCGCATCGGCTGGACAACCGTGCCGCTGCGATGACGCTCAGCGGCCCGCTCAGCGCCACCTTGAACGGGCTGCCCTCGCCCGACCCCGCCGCCAGGACATCAGCCGGCAAAGCCCGCGTGCAATGGCAGACCGACCTGATGGGCAGCACCGAAGGCGCACCGCAGCCGGTGCGGCTGGTGCTGCAAGGCAATGCCGACGCGAAGCGGATCGAACTGAGCCAGGCCACCGCCAGCTCAGGCAAGGCCACTGCAGCGCTGAACGCGCTGCTGCAGCACCTGGACAACGGGCAGTGGCAACTGACGACTGCAGGCTCGCTGAAAGACTTCGAGCCCCTGCCCTGGTGGCCAGGTGATGTGGGCGGCGCATGGCGCAAGGGCCCCCACCGCATCTCCGGCGACTGGAAGTTGCAACTGCAGCTGCCCGAGAAAGCGTCTGCACTGCCGCCGCTGGAGATGGCCCAGCAACTGGCCGGCAACGGCGATATACAGATTGCCGACGCGCTGCTGGCGGGTGTGCCGATCACCGGTACGCTGAGTTTTGGCTACAGGCCGGGCCCAGCGCCGGTGCAGACGCTTCCTTCCGCAGCAGCCAGCGGGGCCGCTTCGGGCTCGCCGGGGGCTGCAACACCCGGCAACCGCGAAGGCCCTGCACGAGCCAGCAGCGCATTGGGTACCCTGCAGGCCGAGTTGCTCGTCGGCGGCAATCAATTGAAGCTGGAAGCCCGTGGCGACCCGGTTGGCGGCGGTCAGGGTGACCGTCTGCGGCTGGAGCTGGACGCCAAACAACTGGCGGCCTTGGCGCCCTGGACCCAGTTGCACCCGGCGCTGGCCGAGTGGGTGCCCAAGGGCGGCAGCGTGACAGTACAGCTCAGTGCCGAGGGCCGTTGGCCACGGCTGCGCACCGAAGGCCAGATGCAGATCTCGCAACTGCGTGCCGGGCAGCTGAGCCTGGCCACTGGCTCGGCTTCATGGCAGCTCGACATGGGTGGCGGCCAGCCGTTGTCTCTGCAACTCGACACCGCAGGTCTGCAGTACGGCACGGCGGGCAAGACCCAGCGCGCGGACCACCTGCGCGCCAACGTCCAGGGCACGCTGGCTGAACACCGCCTGGAAGTCTCTGCGGCACTGCCGATCAGCCCGCCCGAGCAGCTGATGAGACTGCTCAACGTCCCCACCCACACAGGCACCCGCATGCTGCTGCAGGGCCAGGGCTCGTGGGCCCCCGGCCGCGCCTCTTCGACGCCAGCAGGTGGCACGTGGAGCGGCACCGTGCAACGCCTGCAGGTCGGTGCCTGGGACGGCAGCCCCAACACCGCGCCCCCCGTTGCCGGCTGGATCGACGCCAGAGATCTGCGCGCCGAGTTGCTGTTTGATGGCGAAGGCCAACTGTTGGCGCTGCAGGCCGAGCCTGGCCGGGTGCTGCTGGCCAACGAGGTGGCGTTGCGCTGGCAAGCCATGCAAGTGGATCTGCGCCCCGCGCAAGCGCACCTGAAACTGCAAGCTGAAGTCGAGGACTTTGCCGTCGTGACGCTGCTGCAGCGTCTGCTACCCGATGTACGCTGGCAAGGCGACCTGAAAATGACAGCCAAGATCGACATCCAGGCCACCGACCGTATCGCAGCCGAGATCGTCGTCGAGCGCAGAACGGGAGACATTTCGATCAGGACAGGCGACCTGGTGCAGCCGATGGGGCTGAGCGAAGTGCGACTGGGCCTGAGCGTGGCCGACGGCGTCTGGCAGTTCACACCCGTGTTCAAAGGCCGGGCACTGGGCGAAGTGGCAGGCAGCGCACGCATCATCAGCAGCCCAGAGAAGCGCTGGCCCGAACCCAAGTCGCCGCTGCAAGGCGTGCTGACTGCCAGGGTGGCCGATATCGGCATCTGGAACGCGTGGATCCCGGCCGGTTGGCGGCTGGCTGGAGAACTGACAACACGCGCCACACTGGGTGGCACTTTCGGTGCGCCGCAATACATCGGCGAGCTGACGGGCCAGCGGCTGGCGGTACGCAACATCCTGCAAGGCGTCAACATCGGCGACGGACAGGTGCGCATGCGGCTGGAAGGCGAAACCGCCACCATCGAGAGCTTCACGATGCGGGCCGGCGACAAGGACGCCGCCGGCACGCTGTCGGTGACGGGTGGCGCCACCTTTGGCACCCAGCCCAAGGTCGACTTGCGCCTGGAGGCCGACCGCTTCAGGTTGCTGGGCCGCGTCGACCGCCGGTTGTTTGCCAGCGGCACAGCCAGGCTTCAGATGGACAGCTTGCAAACCCAGGTGGATGGCAAGTTCAAGGTCGACGAAGCGTTGTTCGATACTGCAGCCAGCGACGCACCCACGCTGGACGCCGACGTCAATGTGCGCATGCCAGGACAAGCCGAAGAACGCGCAGAAGACACCCGGAGCGGCGCACGCCGCCGAACGCTGAACGTCAAAATCGAAGTCGACCTGGGTGAAAACCTGCGGGTGCGCGGCCGCGGCCTCGACACCGCGCTGCGCGGCCAGCTTCGCATCGCAGCGCCGGGTGGACGTCCGGCGTTGTACGGCACCATCCGCACCTATGGCGGCACCTATGCGGCCTACGGCCAGAAGCTGGAAATCGAACGCGGCAATCTGGAATTCAGTGGCCCGGTGAACAACCCGCGCCTGGATGTGCTGGCCTTGCGTCCAGGGATCGACACCCGCGCAGGTGTGTCAATCAGCGGCAACCTGCTGACCCTGCGCGTGCGGCTGTACTCCGAGCCCGACATGAGCGACTCTGACAAACTGTCGTGGCTGGTGCTGGGCCGCGCCCCCGACGGCCTGGGCCGCACCGAGACCGCATTGCTGCAGCGTGCCGCCATTGCCCTCTTGGCAGGCGAAGAAGAAGCCCCCACCGACGCCTTCCTCAGAACCCTGGGCATCGACGAGTTGTCGCTGCGCCAGAGCGACGGCGAAGTGCGTGACACCGTCGTCACACTGGGCAAACAACTGTCGCAGCGCTGGTACCTGGGCTACGAGCGCGGCGTCAACGCCACCACCGGCACCTGGCAACTGATCTACCGCATCGCCCAGCGCCTGACAGTGCGCGCCCAAAGCGGGCTGGAGAACTCGATCGACGTGATCTGGATCCTGCGCAGACAAGAAACGCCGGCCGATGCAGGCATGACAAAATCGACCATCTTGCCGCGACCTTGACGCAAGCCTGATCGCATCGACCGGACGGACCCACTGATCAGCCCGAAGCACCGAACTTGCCATTCCCGCCGTAGTTCAACGGATAGAACGGGCGCCTCCTAAGCGCCAGATACAGGTTCGATTCCTGTCGGAGGGACCATTTCTGAAGATCACGAAGGCTCCTGAGCGACTACGTCCCTGGAAAAATCAACAACACGAGATCCGACCCGCCAAACAGGAGCGAAACAGGGCCTGGCGTCCTGCCGTTGGGGCCCCGCTCGAGCGAGGGGCAAGGCTGGGTTGGATAGGGGTAGGGAACGGCGCTCGCCATCCCCTCCCTCCGAACCCGCTGTGCAGTTCTCCCGCGACGGGCTCTCCAGTCAGTTGTTTCCGCACCGGGATTGGCGCGCCAATTGATGGGCTGCAGACATCGTGAACAGCCC
>JBBQIB010000235.1:0-7041 GCA_038324515.1 Burkholderiales bacterium
GACTGCAGCACGCGGATACGATCTTCGATCGGCGGGTGGCTGGACAGCAGGGCCATGAAGCCGCTGGGCTTGGCGCTGATGCCCATCGCAGCCACGCTCTTGGGCAGCTCACCAGGGTCTTGCCCACCCAGACGCGCCAGCGCGTTGATCATCGGCTGCTTGCGGCCCATCAGGGCTGCAGCACCTGCGTCGGCACGGTATTCGCGCTGGCGTGAGAACCAGGCCACGATCACGGCCGCCAGCACACCCAGCACGATATCGAGCACGATCGTCGTGATGTAGTAACCGATGCCGGGCCCGTCACTGGTGTTGCGCAGCACGACCTTGTCGACGAAGTAGCCAATCAGGCGTGAAAGGAAGACCACGAAGGTGTTCATCACGCCCTGGATCAGCGTCATCGTGACCATGTCGCCGTTGGCGATGTGTGCCACCTCATGGCCGATCACCGCTTCGACCTCTTCGCGGTTCATGGTCTGCAGCAAGCCGGTCGACACCGCCACCAGCGCCGAATTCTTGAAAGCACCCGTGGCAAAGGCGTTGGGCGCACCTTCAAAGATCGCCACTTCGGGCATGCCGATGTTGGCCTTCTTGGCGAAACCCGCCACCGTGCTGACGATCCAGCGGTGGGTGGGGTCGTTGGAGTCGTTGATGACCTGGGCCTTGGAAGACCACTTGGCCATCGGCTTACTGATCAACAGCGAGATGATGGCGCCGCCAAAACCGAAGACCAAGGCAAAACCCAGCAACTGGGTCAAATTGAGCCCGTTGGCGGTGATAAAGCGATTCAACCCCAGGATATTCACCGCGAGACCCAGCACCAGCATCACGGCAAGGTTGGTGACAAGAAAAAGCGAAATTCGTTTCATGGTGGCGAAGACCGGGGCGAGCCGGCAGAGGGATGAGCAGACAGGGCAAGATGTTAGGGCGCGGCCCGCAGTTTCAAGCAAGCCCTGTGGCTGTGGGGTTTTGCCAGGGGCCTGACGCGAAGCTGCGGCTCTGGGGCTGCTCCATGACTCAGCTGCGCAGCCTGACTTGCGATGGGTTATTGGCCGGCACCAGCTCGAAGCGCTGAGACAAATGGCCAAACAGTTTGGCTGAAGAGGTGTTCTTGCCCAGCAGCTGGGCCTCACGCAGCCTTTGCACGGCCACGTTGAGGGCCATCGAGCGGCCCGCTTTCAGCTCAGGCAGGCAGCCCAACACGGCTTCTGCAGTGGGCAAGGGCCGAGGCGCAGCCTGGGCCGCTGCTGGCGGTAATGCTGTGGCGGCGTCGGGCATGGCCGGTGGCGGCGCAACGGGTGGCGCAGCGGCCGGCGGCCGCTCTTCGACTTTTGCTGCTGCCGCAGCTTCAGCAGCAGTTTTGGAGGGCTTGGCCTGGGCCTGGGCGGCCTTGCGCGTTGCCTTCTTGGTTGCTGGGCTTGCAGTCGATCTGGCCTTGCGCCTGGCGGTGCCTACAGCTGGTTCTTTGGCTGGTTCTTTGGCTGGTTCTTTGGCTGTTTCCTTGGATGCTTTTCTGGGCGCATCCTCAGCTGTGTTCTTGGCAGTGTCCTTGGCAGTGTCCTTGGCTGTGTCCTTGGCTGTGTTCTTGTCTTGCCCTGCCGTCTCGACTGCGCTTCTCGCTGCCGGCTTGGAAGCAGCTTTGCGTGCAAGTGGCTTGCGCGATGCTGTCTTGGCAGGGGTGGCCTTGTCATCTTCAGCCGGACTGCCAGCGGACTCAGCGCGCTTGGAGGGCTCAAAGGGCGCAAAGGGCTCAGCTTCTGGCCCATCAGGCACGACCTCAACAGTAACTTTGTCAGCAACTATGTCAGCAACCTTGGCAGCAACCTTGGCAGCAACCCTGGAAGCATCAGCAATAGGCACTGCGCTGGCAGCCGCTGGAGGCGCCGCGCCGGGGCGGGCGCGGGCCCTGCCGCCACCCTGCGCGGCAGCCGTTGCGCCAGTGCTGCCGATCGATCGGGGCCCCGAACGCCCAGCACTGACTGGCGCAGGCGCCGCCTTGCGATGGGCCAGCACAGTGAAATCGTCATAGAAGTCTTGGGTCTCGTCACCCGTCTTGCCACTCTGACCGATACCACGGACCACGCAACCCCGCTCGCGCAGCCCCTGCACCAGAGGCGCAAAGTCCGAATCAGAAGAAGCGATGACCACCACGTCCGGGCGCTCGGTCCAAACCAGAGACATCGCATCCACGGCCAGCGCAATGTCGGTGCTGTTCTTGCCGGTCGCCAGGTTGACCATCGGCTTGATACCCAGATGTTTGAAAACAGCCTGGTGCTTGAGCGCGGACTCGGCGGTGCAGTACGCTCTGCGCACATGCAAGGCGCCATGTTGTTGCAAGATCAGGCGCACGGCCTGCTGCATCACATCGACCGACACGTTGTCGGCGTCGATCAACAACATCACTTTTTCTGTAGCCACTGCAGCCCTTCTTTCAAGTTCTTTGCGGCGTGCCCTTGCCGGTATCCCGCGTACCCCGTTTACCCCGTTTACCCCGTGCGCCCAGGCCAATGGCGCAGAGACAGCCCAACACGCGGGCTTGGCGGCACCGCATCAGGCCAGTTTCCAACTCAGCGTTTCGCCTGCCCGCAATGGCTTGATGGTGGCGTCGCCAAAGGCCATTGACTCGGGCAACACCCAAGGCTGCTTGAGCAAGGTGATTTGTTCGCTGTGGCGCGGCAGACCATAAAAATCGGCGCCTGCAAAACTGGCGAACTGCTCCAGCTTGTCCAGCGCGCCAGCAGCCTCGAAGGCTTCTGCATAAAACTCCAGCGCAGCAGGAGCAGTGAAGCAGCCAGCGCCACAGACCGATTGCTCTTTCAACACCGCAGCATGCGGCGCACTGTCGGTGCCCAGAAAGAACTTGGCGCTGCCCGAGGTGGCGGCCTTGACCAGCGCCTGCCGGTGCCGCTCTTTCTTCAGCACCGGCAAGCAGTAGTAGTGCGGCCTCAAGCCACCCGTGAACAAGGCGTTGCGGTTGTAAAGCAGGTGGTGGGCCGTGATCGTGGCCGCCGTGTGTGCGTCGGCAGCGCTGACATAGTCGGCTGCCTCAGCCGTGGTGATGTGCTCGAACACGACCTTCAGCGCCGGAAAGTCCCGGCGCAGCGGCACCATCACGCGCTCGATGAACACCGCTTCGCGGTCGAAGATGTCGATGTCCGGGTCTGTCACTTCTCCGTGCACCAGCAGCAGCAGGCCCTCGCGCTGCATCGCCTCCAGCGCCGGGTAGGTCTTGCGGACGTCGGTGACCCCGGCTTCACTGTGGGTGGTGGCGCCTGCCGGGTAAAGCTTGAGCGCGACCACCCCCGCAGCTTTGGCACGCGCGATGTCGTCAGGCGAAGTCATGTCGGTCAGGTACAACACCATCAATGGCTCGAAAACGCTGTCCGGCGGCAACAGCGCACGGATGCGGTCCCGGTAAGCCATGGCCATCTCTGCAGTCGTCACAGGCGGCCTGAGGTTCGGCATCACGATCGCGCGGCCGAACTGCCGCACGGTGTAGGGCAAAACGGCCGCCAAGGCGGCACCGTCGCGCAGGTGCAGGTGCCAGTCGTCGGGGCGGGTCAGGCGCAAAACGGTGCTCATGGCTCAATTGTGGCAGGGCAGCGAGCCCGCCACGGAGCGCTGTGAGGGCGCCGACGGGCCAAGACGGGGCTCGGCACCTGCGGGGCACAAGCCGCGCGCGGCACACCCAATGCGTGCACCGTTCGTGCAGGCCAGCTCCTTACACTCCGCCCATGCAATTGCAGGTCGTGATCGTTGGCGGTGGTGTGATGGGCGCAGCAACCGCCTGCTTTCTGGCCCGTGACCACAACGCGGCCGTGACCGTCATCGAGCGAGACCCGCTGTATTTGCGCGCCTCCAGCAGCCTGTCGGCCAGCTCGATCCGGCAGCAGTTTTCGCAGCCGGTGAACATCGCTTTGTCTGCTTGGAGCATGGACTTTCTGCGCCGCATTGACGAGGAACTCGCAGTGCCTGGCCAGTCCGTGCAGATATCTCTGGTCGAGTCTGGCTATCTGTTTTTGGCAACTGCCGGCGGCGAGGCGACGTTGCGCCAACGTCAGGCCACCCAGCAAGCAAGTGGCGCAGATGTCTTGCTGCTGGATCCCGAGGCGATGCGGCTGAAGTTTCCCTGGCTCAATGCTGATGATCTGGCCTTGGGCAGCTGGGGCAGGCAAGGCGAGGGATGGTTTGACGGGCCCGCACTTGCGGCGGCCTTCAGACGCAAAGCCAGACACTGCGGCGCCCGTTTCGTCACCGCTGACGTGCAGCATTTCCAGACCCAAGGTGATCGCGTCCGCGCCGTCAAGAGCGTCTGTGGCCAAACGCTGGAGGCCGATGCCCTGGTGATCTGCGCGGGTGCCTGGAGCGGCCAACTGAGTATGAAGCTGGGTGTCGATCTGCCTGTAGTGCCGCGAAAACGCGATGTCTTTGTGTTCGACTCGCCAGCCAGATTGGTGGATTGCCCACTGGTGATCGACCCCAGCGGCCTTTGGTTCAGACCCGAAGGCAGCGGCTACATCTGTGGCGCGCCGCCCAGATTTGGCGATCCAGACGAGCCCCCTTTGCACGAGGTGGATTTGAGCTGTTTTGAGGAGTCGCTGTGGCCGGCGCTGGCCAGGCGAATCCCCGAATTTGCAGCCCTGAGATTGCGCTCAGCCTGGGCCGGCTACTACGAGATGAACCTGTTCGACCAAAACGGGCTGGTCGGTCGTTTGCCAGGGTGGAGCAACCTCTACACCGCCTGCGGGTTTTCTGGTCATGGCATGCAACAGGCGCCTGCCGTCGGTTGCGCTCTGGCCGAACTGGTTGCGGCAGGCCAGGCTGAGGGCTTCTCAGTGGCATCGGCAGCAACTCGCTCCTTCCTGGACAGGGAACGCGCTCCGAACGTGCTGGCTCTCGATCCCGCCCGCTTGGCGAGCAAACAGCCGCTGTTTGAGTCGGCTGTGATTTAGCGCTGGTGACTCAACAATTTCGAGTGCAACAAGATTTGATCATCCGCCCCATATTGGTGCATGGACGGGAGTAATTGGGTTTTTTCTCTACGAAAGGCGTACTGAGCCGCCACCCCCCCCATTTGATGTCTGTTTGACCCCTTGACTCGGGGGGCGCGCTGGCTTGACACAGAGCCGCCATGCCGGAATCATTCACCCATCGACAACGGTTTCCAAGCACCAGGGAAGAAATTCATGACTATCTTGAACAAATTCGTCAAAACAGCAGTCGCCGTGGCAGCAGTTTCTGTTGCTGGTCTCGCCAGTGCCAACATTCTGGTCAATGGCAGTTTTGAGCAAGGGATCATTCCTGCCCCCCGTTTCACTGACGGTGGCACGTCCCTGCCAATAGGATCAACGGCTGTCACCGGTTGGACAATCATCACCTCAACGGTGGACTGGCTGCAGACGAACACTGCGACCAACAACGCATTCACCGCTTGGAATTTGACACCGCAAGAAGGCCTTCGGTTTATGGACCTGACGGGTCTGGCCGCAGTTACGCCATACGGTGGCATCCAACAGTCTTTTGCGACAGTAGTGGGATTGCAATACGACATCAGCTTCTGGCTGGGCTCGACGAACACTGCGCTGCTGAACACCGGTACTGCGACAGCTTTGCTGACTGTTGGTGATACGACCATTCTTTTGGCGACGACGTCGTTTGATCCATCCCCCGCCGGCACCGACAAATGGGAACAAAAGACAGGCTCCTTTGTGGCCACTGGTACTAGCTCCACACTGAGCTTCACAGGAGTCTCTGGGTTCAACTATATCGGCCTGGACAACGTCGTTGTTACAGCGATTCCCGAGCCTGGCACTGTGGCTCTGATGCTGGCCGGATTGGCGGCTGTCGGGTCTATCGCCGCTCGCCGTCGGCCACAGCGCTGATCCGAACGGGATTTTGGCGAAGTCGAAAGGCGCCTGAGGGCGCCTTTCTTTCATTTGGGCGCCATCTTCAAAACGATTGCGGCATGTTGTTTTCGTAGGCAGAAAGTCCTGCCCGTATTGACCGTAGCCATTTCAATCGACTTGAGACCTCTGAAGATCCCACATGCGCGCGTACGCGCCCCCGGCAGACAACAACTCCACATGCGCGCCCCGTTCCACCACCCTGCCCGCTTGCAGCACCACGATCTCGTGCGCATCGACTACCGTGCTGAGCCGGTGGGCGATGACCAGCGCGGTCTTGCCTTTGGCGGCAGCGCGGATCTCGGCCTGGATGGCGCGCTCATTGGCCGAGTCCAGCGCTGAGGTGGCTTCATCAAAGATCAGTACAGGCGGGTTCTTCAGCAAAGTGCGGGCAATGGCCACGCGCTGCTTCTCGCCACCTGAAAGCTTCAGGCCGCGCTCGCCCACCATCGTCTCGTAGCCCTTGGGTGTGGCGACTATGAAGTCGTGGATGTGGGCGGAGCGGGCAGCGGCTTCCACCTCGGCGCGGCCGACGCCCGGCTGACCGTAGGCGATGTTGTACTCAACGGTGTCGTTGAACAGCACCGTGTCTTGCGGCACGATGCCGATGGCACGGCGCAGGCTGGCCTGGGTCACGCTGCGGATGTCCTGGCCGTCGATCGTGATCGCGCCGCCGCTGACATCGTAGAAGCGATACAGCAACCGCGCCAGCGTCGATTTGCCGGCCCCTGAGGGCCCCACCACGGCCACCGTCTTGCCTGCAGGGATCTCGAAGCTCAGGTCATGCAGGATCGGCCTGTCGGGCTCGTAGCCAAAATCAACATGCTCGAAGCGCACCGCGCCTTCGGTGACCACCAGATCAACTGCACCGGGCATGTCGTCGACTTCGCGATTTTTTTCCAGCAACCCGAACATCTTGTCCAGATCGGTCAGCGACTGTTTGATCTCGCGGTAGATCACACCCAGAAAGTTCAGCGGGATGTAGAGCTGGATCATGAAAGCGTTGACCATCACCAGGTCGCCCAGCGTCAAACGCCCTTCCACCACACCTTGGGTGGCGCGCCACAGCATGGCGATCAGCGCTGCTGCAATGATCAGTTGCTGGCCAGTGTTCAGGATGCTCAGCGTGGTCTGGCTTTTC
>JBBQIB010000236.1:0-6998 GCA_038324515.1 Burkholderiales bacterium
GGTGCCGCGATGATCCCGCTGCTGACGCTGGGCATTCCGGGCAGCGCAGCCACTGCGATCATGTTGGCGGCGCTGGTGCTGCACGGCGTCACGCCCGGGCCGCTGTTGTTCACCACACAGACCGACATGGTCTACACGATCTTCGCCAGCCTGCTGCTGGCCAACCTGTGCATGATCGCCGCCGGCGCGCTGGTGGCACGAGGTTTTTCCACCCTGATGAAAGTGCCGCCCACGGTGCTGGGTGCCTTCATCGTCGTGCTCAGCGTGGTGGGTGCCTTTGGGGTGCGCAACAACATCGCCGATGTCTACATCTGCCTGAGCTTTGGCGTCATCGGCTACCTGATGAAGCGCACCAATTTTCCGAGCGCACCGCTGGTCTTGGGTGTGATCCTGGGGCCCTTGGCTGAACGCTATTTCATGACCTCGCTGGCCAACTACGACAACCAGTTGAGCATCTTCTTCACGCGCCCGATCAGCGCCACGATCCTCGGTCTGGCAGCGCTGTTTGTCTTGTGGGCCCTGGTGCCCGACATGAAAGGCAAAGTCATGCGCCTGTTGGCCCGCTTGACCTCATCCAGGAACTCCACATGAGCACTCCCGCATCAAGCACCGTCCCCGCCGCTCAACAAGCCATCGAAAACGCCGTCTCAGGCCTGGTGACGCGTGGCCGCGCGGCGCAGCGCATGGCCGATGGCTACGACCAGGCGCGCGTCGACGAAGTGGTGGCGGCCGCAGGATGGGCGATCCTGGAGCCAGCGCGCAACCAGGCGCTGGCCGAACTCGCCGTCCAGGACACCGGCATCGGCAGCGTGGCCGACAAGCTGCGCAAGAACCATCGCAAGACCCTGGGCCTGCTGCGCGACCTGCAGGGCGCAAAAACCGTGGGCGTGATCCGCGAAGACCCAGCCCTGGGGCTGATCGAGATCGCCCGCCCGGTGGGCGTGGTCTGCGCCATCACCCCTTCCACCAACCCCGCAGCCACACCGGCCAACAAGATCATCAATGCCCTCAAAGGCCGCAATGCGGTGATCGTGGCGCCTTCGCCCAAAGGTTGGAGTACCGCCAAGCTGCTGCTCGACTTCATGCACGCGCAGTTCGACCGCATCGGCGTGCCGCGTGACCTGGTGCAACTGCTGCCCTTGCCCATCAACAAGGCCTCAACCGCTGCGCTGATGCGCCAATGTGATCTGGTCGTCGCCACCGGGTCGAGCGCCAACGTGCGCGCTGCCTACACCTGCGGCACACCGGCCTTTGGCGTCGGTGCCGGCAATGTCGCCGCCATCGTCGACGACACCGCAGATGCAGCAGCTGCAGCCCAGCGCATCGTGCGCTCCAAGACCTTTGACAACGCCACCAGTTGCTCGTCAGAAAACAGCATCGTGGTGCTGCGCGACATCTGGCCGGCGCTGCAACAGGCGCTTGAAAAAGAAGGCGCATGGCTGCTGGACGGCGCTGCCAAGGCCAAGCTGCAACAGCTGATGTGGTCAGAAGGCAAGTTGTCGCCGGCTGTGATCGGCCAAAGTGCGGCGCTGATCGCGCAGCGCGCGGGGCTGCAGATACCCGAGCCGGCGCCGCAAGTGCTGATGGTGGAAGAAGACGCCTCCATCGGCTTTGGCGATGCCTTCCCGTTCTCAGGTGAAAAACTCAGCCCGGTCTTGACCGTCTACCTGGCCGACGACTTCGACGGCGCCATCGCCATCGTCGAGCGCATCTACGCATACCAGGGCGCAGGCCACTCGGTGGGTTTGCACAGCGGCCTGCCGCAGCGCGCCCTGCAACTCGGCCTGCACCTGCCGGTCGCGCGGGTGATCCTGAATCAGGCACATTGCATCGCCACAGGCGGCAGTTTTGACAACGGCCTGCCCTTTTCCTTGTCGATGGGTTGCGGCACCTGGGGCAAGAACAATTTCTCCGACAACATGAACTACCGCCACTACCTGAACATCACGCGGGTCTCGCACAGCATCGAAGAAAAGGTGCCCAGCGAAGAGCAGATCTTCGGCGCCTTCTTCGAGCGCTACGGCAAACACTGAAGGCCGACGATGTCATTGCCCTGGCCCTCTGCTTCAGACGCTGCTGACGCCGTTGCGACGGCACGACCAGTCCGCACGGTCCGGGCCCTGATCGAGCAGCAAAAAGCGCAGCGGCCCGAGGCCGTCTATGCACTGCACACCGACAGCGCAGACCGCCTGAGCTTTGGCCAGTTGGCGGCAGACTGCCGCACGGTGGCAAGCCTGCTGCGCCAGTATGGCTCTGCGCCCGGCGACGTCGTGAGCCTGGTGATGCCCAACGGCCTGATGACCTTGCGCTTGTTGCTGGGGGCGATGCATGGTGGCTGGTGCGTCAACCCGGTCAACCTGCTGGCCCAGCCCGAGCAAATGCGTTACGTGCTGCAGCACTCGGAGTGCCGCGTCGTCTGCGTGACACCCGACCGCGAAGCACAGGTGCGCGAGTTGCTGCAGGGGCTGAGCCGGCCGGTGGCGCTGTGGGTGGTGCCAGCAGATGCTGTGTCGTTGCCCGCAGTTGATCCGGCAACAAGCACTGCGCAGAGCCAAGCCAAACTGGATGCAGACCCTGAAGTCGAACCCGACCCACAAAGCCTGGCGCTGCTGATGTACACCTCTGGCACCACAGGTGTGCCCAAAGGCGTGATGCTGAGCCAATCCAACCTGGCAGCCAACGCGCAAGCCATCACGCAGGAACACGGCCTGAGCCACGAAGACCGGGTGCTGGCGGTTCTGCCGTTGTATCACATCAACGCCTTTGCGGTGACGATGCTGGCGCCACTGGCCCATGGCGGCAGCTTGGCGATGGCCACACGCTTTTCTGCTGTGCGCTTCTGGCAACAGGCGCACGACGCCGCCTGCACCTGGCTCAACGTCGTGCCGACGATGATCTCGTACCTGCTGGAGGGCGCCAACCCGGCCAGCGGCAGCACCGCAGGCTTGCGGTTTTGTCGCTCGGCCTCGGCTGCGTTGCCGCCCGAGCATCTGCAGGCTTTTGAGCAGCGCTTTGGCATCGGCGTGGTCGAGACCATGGGCTTGACCGAAACCATGGCGCCCGCCTTCAGCAACCCGATGAACGCGAGCCAGCGCAAGCTGGGCGCGGTGGGCCGGGCCTCGGGCTGCGAAGCGGCTGTGATCGACCCCCATCTGCAACCCCTGCCAGACGGCGAAACAGGCGAAATCGTGATCCGTGGCCCCAACGTGATGCTGGGTTACTTCAAAAACGAAGCCGCCACCCACGCCACTTTCACACCCGAGGGCTGGCTGCGCACCGGCGACCTGGGCCACCGCGACAGCGACGGCTTTTTCTTCATCACCGGCCGCATCAAAGAGCTGATCATCAAAGGCGGCGAAAACATCGCCCCGCGTGAAATCGACGAAGTGCTGCTGCGCCACCCGGCGGTGCTGGAGGCTGCGGCGGTGGGCATCCCGGACAAACACTACGGGCAAGAGATCATGGCTTGTGTGGTGCTGCGCGAATCCCACGGGGCGCTGCAAGCACGAGCGCACGCACAAGCTCTCTCACAAGCCCTCTCACAAGCGCACGCACACTCAGAAGCACAAGCTGGAGCCGCAAACGAAGAGACAGCTTGCGGCCTGACGGCAAGCACCGCTGAAGTGGAAAGCAGCCTGCGCGCCTTTTGCGAGCTGCACCTGGGCCGCTACAAGACACCCAAGGTGCTGCGCTTCGTCACCAGCCTGCCGCGCGGCCCCTCGGGCAAGGTGCAACGGCTGAAGCTGCTGGATCTCCCTGCGCCACCGCACTTGCCTTGAAGCAGACGCAGCAGCTGGCTCAAGCCATGGCCCGGTCTGCAATGTCTGGAGGCAAGTCCCGGTTTCAGGCCGGCTCACGCAGCTTGAACACACTCACAGTCTGCGTCAGCCGCACAGCTTGCTGACGCAGACTCTCCGATGACGCAGCGCTCTGTTCCACCAGGGCGCTGTTCTGCCGGGTTGCGCTGTCCAGGCTCTGCACCGATCCACCCACCTCGGCGATGCCGTCCTTCTGCGCCACGCTGGCTGCAGAGATCTGGTTGATCAGACCGGTCACTTTTTTGACCTGATCGACGATGCCGTCCATGGCTTGGCCGGCATCGGCCACCAGACGGCTGCCGTTGTCCACTTTCTCCATGCTGCTGTTGATCAGGCTCTTGATCTCTCGCGCCGCTTGAGCCGAGCGCTGAGCCAGGCTGCGAACCTCTGAAGCCACAACCGCAAAGCCCCTGCCTTGTTCGCCTGCGCGCGCCGCTTCGACAGCAGCATTGAGCGCCAGGATATTGGTCTGGAAGGCAATGCCGTCAATGGTGCCGATGATGTCGGCGATCTTCCTAGACGATTCTGCGATCTCCTGCATCGTCGTCACGACACTGCCCACCACCGTGCCACCCTGCTCCGCAGCAGCCGATGCGCCCATTGCCATCTTGTCAGCCAGCACCGCAGCTTCGGTGTTGCCTTGCACGGCCTGCTCCAACTGGCGCATCGATGCCGCCGTCTGCTCCAGATTGCCGACCTGGACCTCGGTACGTTTGCTCAAATCGGCATTGCCCGTCGCAATTTCCTGAGAGCCTGTGGCGATCAGGTCAGCGGTCTGCCGAACCTGCTGCACGATGTCGGCCAAATTGCTTTGCATGCGGCCCAGCGATGCCAACACACTGCCGGCTCGCGCACTTTGCACCCCGGTGAGCGGGCTCAGGTCGCCATCGGCTACCCGCTCAGCGGCGCTGGCGAGCTCCGCCGGTTCTGCACCCAATTGCTGCAGGATGCTGCGCGACGTCAGTGTGGCCGCCGCAACGCCCAGTACCAAGGCCAGAGCCAATGCCGCCAGCATCAAGCCAAGGAAGTTGCCTGCTTCGCCGCTGGCAGCACCGATACCCGCCTGGATCTTGACCTCTTCGTGGTCGATGAGCTTGTTGATCGCAGCCAGCCATTCACTGTATTGCGGCTTGACTTCGGCCCACAGCATGGCGCGCGCCTCGTCCATCCGCCCTGCTTCCACCGCGCTGATGACCTGCCTGGTGCTGTTCAGCGACTTCTGCTCGATGGCCTGGATGGCCTGGACAAGTTCTGCCCACTCAGCAGGCGCCCCCGGCGCCTTGAGCAATACCTCCAGTTTGTCTGCAGATTCAGCATAGAAGGCCGCCAGCTTGTCGATGGTGGCAAGTTCAGCTGTGCGCTGCTCTGGCGTTGCAGCACTCACCACATCGCGCACCGCAATGGCACGGTCATGCGCAGAGCCGCGGAAGTTGATTGCATAACGCTGCACGCTGGCCGACACGGCATTGTTCTGCAGTGCGTGATCAATGATGTTGGCCTTGCGTCCGGCCACCAGCGTCACGACCAGCAAGATCGACAGAATCAGACCAAATCCAAGCCACAAGCGGCCGCGTATGGATTGAGTGAAATTTGACATGGGGATGGGTTCCTGCGTGTTGAGTGATCCCGAATCTTGTGCCAGCCGAGCCATTTGCGATTGAAGGAAATGAACCAAGAGAACCGTGTTGATGCACCCATCCAGCGATCTGAAAGAGCTCTCGCGAGTGGTGAGCAAGCAGGCTGGTCACTTCGCGCATCCGCATCGGGGCCGACAATCTGGGCCGACAATCCGGGCCGACAATCTGGGCCCTCAACCAAGGCCGTCAAGCAGGGCCCTCACCAGGGCGGTCGAGCGGGGCCGTCAACCAGGGCCGTCAACCAGGGCCGTCAACCAGGGCTGAGCATGCTGGGCCGAACTTGGAGAGTGTGCGAGGATGTTTTTTGATCGACACGCCCTGCGCCAATTCACCACAGCCCTGAGTCAGCAAGAAGCCAACGATGCGCACACCCGCCATTCCTCCACACACCACTGTGTTCGAAGCACGCCAGATCCTCAGCTTTGGCAGCACTGCGGCATCACGCACTGCCGCCACTCATGTGGCAGTGCGCGACGGGCGCATCCTGGGCGTTGGCCCACTGGGCGATCTCGGCGGCTGGGGGCCACACACGCTGGACCGCCGCTTCGCAGACCAAATCCTGATCCCCGGCCTGGTCGAAGGGCACAGCCATCTGATGGCTGGCACTTTGTGGCGTTATGTGTACTGTGGCTACTTTGATGCCACCGATCCGCGTGGCAAAAGTTGGCCGGGACTGAAGAGTCTGGATGCGGTGGTCGCCGCGCTGGCCACGCCAGCCACGCCAGCCACGCCAGCCTCCAGCACAGCGGCCTGCACCGGCCAGGGCCCGATCGTCGGCTGGGGCTTTGACCCCATCTACTTTGGCGCACAGCGCTGCAGCCGCGCCGATCTGGACCGCGTCAGCACCGACAGGCCGGTAGGTGTGCTGCACGCCAGCGGCCACATCCTCAACGTCAACAGCGCCGCTTTGCAGGCAGCGGGGTTGCTGCGCACCGGCATCGACCATCCCGCCATCCCGCTGGGTGCCGATGGCATTCCCACCGGCGAGATGAAAGGGCCGGAAGGCATGATGCCGCTGCTGGAGCACGTGGGCTTGAGCCGCTCATTTTTGTCGGGCGACGAGACCGGCATCCGCGACTTTGCACGGCTGTGCGTGCGCGCCGGCGTCACCACGGCCACCGATCTGGCCGCCACGCTGGGTGACGAAGAAGTGCAGACCTTGGCCCGCATCACAGAAGAAGCCGACTACCCGGTGCGCATCGTGTCGTTCTTGCGTTTGATCGGCATCAAGCCCGTGGATGCGGTGCAGCGGGCCTTGCAGTTGCGCGCGCAAAGCACTGAGCGCATGCGCCTGGGCTGCATCAAGGTGGTGGCCGATGGTTCGATCCAGGGCTTCTCGGCCCGGCTGCGCTGGCCGGGCTATTTCAACGGCCAGCCCAACGGCCTTTGGTACACCGCCCCCGAGGCGATGAAAGAGGTCTACACCTTGGGCCTGAAAGCCGGCGTGCAGATCCACACCCACACCAACGGCGACGAAGCCACCGAGCTGGTGCTGGACTGCATGGACCAGGCGCTGGCCAGCAGCCCACGCGCCGACCACCGC
>JBBQIB010000237.1:0-6972 GCA_038324515.1 Burkholderiales bacterium
GATGCCGAGGGCCGCACCAGCCTGCAGCGTGTCTGGGCCGGCGGAGACTGCCGCCACGGCGGGCGCGACCTGAGCGTAGAAGCCGTCGAACATGGCAAAGTGGCGGCGCGGTCGATCCACGCCGAACTGACCAGCACCAACGCCAGCACGGGCGCCGGCGCCAGCACCACCGCCAGTATCGGAGCCCAACATGGCTGACCTGCGCACGCGCTTTTTGGGTATCCACAGCCCCAACCCGTTCTGGCTGGCCAGCGCGCCGCCCACCGACAAGGCCTACAACGTCAACCGCGCTTTCGAAGCCGGCTGGGGCGGCGTGGTGTGGAAGACGCTGGGCGAAGAAGGCCCGCCCATCGTCAACGTCAGCGGGCCGCGCTACGGCGCCATGCACAGCGCCGACCGGCGCGTCATCGGCTTCAACAACATCGAGCTCATCACCGACCGGCCGTTGGCGGTGAACCTGGCGGAGATCCGCCAACTCAAGCGCGACTGGCCCGACCGCGCCATGGTGGTGTCGCTGATGGTGCCCTGCACCGAGGCCGCCTGGAAGGCCATCGTGCCGCGCGTGCAGGACACCGGCGCCGACGGCATCGAGCTGAACTTCGGCTGCCCGCATGGCATGAGCGAGCGCGGCATGGGCTCGGCAGTCGGCCAGGTGCCCGAGTACATCCAGATGGTCACCGAGTGGTGCAAGCAGGCCACCCGGATGCCGGTGATCGTCAAGCTCACGCCCAACATCAGCGACATTCGCCAGCCTGCACGCGCGGCCAAGGCCGGGGGTGCTGATGCGGTGAGCCTGATCAACACCGTCAGCTCGATCATGGGCGTCGACCTGGAGCGCATGACGATGAGCCCGGCCATCGCCGGCATGGGCTCGCACGGCGGCTATTGCGGCCCGGCGGTGAAACCCATTGCGCTGAACATGGTGGCCGAAATCGGCCGCGACGCGGCGACGCGCGGGCTGCCGATCAGCGGCATTGGCGGTATCGGCAACTGGCGCGACGCGGCCGAGTACATCGCCCTGGGCTGCGGCACGGTGCAGGTGTGCACCGCCGCCATGGTCTACGGCTTCAAGATCGTGCAGGACATGGTCGACGGCCTCGCCAACTACATGGACACGTACGGTTATGCCACGGTGGAGGACTTCCGCGGCAAAGCCCTGCCCACCGTCACCGACTGGCAGCACCTGAACCTGAACTACACCGAAAAGGCCCACATCGACCAGGACCTGTGCATCCAGTGCGGGCGCTGCCATGTGGTGTGTGAAGACACCTCGCACCAGGCCATCACGGCCAGCAAGAACGGCCAGCGCTGGTTCGAGATCAAGGACGAAGAGTGTGTGGGCTGCAACCTGTGCACCACCGTGTGCCCCGTACCGCAGTGCATCACGATGCGGCCCGTGGCGCCCGGGGTGGTGGACACGCGCACGGGGCAGGCCGTGCGTGCAGACTACGGGCCTTGGACCGCGCACCCCAACAACCCCATGCGGGTGGGCTGAGTTGCACAGCTTCACCGGCATGAACACCCCAACTTGAATTCCTCAACCTGAATTCCCCAACCTGAACTCCGCAAAATGAGCACCTCCCTTCTGATCCGTGGCGGAACGGTGGTCAACGCCGACCGCGAGTTCAAGTCCGACGTGTTGTGCGTCGACGGCAAGATCACTGCGCTGGGCGCCGCCGCCACCACCCAGGCCCCACCCGGCACGCCCACGCTGGACGCCAGCGGCCAACTGCTGCTGCCCGGCGGCATCGACCCGCACACCCACATGCAGCTGCCCTTCATGGGCACGGTGGCGGCCGACGACTTCTTCAGCGGCACCGCAGCAGGCTTTTCCGGCGGCACCACCAGCATCATCGATTTCGTCATCCCCGACCCGCAGCAACCGCTGATGGACGCTTACCGCATGTGGCGCGGCTGGTCAGAGAAGTCAGCGGCAGACCACGGCTTTCACGTCGCCGTGACTTGGTGGAGCGAGAGCGTGCACGCCGACATGGGCACCCTGGCGCGCGAAGAAGGCATCAACAGCTTCAAGCACTTCATGGCCTACAAGAACGCCATCATGTGCGACGACGAAACGCTGGTCAACAGCTTTCGCCGCGCGCTGGAGCTGGGCGCCATGCCCACCGTGCACGCCGAAAACGGCGAGCTGGTTTTCCTGCTGCAGGCCGAGGTGCAAAAACTGGGCATCACCGGCCCCGAAGGCCACCCGCTGAGCCGCCCGCCCATGGTCGAAGCCGAGGCCGCCAACCGCGCCATCGCCATTGCCGGCGTGCTGGGTGTGCCGATCTACATCGTGCACGTCAGCTGCGCTGAATCGGCCGACGCCATCGCCCGCGCACGCGCCCGTGGTCAGCGGGTTTACGGCGAAGTGCTGGCCGGCCACCTGGTGCTGGACGACAGCGTCTACCGCCACCCCGACTTCGCCACCGCCGCCGCTTACGTCATGAGCCCGCCCTTCCGCAGCCGCGCCGAGGGCCACCAGGAGATGCTGTGGCGTGGCCTGCAAAGCGGCCAGCTGCAGACCACCGCCACCGACCACTGCGTGTTCTGCGCGCCGCAAAAAGCCGCCGGCCGCGACAACTTCACGAAGATCCCCAACGGCTGCGGCGGCATCGAAGACCGCATGAGCGTGATCTGGGACGCTGGCGTCAACACCGGCCGCTTGACACCCAGCGAGTTCGTTGCCATCACCTCGGCCAACACGGCCAAGATCTTCAACATCTACCCGCAAAAGGGCTGCATCGTCGAAGGTGCGGATGCCGACATTGCGTTGTGGGATCCGCTCGCCACCAAAACGATCACCGCCCAGCACCAGCGCAGCAAGGGCGACTTCAACGTCTTCGAAGGCCGCAACGTGCGGGGCGTGGCCAGCCACACCGTGAGCCAGGGCCATCTGGTCTACACCGCCGGCGACTTGCGCGCTGTGGCGGGCGCCGGCCGCTACATCAGGCGGCCGACCTTTGGCACCAACTTCGCTGCCGTGAACCGCCGCACCGCCGATCTGGCGCCCACCGCGGTCGTGCGCTCGGCACCTTAGACACGTTTGTCAGTGAACCGCGTTTGACACGTTAGCCATTAGCCATTAGGCATTAGCCATTAGCCATTAGCCATTAACCAGGAGAACCCCCATGGACATGAAAACTCGAATTCACCTGGACGAGTTGCGCATCAACGGCCAACGCTTGTGGGACAGCCTGATGCAGCTGGCCGCCATCGGCGCCACGCAAAAGGGCGGCGTGTGCCGCCTTGCGCTGAGCGACCTGGACAAACAAGGCCGCGACCTGGTGCTGGGTTGGGCCCGGGAAGCCGGCATGGAGATCGTCGTCGACAAGATCGGCAACGGTTTCATGCGCCGCCCGGGCCGCAACAACAGCCTGCCGCCCATCATGACCGGCAGCCACATCGACACCCAGCCCACGGGCGGCAAGTTCGACGGCAACTACGGTGTGCTGGCTGGCATCGAGGTCGTGCGCACGCTCAACGACCACGGCGTGCAAACCGAAGCGCCCATCGAAGTCGCGTTCTGGACCAACGAAGAAGGCTCGCGCTTCGTGCCCGTGATGATGGGCTCGGGCGTGTTCGCCAAGGCCTTCACGCTGGAAAAAGCCTATGCCGCCAAGGACAGCGACGGCAAGACCGTGCGAGACGAGCTCGAACGCATCGGTTACATCGGCCCGCAAGAGCCAGGCGACCACCCCATCGGCGCGTACTTCGAGACCCATATCGAACAAGGCCCGGTGCTGGAAGACCACGACATCACGATCGGCGTGGTCGGCGGCGTGCTGGGCATCCGCTGGTATGACTGCGTCGTCACCGGCATGGAAGCGCATGCAGGGCCCACGCCGATGGCGCTGCGCAAAGACGCGCTGCAGGTGGCCGCCAAGCTGATGCAAGAAGTGGTGGCCTGCGCGCACCGCCACCCGCAGGCCGATGGGCAGAACCATGGCCGCGGCACGGTGGGCATGGTCAAGGTGCACCCCAACAGCCGCAATGTGATCCCGGGCCAGGTGACGTTCAGCATCGACCTGCGCAACGCCACCGACGCGCTGTGCGATGCCATGGACGCCGACATCCGCGCTGTCGCCGCCAAGATTTCTGCCGAGAGCGGCCTGCCCATCACCATCGAACTGGTGTCGCACTACACCGCTTCGCCCTTTCATGCCGACTGCGTGAAAAGCGTGCAAAAGGCCGCCGCGATGCTGGGCTACAGCCACATGCCGGTGATCAGCGGCGCCGGCCACGATGCCGTCTACATGTCGCGCCTGGCGCCCAGCGGCATGATCTTCATCCCCTGCAAGGACGGCATCAGCCACAACGAGATCGAAGACGCCAAACCCGAGCACATCACCGCCGGCTGCAATGTGCTGCTGCATGCCATGCTGGAACGCGCCGGCATGGCGTTCGGTGAAAAAGCTGGAGACCGGGGCGGATGAGTCCTGCTGCGCCTGCCGTTGTCGCCAAGGACCTGTCCCTCATCTTCCAGACTGCCGACAGCCCGGTCACCGCACTTTCCGACATCAACCTCAGCATCGAGCGCGGTGAATTCGTGTCTTTCATCGGCCCTTCGGGCTGCGGCAAGACGACGCTGATGCGCGTCATCGCCGACCTGGAGCGAGCCACCTCGGGCAACATCAGCGTCAACGGCATGAGCCCGGAAGCAGCCCGGCTGCAGCGCGCCTACGGCTACGTATTCCAGGCGGCGGCGCTGTACCCCTGGCGCAACGTGCTTAAAAACGTCATGCTGCCGCTGGAGATCATGGGCCTGCCCGCCGCTGAACGCGACAGCCGCGCACGCCAGCAGCTCGAGCTGGTGGGATTGAACGGCTTCGAAGGCAAGTACCCCTGGCAGCTGTCGGGCGGCATGCAGCAACGCGTGTCGATCGCCCGCGCGCTGGCGCTGCAGCCGCAGATGCTGCTGATGGACGAGCCCTTTGGCGCGCTGGACGAGATCACCCGCGACCATCTGAACGAACAGCTGCTGCGGCTGTGGGAAGCCACCGGCAAGACCGTCATCTTCGTCACCCACAGCATCAGCGAAGCGGTGTTCCTGAGCAACCGCATCGTTGTCATGAGCCCGCGGCCAGGGCGCATCCTGGAGGTCATCGACAACCCCCTTCCCGCTGGCAGGCTGCTGGATACACGCGAAAGCACAGTCTTTGCAGAAGTGGCCCACCGTGTACGGCAGGCCCTGCGTGCCGGGCACAGCTATGACTGACGTGGCCCTGCCCGCGCCAACGCGCCGGGCGGTGGCCCCACTCAGCGGCCGCTGGCTGCCGGTGCTGGTGGTGGTCGGCTGCATCCTGTTGCTCTGGTACGTTGGCGCCGTGTGGCTGAACGCACCCCAGGTCATCGAACGGCTGAACAACCTGGGCACCCCCTGGGGCTGGACAGACCTGGTCAACGCCGCTTGGGCCATGGAGCGGCCGGTGCTGCCCGCGCCGCACCAGGTAGCCTTGGACTTCTACAGCAGCCTGGTCGACCACGACATCGACAGCCCGCGCAACCTGCTGTTCCATGCCGGCGTGACGCTGTCGGCCACGCTGCTGGGTTTTGGCCTGGGCCTGCTGCTGGGCGTGGTGCTGGCCATCGGGGTGGTGCACAGCAGCTTGCTCGACCGCGGCCTGCTGCCCTGGATCATCGCCTCGCAAACCATCCCCATCCTGGCCATCGCGCCGATGGCCGTGGTGGTGCTGGGCAGCCTGGGCTACCCGCCGCTGGTGAGCAAGGCCGTGATCTCGATGTACCTGTGTTTTTTTCCGATCGTCATCGGCATGGTCAAAGGCCTGCGCAGCCCCGAGGTGCTGCAAATGGATTTGATGCGCACCTACAGCGCCAGCCGCCCCCAGCTGCTGTGGCTGCTGCGCCTGCCGGCCGCCGTGCCCTTCTTGTTCGCCAGCGCAAAAGTGGCCATTGCCACCAGCCTGGTGGGCGCCATCGTGGGTGAATTGCCCACCGGCGCACAGGCCGGGCTGGGCGCCAGGCTGCTGCAGGGCTCGTACTTCGGCCAGACGGTGCAGATCTGGTCTGCGCTGGTGATGGCCTCGCTGCTGGGCGTGGCGCTGGTGGGCCTGGTGAGCCTGGCCGAGCGGGCCACGGCGCGGCTGATGGGGACGCGGCCTTGAATACAAAGGTGGGTGCGAAGGTGGGTGCGAACGTGGGTGCTCCCTTGATTGCGCCTGTGATTGCGCCCGTGATTGCACCTATGACTGCGCCGACGAGCGTGCTTCAGTCCGGGCCTGTGCTGCGTGCTGTTGCCGTCTTCGCTGCTTTGATCGCGCTGTCCACCTGGATCATGCTGCAAGTGCACGGCAGCGGCCCGCGCGCGCAAGACACGCCAGTCCTGTGGCTGGCACTGGCTGCCTGGGCCGTGCTGGCCGGGCTGACGCTGAACCGCCTGGCGCTGCTGCAGCAGCCCAAGCCTCTGCGCCTGCTGGCGCCGGGCCTGCTGGGCGCAGCGCTGCTGTTCATCTGGGAGGTGGGCGTCGTGGGCTGGAACGTGCCGCGTGTGCTGCTGCCCGCGCCGCATGCCGTGGCGCAGGCCCTGGTCACGCGCTGGGAAGTGCTGTGGCCCGACTTCCAGCAAACCGCCATCGCCGTGCTGGCCGGTTATGCCATCGGCTGCGGCGCGGGCCTGGCGGCAGCCTTGCTGTGCGACCGTGTCGACTTTCTCAAACGCGGCCTGCTGCCGCTGGCCGGCCTGGCCGGCGCCGTGCCCATCGTCGGCATCGCGCCCATCATGGTGATGTGGTTCGGTTTCGACTGGCACAGCAAGGCAGCCGTCGCCGCCGTGGTGACCTTCTTCCCGATGCTGGTCAATACGCTGGCCGGCCTGGCGGCCACCGACGCCATGCACCGCGACCTGATGCGCACCTATGCCGCCAGCCACAACGCCACGCTGGCCAAGCTGCGCCTGCCCGGCGCCCTGCCCTTCATCTTCAACGCGCTGAAGATCAATTCCACGCTGGCCTTGAT
>JBBQIB010000238.1:0-6956 GCA_038324515.1 Burkholderiales bacterium
GGTACTTTGCCCGCACGAGAATGTTGCGGTCCACATGGCAGGCGGTTTTGCAGCGATGACGGGGCGTGCGCAGGCGGTGCTGGTGCATGTGGACGTCGGCTCCGCCAACGCCGCGCTCGGCCTGCACAACCTGTTCCGGCGGCGCACACCGGTATTGCTGCTGGCCGGCCGCGCACCCGTGACACTGCACGGCGAGCTGACAGGTTCACGCGACCACTATGTCCACTACATGCAGGACCCTTTCGATATCGCCAGCCTGGTGCGACCCTTCGTCAAGTGGGAGTACGACCTGGCCGTGGGTATCAACATCAAGGAAGTGTTCAGGCGCATGCACGCCGTGGCGCACAGTGCGCCGGCAGGTCCGGTGTATCTCACGTTGCCGCGGGAAGTGCTGGCGCAGGAATGGGCGTCCGATGAGGTCAGGTCCTACCCGCAAGCGGACTATGGGCCGGTGCTGCGCGGCGGCTGCTCGCCAGAAGTCGCAGCCAGCATCGCGGCGCGCCTGATGGCCGCCGAAAAGCCGGTGGTGATCACCTCCTACCTCGGTCGAAGCAAGGACGCGGTAGCGCAGCTGGAAGCGCTCGCGCACTCAGCCGGCCTGTGTGTCGTCGAGCACAACCCTGTCGACTTGAACCTGAGGCGCGACTCGGTCTGCCACGCCGGTTTCGATCCGCGCAAAGTGCTGCCTGGCGCCGACCTCGTGCTCTTGCTGGATGTGGATGTGCCTTGGCTGGGACACGACAACTTGCTCGCGCCGAGCGCTTACGTCGTGCATGTGGATGTGGACCCGATCAAGCGCGATTTGCCCATGTGGGGCTTTGCCTCGCACCTGCGGCTGGAAGGAGACTGCGCTGCGGTTCTGCGAGAGGTAGGCGTCGCGCTTGCGGCCCGATCGACAGCAGCCTTCGAGCAGCAAGTCCAGGAGCGCCTGCTTGCGCTGCAGGCAGCGCGCGCCGAACGTGGCGAGCGGCTCGCACAAGCCCGGGCGCGCCCGGGCAAGCATGGCGCGATTGCCGCGGACTACGCGTGTCACTGCCTGAACCACGCATTGCAGCCCGAGGACATCGTGGTCAACGAAGCCGTGCGCAATGCCGGCGCGGTGTTGAACCATATCGATCGGTCCGTGCCCGGCAGCTACATCAGCTCTGCAGGTGGTGGGCTGGGCTACAGCGGGGCCATGGCCCTGGGCGCGAAACTCGCGCGCCCGCAGAGCCGTGTGGTGCAGATCGTCGGTGATGGCAGCTTTCATCTGGGCACACCCACGTCGGTGTATGCGGTGGCACAGGAGCAGGCGCTGCCGATTTTCACCGTGGTTCTGGACAACGCGGGCTGGGCTGCGGTCAGGAACGCAACCGAGCTTGTCTATCCGCAAGGAGCAGCGGCACGCTCGATGCGCTTTCAGTCCAAGCTTGGCGGGCCCGTGCGCCGCTTCGACGCCGTGGCTGCTGCGTTCGGCGCGCATGGGGAGGCCGTGGATGACCCGGACCAATTGCCCGATGCCATCGAGCGCTACCTGGCCGCGCTGGAACATGGACTTGCTGCCTTGCTGCATGTCGCGATCGGTGACCATGCGCAAGAAGGATTGTCATGAACTCTAAACTGACACAGGCCACTGGTCTGCGGGCGCCACGCTGGCGCACCTGGCTGGGGTTCGGCATCGTGGTGACCGGTGCCCTTGTCATCTTGATGGAACTGGTTCGCGCGCCGATCTGGAACGATCCAAGAATCTCTGGCGCCCTGCTGGGCGGGATGGTCGCGGCTCTGGCAACCGCGCTGGGGACCCTGCCCGTTCTGCGGCGCCAGCAGTATTCGCAGCGCACGTGCGACGCGCTGCTCGGCTTCGGCGCGGGTGTGATGCTAGCGGCCTGCTCTTTTTCGCTGGTTTTGCCGGCGCTGGAAGCGGCGCGCGAGGGCGGCGCAGGCCGGTGGGGTGCCGGCACACTGGTCGGTGCGGGGGTGTTGCTGGGCGCGCTGGCGATGTTGCTCATGGACCGGCTCGTGCCACACGAGCATTTCATCAAGGGCCATGAGGGACCGCAGGCGATTGCGCTCAAGCGGGCCTGGCTGTTCGTCTTCGCGATTGCCTTGCACAACGTCCCCGAGGGCCTGGCCATCGGCGTGGCTTTTGCCGGCAGCGACCCGGTCGGCGCGCAGGCACTCGCTACTGGCATCTCGATTCAGGATGTACCCGAGGGCATGGTCGTCGCACTGGCCTTGCGCGTGGTGGGATATGGCCGCTGGCTGTCGGCCGGCCTGGCCATCGCTTCAGGGCTGGTCGAGCCCATCGCCGCAGTGGCCGGCGCACTGCTCATCGGCCTGTCGGCATCCCTGCTGCCCTGGGGGCTTGCGCTGGCGGCCGGGGCGATGCTGTACGTCATCAGCCATGAAATCATTCCGGAGTCGCATCGCAAGGGCCATGAGGCTGCAGCCACGATGGGCCTGATGCTGGGTTTTGTGCTGATGATGGTGCTGGACAACAGTCTTTGATCCCGGGCTCGAAAACTGTATCGAACACCTCATGTCCAGTGTCACGAAAGCGCACTCGATCGATCACCTGAGGCAGTTGGCCAGGCGCGAACTTCCGAAGGGAATTTTTGACTTTTTCGATGGCGGCGCGGAAGACGAGTTGACACTGCGGGACAACAGGACCGCCTGGGAAGAAACAAAACTCCGCCCGAGGGTTCTTGTGAACGTTGCGCGAGTCGATACGACAGGCACATTGATCGGCTCCCCTGCCAGGCTGCCGATCGCAATTGCACCGACGGGCGCCGTGGGGTATGGCCGCGCCAACGGCGATGTTGCCATCGCGAAGGCGGCAAGGGCTTTCGGGATTCCGTACTCACTCTCTACATCGGCCACCACGTCCATTGAACGCATTTCGGCTGAAGCCCCCGGACGTCTATGGTTTCAGGCCTACGTGCTCAAAGACCGGAGCCGCACCATGCGACTCATCGAACGGGCAAACGCTGCGGGATACGAGGCGCTGATGGTCACCGTCGACCTGGCGGTCGGTGGGAAGCGCGAGAGGGACCTTCGCAACGATTTTTCGTTTCCATTCCGATTCACGCCACTGAACATGCTGCAGTTCGCACTCCGGCCTCGCTGGTCGCTGGAAATGCTGACCCGGGGGATGCCTGTGCTGGAGAACCTGGCTGACCATGTACCGGCGGTGTCCGGGGCAGCCGATGAGGTTTCAACGACGGGGCGTCACTTCGATCCGTCGTTCGATTGGGATGCACTCGCACTGATGCGGTCCGCATGGCGCGGCAAGCTGATTGTGAAAGGCATTGTCAGCCCGCCCGACGCAGTCCGCGCGGTTCGACTCGGATGCGACTGCGTGGTCGTATCCAACCATGGCGGCCGCCAACTGGACGGCACGATTGCCACGGCACACGCGCTTCCCGACATCGTCAAAGCTGTGGACGGGCGCGCAAGTGTCCTGGTCGATGGCGGCATCCGTCGTGGCGTGGACATCCTCAAGGCTCTTGCACTGGGCGCGGACGGGGTGCTGCTGGGCCGAGCGACCCTCTTCGGGGCACTTGCAGGAGGCGAAGAGGGCGCCATGCGTGCGCTCGAAATCCTGCAGGACGAGTTCAGACGCAGCATGCAGCTATGCGGTGTTCGTGCTCTCAATGAAATCGGGCCTCACCTTCTCGCGCCAAGATAGAGCCGCTTGATGGCCGGGTAGCGCGCCTGGGCCTCCATCTCCCAGCGCAGCAACAGTGCGCGCGGCATGACGATAGGACATCGATACCTTTGGGATGGGGAACGGAACGGCGGCACGGCCAAGGAGGGCGTAGGGCGCACCTACGCCGGCGTGGACGGCTACTGCCCGCTGGGCGTCGTGCATTGGTGCCTACGGCTGGCCGCTGGAATCTTCGCTGCGCCCGGGCCGCCAGCATTCGACCAAGGACACTGAGGACAACCTCAAGCGCGTTATCCCGCTGGCACAGCGACCGTGCGCAGCGGGGCCGAAGGCGCCACTGCTGACGCGGCTGGAATCGGGCTTCGGCTCGGCTGCGCCATTGGCCAGCGTGTGGTCGATGAATCAGCCCGGACATGTGCAGGTGAACTGGTCGAACATGTCTTTGCCGTCGTAAAGCGCTTGTGGGGCGTCACCAAGTTGCGCTATCGCGGCCTGGCGAAGAACGCCACGCAGTCATTCATGGCGCCCGGGCTGTCGAACGTCCACCTCGCGCGTCGAGTAGACAGCCCCATGCGACGCCACATGGCCGCACAGTGGGCGCCGAATTCCAAAGACCGTGCCGCAATTGCGGCCACGGGGCGGTGGAGGTCACGGATTCAGGGAAGTGTCACCCCAGCCTGCGGCTGGCCGAGCGCCGCAGCGCCGCAGGTCGCCATAGGGAATCTCCGAATGCCAATATTCCCGCGCCGCGTTGCGCAGGGCGTCGTGGCCCGATACAGTACCAACCTACTGTTCGGTAGGTTGTACCCGCCAGCGCTTTTTGGCCCGGACAGCGCAGAGTCAGAACTCCCACCGCTCGAAGAACCGCGAGCGCCTGATCACAGGCGCCCTATCCAGGAGACACGATGATCCCCTTCCGACTCGCAAGTGCACTCGCGCTTGCCGCAATCCCTGCAGTCGCGATGGCGCAGTTTGTGCCGACTGCGCCCACGACTTCGGTGCAGCTTTACGGCCGAATGGACCTAAGCGTGAATCAGGTCCGAACCGACGGCCTGGTCGGTTCGCGAACCACCGTTTCCAGTGACACCTCGCTGCTGGGCTTTCGGGGCGTCGAGGATCTGGGCGGCGGCAATCTGGCGTACATCAAGCTTGAGCACGGCCTTGCCGCGGACACCGGCTTGCCGGCGAGTGCGACCTTCTGGAACCGCGAGACCTTTGTCGGCCTGCGCTCGCCGACGCTGGGCGCCATCGAACTGGGCAGCTTCTTCAGCCCCTTCATCTGGATCACCGGCAAGACCGATCCCTTCGCGCGCGCGATGATGGGTGCGCAGTTGGCACTGCTGCAGGGCTCAGCCGTGCGCGGGTATGCGCCGACCTACCCGAACTCAATCCTCTACGCGGCGCCCAAGCTGGGCGATGTCACGGTCCGGCTTGTCGGCAGGCTCGGTGAAGGCACGGACAACAAGAACGCCGCCGCCAGTATCGAATACGCCAAGGATCGCATCTACGTGGGGATGGCCTTCGATTCGGTGCAGGTCACCGCGACATCGGTGAATAGCAGCCGTGGCGGGACGGTGCGTGCGCGCACTGTAGGCCTGGGCGCCACGTACCGCTTCGACGCATTGCGCCTGTTCGGGTACTACCAGCGCAACACCGCTGCCGGCGCCGCGGGCGCCTCGGGCTACGTGGTCGGGCTAACTGTGCCGGCGGGCAGCGGCGAGGTCCGCGCCTCGGTCGTCGGCAACCGGCGCAGCACTGGCGATGCGACGCAGGCCGCATTGGGCTATTGGTACCCGCTGTCACGGCGGACAGCACTGTACGGCTCGGTGGGCAACATTTCAAACGACGGGACCGCGGCGTTCTCGCTGTGGCCGGCACGCCAGGACGCGGGCGCGCCGGCTCAGGCGGGTGGCGTTGATGTCCGCGGCATGCAGGTGGGCATGCGGCACACCTTCTGAGGGAGCGGCAAGTCAGACGATGCTCTGCACATCGCGTCGGATAAACCTCGCTGAAATACCTGAGTTTCGGAAGTGGTCGCTGGCGGCGAGCGCGAACGGCGGCCAGATGTTCATTACTCAGGCTGGCCGTGTAGAACCGCTTCAGAATGAACTGCAATCCGCGAAAGCCGCTGGTAAAAGTCAAGATTCGGTAAACGACGACATTCGATACCCAAACCCGAACGACTTGAACCAAACCGCTGACGCGGTGGTGGTGCGCGGTCGATCGACCCCCTGGTCGCAGCGGGTTGTTGAGTCGTAACTTGGCTTCCGGGGTCTGTTCCCCGCAACCCGGAGACGATGATGACAACGCTGCGTCAACGCATGATCGATGCGATGGACTTGCGCGGCTTTCGGCCGCGCACCCAGGTGTCTTATCTCAGGGCCGTCTCGCTCATGGCCCGCCACTACCACCGTAGTCCCGAACTGATCACGGATCAGGAGGTGCAGGCGTATTCGCTGCACCTCGTGCGTGATCGGCAATTGGCTCTAACCGGCGTCAATCAGGTCTCCAGCGCCACGCGCTTCCTGATCTGCGAGGTGCTAGGGCAGGCCGACCGGCGCTCGCGGATTCCCATGGCGCTGACGCCCCAGCGCCTGCCCGAGGTGTTGTCCCGAGCCGAGGTCGCGGCCGTGCTCGCCGCACCGATATCCCTCCCATCGGCCACGCCAGCGGCGTCTGAAACTTACATTGCCCAACACCCCGCGCGCCAACGCACGAGCGGCGGTTTGGTCCATCGACGTTTATCTGCCGCGGCAACGTCAGCGCGCTCACCGCAGCACCGTGCGGCGGCAGATAAACGCTTTCCGATGGCAGGTACCCATGAACGACAGGTTCAGCGACGCCCGTTGAGCTTGTAATTCACTCAGGCTCAGCGACCGCGTTCCGAGCCACGTTCCCTCTTCGGAGGTGCGACTTCGGCAATGAGCTTCGTAGGCCCCGCATCGCGTCGATCAGCGCGCAGTTTTGCTTCTCGCGCAGCCGCCAATCCTCCGGGCGCTACGTCAGCGAGGTACCTCACTGCCTCCACGGCAAGGAGCACGTCGGCCGGATCCTTCGAAGTGGCCAGCGCGCGCGCAATCTGCTCCCAGGCCTTGATGGCATCGGCCCGAACAGCCAGCGCACGCGCACTGGTCCGCTGCACCGGCCTCTGCCGAATCAGTTGCCCTCGACCCGCCGCTCGCTCTTCCCAAAGCTTGCGGTAGTTCCGATTCGCTGCCCGGACGGGTTGCCGGCTGGCCACCGCGTTCACGCCGCGGTCCTGCAGGTTTCGGGCGAAGACCGCACGCCAGCGATCCAGGTCGGCCTTGCG
>JBBQIB010000239.1:0-6923 GCA_038324515.1 Burkholderiales bacterium
CCTCTCGGCGAAGCTCGTGCAGTTCGCGCCGGAGACCACCATGTGGTCGAGGACGCGGACATCGACGAGGCTCAGCGCGGACTTCAGGGTCTGAGTGAGGAACTCGTCGGCGCGCGAGGGCTCGCACTGGCCGCTCGGATGTTAGGTTGCATTCGCCGGTGTCAACATCGTTGCAGCTTCCACCTCGTTGCCGGGACACTGAGTAGCGCCCGAGCAGCCCTGGCCTCTTTCAGAGGCGAGTAGCCCGCCGCGCCGAAGTTCTTGCTGCAGGCACTTGGGGGGATCGCGGTGAAGGCAACGCGCAGGTCATTCAGTCCAGCTACATTGGCGCGGCTCCGCGAGATGCCGGCCAGCGACACGCTGGCCCTGCTCGCCACTCACGTCAAGCTCGACCCGACGTATACGCCCGTCAAGGACCATCAGTCGTGCCGTTGGCATGCCAGCACCGCGTGCGGTGACTTCGAGATCCTGACCGCCGGCGTCAAGTGGTACGACACCCGTGCACGTCGCGGAGGCGGCGGCGCCATCGATATGACCATGCATGTCCTGGGCGTGTCGTTTGTCGACGCTGTCAAGCGACTGGTCAATGAGTGACGCGGCCATGGTTCATATCGTGCGCAAGGCTTCACTACCGGGACCGTCGGAGGTGATCGAGCGCCTGGTCCCGGCCGCACTGGCGGCGCGGTCGGTCGCCGTGCGTGAGCCCAGGCCCGCAGGCTTCCCCCTGATGTTCACCGCGCAATGGCAACTCATCGAGCCAGCGGTCGCGTACCTGCATGAACACTTTGTGCAGCGTGCCCACACGGCCGACACGCTCAGGACTTACGCGGAGATCTTGTACGACTGGTTCGAGACGCTTGAGCAGAACGTCATACCCTGGGACAACGCCACCGCGGTGGACCTGGTGGCCTACCGCAATCGCATGCTGCAGCAACCCAGCGCGCACACGGGCAGGCCGTATCGCGTCACGACCATCAACCACCGCGTTCGCGGCGTCTTGCGGTTCTACGACTGGGCCGTGCGCGCGCACTGGTTGAGCGCCTCCCCATTGACAGCCCTCCCACGCAACATGACCGTCGCCAACCCAGCGCGGCCTATTACTCGGGGCACGGCACAGGCGGCCGAGCGAAGCTTCTTCGTGCTGCGTCAGTTCGAGCCGATGCCGCGTCCACTGGTCTCCGAGCAGGCACGTGAACTTCTGGCATCGCTGCCGCCGCCGTACGACCTGATGGCGCGCTGGCAGCTCTACACCGGCCTGCGCGTCAGCGAACTTCTGCGACTTGGTGTGGCAGACATCACCAAGCGACGACACCAAGTCACCTCGTACGAGACCATCGAAGTCATGCGCAAGGGCCGCAAGCCCGGCCATGTGATCGCCTCGGCCAGTCTGCTCGACGAGACTGCAGGCTATGTGTCGGGCCACCGCCAAGCGTGGCTGCAGCGTGCGCGATCGCGCCAGCGCGGCGCCGAGCACGCAGCCCTGTTCATCAATGCCCGCGGCGCGCCGGCCGGCAAGAGCGCCTACCAGCGTGCGGTCAGTGCGGCCGGCCTGCGCTGCGGTTTCAAGGCCACGACTCATCTGCTGCGCGCGACGTTCGCATGCATGCTGCTGGCCCGCCTCGAACGGCTGGCCAGCGAGGGGGCAGCGATCAATCCACTGCTGGTGGTCAAGGTGCTGATGGGACACGAGCGCATCGAGACCACTGATCGCTATCTGCGCGCCATCGTCGTGGACGCCGTCGTTCTCAAGGACGTACTGGACACGCTGCTGTCTGCGGAGTTTTGACCATGGCTGCGACACGCCGAGCGATGCGTCGAACGCTGCCTGGCAAGGCCGCTGTACCTGCTACTGAAGCATCGCAGCCGGCGCGGTACGACATGCCGAGGATGGTCCGCCGCACCGTCGTCGATTTCAGCGCGCTCGAGCTTCCTGAGGATGTCCGACTGGCGCTGGCTGAGGCGTTCTGGTGCCACTTCGGCGTGCAGGCCGAGCGCTGCATTCACACACGCTGGCACTACCTGAAGACCTTCGACAGGTTTGCGCACGAGTCGGGCGCCGTCGGCAGCACAGCCGACCTGAACCGCGAGCTGCTGCTGCGCTACATCGAGTGGTTGAACGCGCAGCGCAGGCCCGAAGGCCAGCCGTGGACCAAGTCGAGCCGATCGAGCGCCTACGGCGCGCTTTGCATACTGCTCCAATGGCTGCAACGCTGCCGGCCCGATGTCATCGCAGCAGGCATCGACTACCCGTTCAATCCATTCCCATGGCGCAACCGCGACGCCCAGGCGCGCGAGAAGATTCCGGCCGTCCAGCTGCGAGCGCTGTTGAAGGCTTGTGAAGCCGACATCTCGCGCGGTCGTGCAAGTCGCGATGCCGCCGCCGCGCAGCGGATCGCCGACGGCAACAAGCCCGGCACTCTGGGCTGGCTGCTACAGCACATCGACCAGCAATGCGGCGGCGTGGTGCCGACAGCCCTTGAGCTGAGGCGTGCGGGGCAACGGCAGTTCGGCGACGCCATTGCGAGACTCGGCGGTCTCAAGCAGGTCGAGCCGTGCCTCTACCCGCGCGCCGAGTCGCTGCTGCCGTACTACCTGGCCATCCTGATCCACACGGCCGGCAATCCCGATCCGATCGCGGAACTCGGGCGCGACTGCCTTCAGTCATTGCCGCTGCTGGACGATCGGCAAGCCCTGGTCTGGTTCAAGGCCCGGGCGCACAGCCAGCAGCGGCGCACCTTCAGCAGGACCGACCGTTTCGAGCCCCCGGCGCTGGTCAAGGACATACTGCTGTGGAACGAGCGGCTGCGGCCGTTGGTTGCGCCTGCACTCCGCGAACGGTTGTTTCTGTTCAAGGGGCCACGCGGTACGGGTGCGCTGTCCAGCGGACACGTCAAGCATTTGCTTGAAGCCTTCTGCAAGCGCCATGGCTTGCCGCGCTTTTCGCTGGTGTCCATCCGCTCGAGCGTGCTGGCGAGCTTCTACCGTGCCTCGGGCGATCTGCGGCAGGCCAAGGCAGTCGCGAACCACGCCCACCTGTCCACGACAGTGCGCTACGTCCAGATGCCCGAAGTGCAGGCCCAGCATCGCGCGCGCATCGCTGCTGTGCAGCACGCTTTCATCGGCCACATCGAGCAGACCCGCTCGGGTACCGTCATCCAACACAGGGCGCCGTCTGCATTGCCGGCCGACACTGACTCGGCTGTGCCACCAGGCGAAGTGGTCTCCATGTTCGGCTTCGGCTGCACAGACCCATTCGCGGGAATCGCTCCGGGGACGCAGCGGGGCGATTTGTGTACGCACTTCATGGGCTGCTTCACTTGCCCTAACGCCATCATCACGCCGGACCCTCGCAGCGTTGCAAGGCTGCTGCAGGCCGGCGATCACCTTCGCGCCGCTGCCGCGGCGCTGCACCCGGCGCGCTGGCAGGCGATCTATGCGCCGCAGTTGCGCATCTTGGAGGAAGACATCCTGCCGCGGTTTGCCGCCGGCGAGATCGCCGCGGCGGCGTCGCTGGTGGCACAGCTGCCGCCGTTGCCCGAACTTCGATGAGGGGAGGCAGCGGGCGCCATGGCATCGAGCAACCCGAAGTTCAAGCTGTCTGGCGAGCCGGCGCTTCTGGATCGGTCGTGGTTCCTGACGGACTCGGCCTGGGACGATCCGGTCTGGGTCCTGCGCCCGACGAACGCCATCGAGGAGACCAAGCCCATACGCGTGGATTGGAACTTCTCGCTGTCCAGCGGGTTGCGCTTCACAGACGAGCCGTTCGCGTCGTTGCTGCACGCCAGTCGGCAACTGATCGCCTACATCCGCAGCCACTCACTGAGCACCGGCCTCGCTCAGCGCGCGGGAACGACGGCCGGCTACTTCCTGCATCTGCGCGAACTCGTGCGCTGGATGGAGCAGGCTGGCATCAGGCGATTCTCCGATCTCGATGGCGCGGCGCTGTTGCAGTTTCAGCGCGCGCTTGCCGGTCGTCCCGGGATCGGGCGGGCGACGCTCTCGCCGGCCACGCTGCAGAAGTACGTGTACCTGCTGATCTACCTCTACCGCGCCCGCGGCGACATCGACGACGCGTTGCTGGTCGATCCCTGCCCTGGACGCGGTCGCCCGGAGGCCGGCAACGGACAGGAGGAGGGGTTGCGGCACTGGCCACATACGCCGGACGCCATCGCCGTCGCGCTGGTACAGGGTGCCACCGACCTGGTGACCAACGGCGCTACGTCGATCCTGCAGGCTCGGCAGGTCTACGCCGAAGCGATGGATGCCGCATGCCGGCGTGGCTGCGGCAACGATGCCAGAACCAATGCAGCCAATCGTGCGCTACTGCAGGCCGGCATCGCCGTGTCGTTGCGCTCGCAGCCCATCCGCACAGTCGATGAGCTCGCACTGGTGATCGACATGTTGTACGCGGCCTGCTTCGTCGTCATTTCCTACCTGGTCGGCCCGAGGGTCAGCGAGATCGTTCATCTGGAGGCTGGCTGCGTACAGGCTCGCGATGCCCGGGGCGAAGGCGAAGGGGGCGACGCGCTGCGCGTAATCGTCGGCGCCATCTTCAAGCGTCAAGCCGAGTATCACGGCCGACCCCATGAGTGGGTGGCACCGCCGCCAGCGGTTCTGGCCATATCGGTTCTGGAAGCGTTGTCCGCCGGCCATCGCGCTCAGACTGGCAAGGCGCAGCTGTGGCTGCGTCGGCGCCGCATAGCCGGCGCCACCGAATGGCAGAACTCGTGTCCTGGGCCGCTGACCATTGCCTCGAACCATAGGTTGCAGCCACTGCTGCAGCGCTTCGCCAGCTGGTTGGATGTGCCCAGGCATGAGGGCAAGCGCTGGCAACTGTCGACGCATCAAGGTCGCAAGACCTTCGCCCGCTTTGCAGCGCTGCGCGACAGAACCGGCTTGTTCGCACTGGCCCAGCATCTCGGGCACCGCGAGCGTGCTGTCACCGACCACGGCTATGCCGGCTCGGACTACCGCCTAAACGAAGAGATCGAGGCCGAGGTCCTGGAGCAATCGGTCGCGGCGTGGGAGCACATGCTGGCCGCCCCGGGACTCGGCGGCCGGGCCGGGGCAGAGATCATGGTCAAGCGCCCGCGTTTCAGAGGCGCCCGGATCAAGCAGGACATCAAGAGCTACGCGCGTTTGCTGGTGAACGCAGGCCTGGTGCTTGGCGTCTGCGAATGGGGCTTCTGTGTCTACAGGGAGGAGCACAGCGCCTGCCTGGGCAACGCGGCCGGCCCCAACCCGGCCAGGCGCGAGCCGTCGACATGCTCACGCTGCAAGAATTTCTCGGTGTCAGCCCAGCATCGACCTTACTGGGCTGATCAGGTCAACCGCCAAGAAGCGCTGCTCAACGAGCCGGCGTTGCCACTGCAGACGCTGCGCATCGTGCGTGACCGGCTCAACGAGGCGCGCTCACTGGTTCGGGCCATAGACGCCCAAGGCAAGAAGGATCTGTGATGGCAAAGGCATCTCGTGCGACGCCTGACGGCAGGCCGGCATCCCAACGCCTTCGTGAAGCGCTGGCTGAGATCGCCGCCAACAGCGCGCCCGCCATGCCGACCGCGGCAGCGCTGTGCGAGCGCGCTGGCGTCTCGCGCAACGCGCTGTACCGGTATCACCGAGACATCCTCCAAGAACTCCACGCGTTGCAGCAGCGCGCATGCCCCGACGAGGGTCCGACCAATCGAGAGGTGCTGCGCCTGCGGCAAGATGCCCGTGAGCACCGTGAACAGGTAACGAAGCTCGCGGCGCTGGTGGACCACTACTTCGCGGCCTGGCAGGAGACCTGCTCACTGTTGCATCGGCGAGAACGCGAGCTGGCTGACCTTCGGCGCGGCGCCAAGCCGAACGTGGTGCCAATCCGGAAGTAGACCGCGCCAAATGGTGTCGGCAGGGCCTGGTTGACACCAGCCAATCAACATAACGGATGGTTGTGCGCCAGGACGACAGCCGCAGAATTGCACGCCAGAGCTTCCTTGACCACCTCGCGCGGGTAGACCGAGGTCTGCGTCACCGTCCCGCGGAACATCTGCTTCAACGCGATGATCCGATACCTCACCCGGCTTGGCGGCCAGGGCCGGCAGGGCCAACGCGAGCGACAGAGACAGCGTGAAGAAGGATCGCAACAAGCGGGAAGGCATGCCGACAGCTTACAGCTCCCTTGCCGCGAAGTGAACGGGACGAAAGTGCTGGGGCGGTTCCTAAACTGCGCCGTGGACACCGGGGCACCGCCCACCCTGCGCCAGTTCGACGACCTGCCCGGCCCACGCGGCGTGCCGGTGTTCGGCAACCTGCTGCACAGGGAGTCGACGCGGGTGCCGCTGGTGCGAGGAATTTGGGCCTATCGGCATTTCGGGAGAGGAACCATCCGAACAGGCGTTGAGACGGCAGTCGCTGCAGGCCCCCTACTGCACGAGTCCGAGCAGTCTGAGCGCAGGCTCCTCGTAGATGGAGTCCTCAGCTGGGTAGCGCAAGCCAGAGACGCCCGCAGCCGTGGCGATGGACCAGACAATACTTTCGCCCGCCGGCAACACATCGACTGTCATGCGATAAATCGGATCTGCAAATGCTTCGGCTGGCGCCACGATCGCCCAGCCTCGTTGCCGAAGCGCCTCAATCACGTGCGGCAGGAAGTGGGCGTTGATCGCATTCACGTGCAGGAGCATCACGTGCTCGGGGCTCCTGCCGAGCAGTTTGCGCGCGAGCTCGTCGTAATAGGCCGAACGATCGAGGATGTGGCGGACATAGGCATCGCGCAGCGATACCAAACGCGCCTCGTCCTGCAGGGCTTGCAGGCGCAGGAACGCTGCGTTGAAGTACCAATCGCTGGTGTCGATGGACACGGGCGCAGAGACGTAGCCGTTCTTGGCCATCCAGCGACGCATGCCGTCGCGCTTGTCTCTCGTCTCGCCTTCCTTCAGGTA
>JBBQIB010000240.1:0-6882 GCA_038324515.1 Burkholderiales bacterium
ATGAAGAACACACCCGCGACTACGTCGGCTACGGCCCTACACCTCCAGACCCCAAGTGGCCCGGCGGGGCGCGTCTGGCCGTCAACTTTGTGCTCAACATCGAGGAGGGCTCGGAGTACAGCTTCGACAACGGCGACGGAAGATCGGAAGCCACCCTCACCGATGCCGGCATGGGCGCCAGCGGTGTGGAAGGACGGGATCTGGCTGCTGAATCGTTCTTCGAATACGGCAGCCGCGTCGGCTTTTGGCGCTTGTTCCGCCTGTTCAAGGAACGGCAGATGCCGCTGACCATCAGTGGCTCAGCCCTGGCGCTGGAGCGCCAGCCACTCACGGCCGCGGCCATCCGCGATGCCGGTGATGAGGTGCTGTGCCACGGCTGGCGCTGGGTCAACCAGTTCAACCTGCCCGAGGCCGAGGAGCGCGAGCACATCCGGCGCGCCGTGCAGAGCCTGACCGCGAGCATCGGCCGGCGGCCGCTGGGCTGGTACTGCCGATACGGCCCCAGCCTGAACACGCGGCGCTTGCTGGCCGAGGAGGGCGGCTTCCTGTATGACAGCAACGCCTACAACGACGACCTGCCCTACTGGACGCGCGCTGCCGGCCGGCCGCACCTGGTGGTGCCGCACACATTCGCCACCAACGACAACAAGTACGCGCGTGGCTGGTGGGGCACGTCCGACGATTTCCTCACCTGGGCCAAGGACAGCTTCGACGTGCTGTATGCCGAAGGCGCTACCCAGCCCAAGCTGATGAGCGTGAGCCTGCACTTGCGTGTGTCGGGGCATCCCGGCCGCTCGGCCGGTGTGGCGCGCTTCCTGGATTACGTGCTCAAACATCCTGACGTATGGGTCTGCAGACGTGAGGATGTGGCGCGCCACTGGGCAGGGGCTCATCCACCAGGCTCACATTGAAGGTGTTCCAGATGGTGTGGTCTGGTCGGCCTGACAGATTGCGTGGCTGAAAGCGGTGTCCGCCGCCAGTTGAGCTTCGGACAGTTTCGGCGCGTCGAACTCCTCCACCGGCAACTTTCTACCCTGCCGACCGCTGTGGGTCGGATCCATCTGCAGTCAGAACGTCGGATGCCATGCACCGTTCGCTGCGCGATGGGGTGCCAAGTGACTGACTTGGGCCGGTGCCTGACGCACTGCGGCACAATCGTTCGGTGTCCGATTCGTTCACAAAGATTCCTTACAGGGTGCGGGTGCGTTACGCCGAGTGCGACGCCTGGGGTGAGCTGCACGCGATGTACCTGGTTCCATACTTTGATGGTGCTGTTGCCGAGGCCTTCAAGCAACGCGGCATCGATTGGCGCCAGGCAACCAAGCCTGATGGTCCCTATCACCTGGCTGGCTTGCAGATCGAGGTCAATCAATCTCCAGGCTACGACAGCGACCTTGAAATTCGTGTCTTGCAGATTTCGTCAAATGAGCTGAAGCTGGAAGTACGGGTCGCAGCATTCAAGCTTGGAGGCACGGCCGAGATTGCACAGGGAACAATGGCTTATGGACGACGCATCGATTCCAAAGGCCAGCAGGTTGCCATTGATCCCGCAATTGAGCGGGCCATCATGGATTTGGGAACGCTTGCCGCGACCCCCTAGCGAATGGGTTACTTTCGTTTCGGGTTCGTGGCTCGCACCGGCTTTGGCAGCATTTGACGGCTGAATCGGGGGGTTACGCAATCCCATCCCAAACCAGGGCGCGAACACTCGCGGGGACCTGCTCAGCGTCGCCCTAGCGCCAGAAGACAACTTTCCGACGCGCCAACGTGATGAGGTAGCCGAGCCCGCCGCCGATGACGGCCAGCGTGACGATGGCAGCGAACATCACAGCGACGTTGAGATCGGTGGAATAGATCTTGATCAGATGACCGAGCCCGGCTCGCGAAGCGATGAACTCGGAGACCACGCAGCCGATGAAGGAAAGCACCAGCGCGATTTGCAAGCTGGCCAGAATGTGTTCGGCGGCGCTGGGTAATTTGATGTCGATCAGAGTTCGCCAGCGCGTCGCCGAAGCCGCACGGTAAAGGTCCAGCAGTTTGCTGTCGGCCGACATCAGGCCAGCGACAGTGTTGACGAAGACCGGGAAACAGCACAGCAAGGCGACGGTGACGAGCTTGGACGGCAGCCCGACACCAAAGTACACGATGATCAACGGTGCGATCGCGATGGTGGGCATCGATTGAATGCCGATGACGATGGGATAGAAGATCAAGCGGGCAATGCGCCACTCAGCCACGATGACGCCCGCGATCAGGCCGATCGCAATGCCGATCACCAAACCGCCCAGAGACCCCTGCATCGTGAACGCGATGTGCGGCCAGAAGCTGCCGCCGATCCAGCCGTCGGACAGCGCCACAAGCACCGCTGAAGGCGGTGGCAATACCTGTTCGGACAGTGCGAACGCGTCGATGGCGCCGATCCAGAGCAGCAACAGCAAGGCCAGCGTCACGGCAGAGGCCCCTGCGACCTTCAGGCTCTCAGCCATGGACGCGCCCGACCGCATCGGAGCGGCGCTCACCTTCCCAGAACAGCATCCGGGCCCGTGCCATACGCACCAGCGCATTGCCCAGCAGGCCGACCCCTCCAAGAACGACGACTGCGGAGAAAGACAGCGCAAGGTCGAAAGTGTTGGAGGCATCCTGGATCAGAAAACCCATGCCACGCGTGGCACCGATGAACTCCATCACAACGCAGCCAATCAGCGCAAAGGCGATCGACACTTCCAGCCCCGCGAAGATCGGGCTGGCAGCCCCGGGCAGCTTCACGTGCCACCAGATGTGGATACGGCTGGCGCCGGCCGCGCGCATCAGATCGATGAGATTGGGGTCGATCGAACGAAAGCCTGCCACTGCATTGGCGAACACGGGGAAGAAACAAATCAGTCCGACCAGCAGCATCTTTCCCTCGATGTCGAAGCCCAGCCACAAGAAGACCAGCGGCGCGATCGACACCTTGGGGATGGACTGCAGCGCCAGCAAGTGCAGCAGCAAGGCACGTTCGACCCACTTGAACTCGGACACCAGCGCGGCCAGGCCGATCGCGATCAGCGAGCCGCAAACATAACCGACGATTGTAGCCAACAAGGTTGGCTTCAGATTCATCCACAAGCTGCCATCGCCCGCAGTGCGCGCAATGGCTGCTGCCACCTTCAGCGGTTGCGGCAGCAAGTAAGACGGCACCCAGCCAGCGACAGCAACCAGATGCCAGCCCATCAGCAGCAGTACAACGCCTGCGGCCGGGTAGGCGAACTGCTGGAAGCGCTCAGCGGGCCACGCCATGCTCTGAGCCGGATCGCGCACGAAACAGGCTGCGCAGGTGGTTACAGTACCCGCCGAAAGCCGGCAGCGCCATCGCCGCCATCTCCCGTGGGCGCGGCAGGTCGACGCGCAGCGTCTCGACGATGGACCCGGGCCGTTGTCCCATGACGAGTACGCGGTCGGACAGATACACCGCTTCAGGAATCGAGTGCGTGATGAAGAGCACCGTGCTGCCGCTGGCGCCCCAGATGCGCAACAGCTCATCCATCATCGTCTCGCGCGTCATCGCATCCAGCGCGGCGAAAGGCTCATCCATCAGCAGCAGTTGCGGGTCGCCGAGCAGCGCGCGGGCAATGCCCACACGCTGCTGCATGCCGCCGGACAGCTCGTGCGGGTAGTGATTCGCGAAGGTCGACAGACCCACCATCTCCAGCAGGTGCTGCGCCTGCTGGCGGTGTCGGTTGACGTCTTCGCCACGGGCACGCACGGGCACCAGCACGTTATCGATGACGCGTTTCCAGGGCAGCAGCGTAGGCTGCTGAAAAACGATGCCGACATCCGGCCGCGGACCTGAGACCTCGGCACCCGCCAAACGAATACGGCCCGCACTCGGGCGCAGCAAACCGGTGACCAGTTTGAGCAGGGTGGACTTGCCGCAGCCGGAAGGACCGAGCAGCGAGACGAATTCACCACGCTGCAACCCAAAGTTGACATGCTGCAGCGCCTGCAGCGGACCCCTGCTGGTTGGGTAGACCAGCGACAGCTCTTCGATCTGCAGTTGCGGTTGCGGTTGCGGTTGCGGTTGCGGTTGCATCTCGACTCGGGGCGGCGCTGAATCCGTCACTTGGCCGCGCGTGCGCGTGTCTCCAATGCCTGGATGTCGAAGTTGTTGATCTCGGCCAAAAATTTGCCCGTGTACAACTTGCTCAGGTCAAGGTCATCGCGCTGAATCTGGCCTTCACTGCGCATGACCCCTATCAGCCGCTTCCAGGTTTCTTCGGCAAAGGCGCCGTATTGGCGGGGCGATCCTGCAGCAAAGTCGTCGACCTGGTTGCGGTCGAACATTGCCTGCTTCATGTCATTGGCCAGTTGCTCGGCTTCCTTGCCAGCCGGCGGGCGCGAGGTCGGCACTGCCTCCCAGTAGGCGCGCACGCAGGCCTCCACGTTGGCTTTGCATGCCAGCCACGACTTGGTCAGGGCGCGGCCGAAACCGGCAGCGAACTTCGGTTTCTCGTCCAGCAACTTGTTGGACATGACGAAGCCATTGGAGAAGATGGTTCGGAACTGTTCGGGCATCGGCAGGCGGCGGATCGGAATGCCTGCCATCTCCATGCGGCCATGCTCGCCGACGAACAGGTTGACCGCGTCCACCTCACCGTTTTGCAGCCGGCGCCAAGCCGCAGCGCCCAGACCGATAGGCAGCACCTCGACATCCTTGTTCCAGGCCAAGCCGGCGTTGGCGAGCATGGCGCGCGACAACGGAAGGTTGCCCCAGGTCAGCGCGCCGACACCCATCTTCTTGCCTTTAAGGTCGGCCAGGGTCTTCACTGGGCTGTTGTCGAGCACGACGAATTCGAAGGTCTGGCTGCGCAGCCAGTTCATCATGAAACGCACCGGCAACGGCTCGCCCTTGGACAGCGCGATGATCGCCAGGTCCGGGTTGGCATAGCCCAGATGAACCTGCCCGCTCGCCACCTGCGGCAGCAGCACGGCCGACCCGGTGACGGCGACCACATCCAGCGCCAGCCCCTCCTCCTTGAACAGCCCCAGCTTGTCGCCGAACCACAGGTAAGCGAACTGCACATTGGGTGGCGACGGGAAGCCGAACACGGCTTTTTCCTGCGCCACGGCGGGTTGCATGAAGCCCGCCGTGCCCAGGCAGGTCAGCAGAGCAGCGGCGATATGAGTCAGGGTGCGTCGAATCATCTTAAAACTCCAGGGTTCGGGTTGAAAGCCACGGGTGAGAGTGAGACAGAGAGAGCGTGTGTGTGAGCGGGAAAAGTCATCGAGAGGACGCACGCAATTGCGATGCCAACCACTCAAGAGGCGCCATGAACCTGCGCATGCGCGCGCGCCTGGAGCGCCTGACGGTCGATCTTGTTGGTACCGGCCAGCGGCATGCGGTCGATGAACCAGACACGGCGCGGATGCATTTGGGGCGCAGCGTTGTCGATGACGAACTGTTTGATCGCCTGCTCCGCAGGGTTTGTGCCGGCACGCGGTACAACAAAAGCCACGGGCATCTGGCCGCGCACGGCGTCTTCCACCGGCACGACGCAGACCTCGAGCACTTCGGGGTGACGTTCCAGCAGACGCTCGACCTCGCCTGGGTAGATGTTCTCGCCGCCGCAATTGAACATGTCGTCCGCACGTCCGACGAAGTAGTAGAAGCCCTGGGCGTCGCGGCGCATGATGTCGCCGGTGTTGATCCAGCCCTCGCGCATGCGCTCGGCAGTCAATTCGGGCTTGTTCAGGTAGCCCGTCATGCGCGTGGGCGTCAGGATCTCGAGCACGCCTTCGTCAGGTTCACCCGGGCCGACGAGCCGGGTCTGGGCATGTGCCTGCGGGTGACCGATCGACATCGGCGGCCGCAGCGCTCCTTGGGGATGCGCGCCGAAGTAGCCCGCGCCGGCTTCGGTCGTGCCATAACTGTTGACGACAGCGGCACCTGGGAACAGCTTGTGCACCTGGGCGAGAACCGACTCAGACAATGGCGCCGAGCCGATCACCAGCAATTGCACGGACCCCAGGTCGGCGCGAGCCAGAGCTTCGTGCTCCTGCGCGATCAGCGCCGCCATCGTCGGCACGCCACTGAGCACTGCGACGCGGTAGGTTGACAGCGCGTCAATGAAGGCACGGGCTTCGAAGCGGCCCATCAGCACCATCGCGCCATGCAACAAAAAAGTCAAGGTGATGTTGACCGTTGCGTTCATGTGGAAGATCGGGGCGGCAACGATTGCCGGGCCGGCAGCCATGCATTCGGCCATCGCAGGCGTGGCATAGCCCGCAGAAATCAGCACCTGGCTGCGATGAGACAGCAGCACGCCCTTGGGTCGCCCGGTTGATCCCGAGGTGTAGAGGATCAGAGCAGGGTCTTCAGGGCCTGGCACCGTCGCCTCGAAGGTACCCGGGCGCAGAAACGCGTCGAACTCGGGCCCCTCGAGCCCAAGGGTGCGCAAGCCCTGCGGCGCTACGGGCCGCCCCGTGGCATCGGCAAAGGCCAACGCCATCGCTGAGTCCTGACACATGTAGTGCACGGTCTCCAAGCCTGCACGCGGGTTGATGGGTACGGCCGTGCAGCCGGCGCGCATGGCCCCCAGTAAAACCGCAATGGCCCGCGTGGAGTTCATGCACAGCAGGCCCACGCGCGCACCAGGAAGAAGCCCGGCGGCGCGCAGTCCACCTGCCACGGCGTCAACGAGTGCATCCAGTTCGCCGTAGGTCCATCGTCGCGGGCTGTCAGACTCCGACAAGTCGATCACAGCAGTCGCTTCGGGGGCGTGCCCGGCGCGCAGCGTCAACCCGAGATTGACGGGCAGGTCCTGCATCATCGCCCTGTCTCCTGGCGGTTTTGCTGCATCAACGTTCCATGAAGAAGCAGCCGCGTCCGGTCGCGACCAGCTT
>JBBQIB010000241.1:0-6854 GCA_038324515.1 Burkholderiales bacterium
CAGCGCATGGCCATGCTCGCTCAAGATCGACTCGGGGTGGAACTGCACCCCCTCCAGCGGGGTCGCGCTGCCCGCCAGGCTGCGGTGCCGCACGCCCATGATTTCGCCATCGGCAGAGCTGGCGCTGATTTCCAACGCATCCGGCAGACTGGCACGTTCGATGGCCAGCGAGTGGTAGCGCACCACCGAAAAATTGTCGGGCAGGCCTTCGAACACCCCCCGCCCGTCATGCTTGACGGCGCTGCTCTTGCCGTGCATCTGCACCTGCGCCCTGACCACCTTGCCACCCAGTGCCGCGCCCATCGCCTGGTGGCCCAGACACACACCCAGGATCGGCAGTTTGCCGATGAAGTGCTGGATGGCCGCCACACAGATGCCCGCTTCAGCCGGTGAGCAAGGCCCGGGTGACAGTACCAGGTGATCCGGCTGCAACGCCGCGATGCCCTCCAGCGTGATCTGGTCATTGCGCACCACCCGCACCTCTTCACCCAGCTCGCCGAAGTACTGCACCAAGTTGTAGGTGAAGCTGTCGTAGTTGTCGATCATCAGCAGCATGGTTCGCTCTAAGCTATTGATTTAATTATCTTTTCCGCTACTCAGCATGGCTGATTTTGCGGTCGATACCCCCTCAGATACCCCCTCTTCACGAGACTGCCCGGCGGGGATCCGGGCACTGGGTTGTGCGTGTGCGTGGTTAGCAGCTATCGCCACCAACTAACCAGCAAAAACATGAACTTTTCCGAGGGCTGTTTCACACTTTTTATTCTATCGCGCGGACCGACTGCAGTCGCAGCCGACGGAGCTAGCGCAGTCAATTGCAGCTGCGCTGACATGGCAAGTTCGGGAGCCCTTGCCGCTTGGGGTAACTGAGTCACAGCACTCAAGCCTCGAAGAAGTCCTCGTCCACCTTCTTCAGATGCAGCACATCAGCATCGCGGCAGCCCACGTTGTAGCGAATCATCAGGCGCGAGAGCTGCAGACCGTCAATCAGGACGATGCGTGAACCCAGGGCGCGCGCGGTGTCGACCGCCGGCTGGCTAAACGCTGAGGTCGTGACGAAGATGCCCTTGTGGGCCTTCTTCAGGCTCAGGGCACCGTAGAAGTCGCGGATCGCGCGGGCGCCGATGTTGTTGCCTTCGGCGTAGCGTTTGGCCTGCACGAAGATTTGATCGACGCCGAGCGGGTCTTGGTCGATGACGCCGTCGTCACCGCTCTGGCCCAGCGCCCGGCCGGCTTCCTCGGACGTGCCGCCGTGGCCCATAGCCAGCAGCAGCTCGACGATGAGCTTCTCGAAGAAGGCCTGTGTGGCCTTGCGCACCCGGTCCAGCAGGTCGGCGGCCAGGGCGCCGGTGATGGCGCTGTGGGCCTTGCGCAGAGCCTCGTCCGGGGTCTCGGTGCCGACCGGGTTTGTGAACTGCGTGCTGAAGGGCGCTGACGCCTGCGCTGGTGATGTCGCGGCGGTGGCGCCGTCGGCCTCGTTGACCTTGGCCTTGAAGTCCTGGAACTCCTTGAACTGGTCGAGGTAGGCGTTGTTGATCGTGGCCGCGGCATCCGCCAGCGCGGCTTGGCCTCGCGGCGTGATGCGGTAGTAGCCGGCCTGGGCAGCGGCCCGCAGATGACTGCGTGGCGGTTGCCCGGGAGTTTTGCTGGCCGCCGATAAGTTGGTCGCTTGGTGCACGAGTCGGGTTCGCGAGTGCGGGGTATGTCGTGGTCAGCGTGCTCGCAATTTCATTGCGGCGACGCGGGCTACCGTGCGGTCGGTTCCTCCAGCAGGGAGGCTCCCGCAGTCAGTTGCAGAACAATGTCGGATAGGTGCTGGCCGGAGCACCAAGTTGCGGACGCGTCAACGGAACGAAACGCGGCATGAGTTCGTTGAATCGTGAGGCACCACGATGCGGACTCTCCTGATGTACGGAAGTCAAGCTTGGATACGCACGCGCTGTCGCAGTTGCTGATAGAGCTGCAGCTCGGCCTCATGGGCCAACTCGACCACCACAGCGAACCGCTGCTCCGTCTCCGGCGGCGCCCATCCTGACTCGCAGCGCACGACAAGAAAATAGTCGTTGCCGTATTGCGCGATGTCTCGTTGAAATTTCACTGATGCCCGCTGCAGCGTTCCCCGCTCTCGCTGCGTGATCGAAGGCTTGAGATCGCACAGGTACTTCTTTTCGATCTCAGGAATGGCTTCCTCCTTTGGACGCCATTTGAAGTGCTCGAACACTTGCTCTTGCGTGCAGCCGCGCAGCAATCGGAAGCTCATGCTCAAGCCTGTGTAGTCGTTCCTGGTGTGGCGCACTGGCGGGTCATATGCCAGGGTCACAGTCACAGTGCGGCTGCCCTTCTCTGTCTGGAACGGGAGCGGAACGGGGATGCGATACACCGCAAAGTGATCCGACAGCAGTGCGTCCTGGGCATAGAGAACGACGCGAGCGTCATCTGAATAGCCGGCTCGGCTCATGTCGGGCCTCCCGTGGCCACAAACATTGCTGACGTTTTCCGGACCCTCTAGGACGAGGCGTTGAGACGCCTCTACTGGAACCTGCGCCGAACCAGCCAGCAGGGCCCGGACCAGATTTGCCGACGCCTGGGGCATCAGCTTGAGGATTTCCGCCGCCGTACGCGCCACCAGGGGCGCGGCATACGAAGTGCCGGAGCCTGAAGTCAGCAGACGCTGCAGATAGCGGTGATGCAAAGTCACCACACCTGCGCTGGCCAACTGCTGCCCGCCCTTCAGGCTGCGCGTCACAGCATCGAAAACGAGCGTGCCGCCAACTTCAACCAGATCAGGCTTCAGTCCGCCACCGACACCGGGACCGACACGCGTGAACGGCGAGGGCTCATGTCTTTGTGTGATTGGCCGCACGTTCAGGTCATCGGCAAGCGCCGCATCCAAACCGGGCCCATGCGACAACGATCCCACGGTGAGAACGTTCACTGCGCCTGCTGGCTCGAACAGTCTATTCCCGGGCTCCGACAGATACTCGGGATAGGCTGTTACCCCTTCTTCGACCGCTTGACCCATGCGTGGCGTACGGTTGCCGGCAGCCACGATGACGAGCACATCCAGCTCCCTGGCTAGCTCATCGAGGGTAGCGGCCCAAGCACCGACCTTGCCGCCCGCGTATGTCGAGTGGCGATCGGCGAGGGAGCATACGAAAATGCGGCAACCATGCTCCGCGCGCAGACGCTGGATGGCCTCTCGCATCTGCGCTGGCACTAGGCTGTAGTCGTCAAAGTTACCTTGGTCATTGGTGACCTTCGCTACGCAAAGACGGGCGGACCTAGCCAACGCCCCGCCTGCGATCTGACTACGCAAGTCTCCGAAGAGGGCTATTCCAGCCACAGCCGTACCGTGGCCCCACTCGTCGGCGGTACCGAGGTTGTCTGGCACGCCAATTTGAGCGACCACCGCGCCGCGCAGCAGCGGGTGGGCGCTGATGCCACTGTCAATGACCCCGATCAGCGGCGGCTCATCTGCGTCGGGCAACAGCTCGGGTAGGTCAGCCAGGCCAACTTCGACGAGCGCCGATGTGTCGGAGTCTGCCTGCGGCGGCAGGTTTATCGATGCAACCTCGACCACCTCCAGCACAGCTCGTACTAGCAGACCGCTGCCGCGCAGGCGAAGCATCGAAATGGACGGGCCGAGGTATCGACAAAGCTCAGCACCGCCCAAATTGCCGAGAAGCATCCGGATCTCGTTCAACTTGCGCTCGCGCAAGCCACGGAGGCCGATGTCCCACAGCTCAACGTCCAGCACGTACTCCGTGCCCACAACGAAGTCCTCCGGTTCTGCAAAGCCCGCCTCCCGCAGAGACTTACCAAGACGGTCTCGAGGCGTGACGATGCCGATGTTCTCGACGTTGGCGATTAAGCCCGCATATTGCGGATTCGCCCGGTCGCCTGACCCCGCAGAATAGGCGTCGATCTTGCGCCGAACCTCTCGAAGTTCTGCAGCGCTGGCGAACAATACCAACGTACGGTCGGAGTCGCTAGAAAGGACGCGCAGGCCCATTTGCTCCCACGCATCTTCCTGGAGTGCCCCGGACATGTGGACGGTCAGAATCAACGCGGGGTCCACAAACTCGGGGCGCCGAACGGCCTGTTGGGTCGCTATGGCATCCCCAAGTTCGCGAGCCAAGCGGGCTCCGTGTGTGCCACTTTCGCGCGGAGGGCTACTGCCAAAGCCTGGCTTCTTCCGCCGCGGCAAACGCTCCGGCAGCCGCGCCATCTGAATGTGTTCATAGCGCGTCATAGCTGATCCCACCTTACTTTTTTAATCGCGTGCGTGTCGATCTCCGGCGCGATTCGTCTGCGATCGCTTGCCGGAAGTCAGACACCGTCACTCCATCCCGCTGATCAATGATGCCTGTCTTTATGGCCTGCAGGCAAACGCGCTCTATCTCTGCAAATGAGTAGCCATTCAACTCCGGGATGAACTCTGCCGGATCGAATAGGGTGCGGATATTTTTCAGCTTGAGCCTGACGAAGCGTTCAGCCATGGCCGCGTCGGGCTTGTCGAACCAGATGACCTCATCGAATCGGCGCCAGATGGCAGCGTCAAGCGATTGATGCAAGTTGGTCGCCGCGATCATGAAGCCCTTGGGGCGCAGTCGGTCCACGAAGATTAGCAAGCTGTTGACAACCCGACGCAGTTCGTTGTGCTCAGTGTTGTCTTCGCGAGAGCGCGCCAGTGCATCGAACTCGTCCAGGAAGAGCACACAGGGCTGGCGGCGAGCAAACTCAAAAATCTTCCGTACGTTCGATGCGGTCTCGCCCAAGTAGGACGAAATGAGGCGGTCTAGCTTCACTACGAAGAGCGGCAGGCCGACCTCGGCTGCGAACACCTCGGCACAGAACGTCTTGCCGCATCCTGGCGGCCCGCAGAACATCAGCTTGGACCGAACCGGCAAGCCGTGACTGCGAAGCAAGTCGGCACGTCGAAATTCCTTGATCAGGCCGGAGAACAAGCGCACGTTGCCGACGCTTAGGACGATTTCATCCTTGTAGTGAGAAGGCTCGACGCGCTCGACAAAGTCGCCTGCTTCGTTCGGGAAAGGTATCAACGGTGCGAGCGGCTTCGGCGCTGCCGCCTGCGCCTGCGCCCCCTCAAGCGTACGACGCAGAGAGTTAGCTAGAATGCGGTTGTTCTTCTTCTCTTCCTCAACAATGATCTGCTCCGCGACAGCACGAAACTGCTCGTCTTGCCCGTAACTGGCAAGCAGCTTCTTCATCAGTTCGCCGCGGGCCATGTTGCTTACTCTCTCGTCGTCTCGCGTTGTTTGTTTCGATGATAGCGGACTGGTTGGGAAGGCCAGGGCTGGAACACCCGAACTAACAGTCGAGGCCCAAGGCCTTGCAGCGTCGGGCACGCACACTATTTGTCGCTGACGGGTGGCCTCAGATCCACCGCTGGGAGCCAGCCTACATGTTCGATGCGACGTACCGCGACCGGAAGCGCTTCGACCCGAGATTTCTCCGACCGGGGCCGGCGCACTTGATTGCAGAACAGTGTCGGATAGTCCTGCACCGTACGACGACGCTGCCACCAGCGATAAGAGTTTGTTATCGATAGTGGGCTGACCGTCCCGGCTGATCGGTGGTGCCACGGCGCGCCGGTTAGTTCGCGGTGAACGAGCGGCCTGCGACCAGGTCATCGAACATCCTCGCCGGCTGGGCGCTCCTCGATTGATGCCGGGCACGGCGCCGGTCGGGGCGGAGCGTATTGTGGCTAGTCGGCCTTGCTTGCCCAAGGTCTTCCTGTTCAAACAGCACCCCCTGAAACGGCGCGTCTGGCATCCCTTCGCCACCCCAGTCCAGGATCGGTTTCATGGGTGATCCTCCCGACAGTCAGTCGTCCATGGCTCAGATCAAGGATTGGATGGCAGCGCTGGCGGCCGGGTGGTGGAGCGCCAGGCAAGCATCCGGGTGATTGCCACTTTCGTGCACCTTGTGGGTCCAGCAGCACTGCCACTTCGCGGTGTCGGGCATGCACGGCAGCCGCCAATGGCGAGCCGAGCAGCCGGTGTCGGTGGTGGACGGGGGCGCCCAGGCTGATCAAGCGCTGCACCAGCGCCAGTTGCCCCTGAAACGCAGCGCGGGTGAGGGCGGCAGCCCTGGCCCCAGCATCAACTTCGCAGCCAGTGCAGCCAGGCCATCCGCAGGCTCATGGCAGTGTGGCTGCTTTCGATGCGTTCAACTTGGCCAAAGCCTCTGGCCACACCGCAAAGCGCTCACCCCAGCGCTGCGCCAACTCTTGCGCGCGCTGGGCGAAGCGTTGCAGGCCCACACCCCGGATGAACTGCAGCGCACCGCCCGTGTGCGCCGGAAAGCCGATCGCAAAAATGGAGCCCAGGTTGGCCTCGACTTCGCTGCGCAGCACGCCTTCATCCAGGCAGCGCAGGGTTTCGATGGCTTGGCGGTACAGCAGTCGGTCTTGGGCTTCCTGCATCGCTACTTCTCTGTCGGCAGTCTTGAACTGCGCCAGCCCCGGCCAGAGTTTTTTGCTGCCATCAGCCGCGTAGTCATAAAAGCCACCGCCCCAGTGGCGGCCGCCGCGACCCAGCTCGCACATCGCTGGGGCGATGCGCAGGGTGGCGGTGTTGTGCGCGCCAAAGCCACTTTCGCCGGCTTTCAGACCCAGGCGCTGATCGAGCTTTTGATGCGTCAGCATTGCTTTGCGACTGAGTTCCATCGAGACCTCATCAAACACCGCGAGCGGCCCAACCGGCATGCCCACGATCCAGGCTGCGCGTTCGATGGCCACCGGGCTCATGCCGTCTTGCAGCAGCTGAAGACCTTCGTCGAGGTAGGTGCCGAAGACTCTTGAGGTGAAGAAGCCGCGTGCGTCGTTGACG
>JBBQIB010000242.1:0-6796 GCA_038324515.1 Burkholderiales bacterium
GAGCTGGCGATCGAAGTGCTGGATTTGCTGGATTGGGCTGCCCTGGCCCAGGCGCGGCCCAAGTGGCTGATCGGCTTCTCGGACACCAGCACGCTGCTGCTGCCGTTGACGCTGCGGCTGGGCTGGGCCACCGTGCATTTCGGCGGCTTGATGGACTGGGTGCCTGGCCAAAGCGATCTCTTGTCTGCCGGTGCGCTGCCGGCCTTGGCCACCGCCACAGGGGCTGTCTTGACACTCTGATGCACCTGGCAGGCACGCCCTTTGGTGATGTGCCCGGCTTTTTGCGGCGCTGCGGCTCCCAGGGCACGCTGCTGTATCTGGAAAACGCAGAGATGTCCCCCACGGCATGGGTGCGGGCGCTGCATGCGCTGCGCTGGCATGGCTGGTTGGACGGCCTGTCGGGTGTGCTGATCGGCCGCTCGGCCGCGCCCGACACCGACAAAGCGTCGCAACTGAGTTACGCACAGGCCCTGACATCCACGCTGGCCGCCCTGCCCTGCCCCGTGCTGGTCGATTCGGACATCGGCCACGTGCCGCCGCAGATGCTGTTGATCAACGGCGCTTTGGCCGAGTTGCACGTGACACACCGCAACGGTGCGATTCAGGATGCCGCGTTGCGCCAACAGCTGATTTGACACAACCGACAGCGCCGTCCAGATGAACGCTCCCGCTGTTCCGCGTATGTATTTCCTGCACAGGCTGCGCATCGCGGCCTGTGCGTTGCTGATTTACAAACCTACGGGGTAAGGCTTCGGCTCAGACGGATATCAAAGGGGCGGCTGGGCACCTGAATGGCCTGACGCACTGAATGGGTCGACTGAACGTCAAGCCTGCAGCGGCACTTCAGCCCACAGTTGGGCTGGGGTGATCGTGAGCTCTACACAAGCCAGACGCAGGTCCTGCCCTGGCTCAAAAGGATGCAGCACCCACAGGCCATCCGCGCCTTTGCGGTAGACGTCACTACGCCGGGTCACCGGGTCTACCAGCAGATATTCCTGCAACGAGGGCAGCAAGCGGTAGGCCACAAACTTCTCGCCACGGTCATGCGCAGCGGTGCTGGGTGACAGCACTTCCACCAACAACACAGGTTCTCGCTTGACCATCGGATCTGCCGTGTCGGACTTGCTGCAGGTGACCATCACGTCGGGGTAACAGTACGCATCGCAAGCTTCGACGCGCAGCTTCATGTCGGTGATGAAAGTGCGGCAAGGTGAGCCGGCCAGGTGTTGGCGCAGTTGCATCGCTATATTCAATGCCAGCGTCACGTGCGCTTCGCCAGCCGCGGCCATCGCAAAAACCTCGCCTGCAACAAACTCGTGGCGCACGGTCTGCGTGGCATCCCAGGCCAGGAAGTCTGCAGCGCTCATCGGCAGGTCTTCAGCGGGTAAGCCCATGTCGATCGCTCCTCATGAAAATTCCGGTGCTCGGGTGTCGGTTGGCTCAGCAGGTGGCTCAACCTGGCCAACGCCTTGTCGACCTGTCGCACCGACCCCGTCAAGCTGCATTCTCAGTCTAGGCCAGACTGCAGCGCTGCACAGCCAAATGCAGGACCGACCCAGGCCCCTTGCCATGCCCATCCCCAAGCTTGTCAGTCGCCCCACCCAGCAGCAACTGCGCACCTACGCCACAGCGCGCTCGCTGTTTGCGCCCACCACGCTGAGCCGCGCCATCCACAGGCTCGGCTTTGTGCAGGCTGACCCGATTCGTGCACCGGCGCGCGCGCAGGATTTGACGTTGCGCCACCGCGTCAAGGACTACCGTGCCGGCGATCTGGAAAAACACTACGCCAAACTGCCCATTGAAGAAGACTTCTTCATCAACTACGGCTTCTTGCCACGCGCCACGCAGCAACTGATGCACCCGCGCAGCGCGCGCATCGAATGGCCCCAGACACGCTGGGCACAAGCCCAAGCGGTGCTCGATTTCATCCGCATCCAGGGTGTTGTGCACCCGCGTGAGGTGGACGCCGCCTTTGACCACGGCAAGAGCAAGAACTGGTTTGGTGGCAGCAGCAATGCCAGCACGCAGCTGCTGGACGGCATGCACTACCGCGGCCTGCTGCGGGTGGCCAGGCGCGAAGGGGGTACGCGCCTGTACGCCGTGCGCGAAATCCCGGTTGAGCCGGCCGCGCCTGCCTGCGACCCAGCCGCCGTGCTCGATTGCCTGGTGGATGTGGCGGTAGCCAAATACGCGCCGCTGCCCAAGCGCTCACTCAGCGAGCTGATCAGCCACCTGGCACTGGCTGCACCGCAATGGCGCCAGCAGCGCAGTGCCACGCTGGCGCGCACGCTGCAACGCTTGCCGCAAGCCGAAGTCGATGGCATCACCTGGTACTGGCCAGAAGGCGAGAACCCTGCCAGCCGCCGATGGGTCACGCCCGAAGGGGTGCATCTGCTGGCGCCTTTTGACCCGGTGGTCTGGGATCGTCGACGTTTCGAGTTGTTCTGGGGCTGGGCCTACCGCTTCGAGGCCTACACCCCTGCACCCAAACGCGTACGCGGTTACTACGCGCTGCCGCTGTTGTGGCGCGATCAGGTCATCGGCTGGTGCAACCTGGCGATGCAGGCCGGCCGTCTGGTGCCAGGCTTGGGCTACGTCGCGGGCCAGGCACCCAGAGAGCGGGACTTCAAGCTGGCATTGGACGAAGAGTTGCAGCGCGTGGCCCTGTTTCTGAGCCTGCGCTGAAAGCCACGGCATCTCAACCCGTTCTTGCCTGCGCCCAGGGCCGCTGCATCGCCGCCAGCAAGCTGCCCAGCAACAATGCAGCCGCACTGCAGGCCAGCGCCAGATGCAGGCCCCCCGCGCGGTCTGCAATGGCACCCGCCAGCCCCGGGCCGACGATCTGCCCGGCGGCAAACATGATCGTGAAGGCGGCAATGCCGGTGGGCCACAGCGCTGGCTGCACGTTGTGGCGCACCAGCGCGGTGGTGGCGGCCACGGCTGACAGAAACACGCCACCAAACAGCACACCCGAAGCAAACACCAACGGCAGGCTGGGGCTGAGCAACGGCATCATGGTGGCCACCGCAAGCAGTGCATTGAAGGTGGCCAGCGGCCTGCCGCCACGGTGGCGCTGCAACAAGCCCGCCCAGACAAAGGACGAGGCCATCACGCCGCAGCCCAGCACGGCGTAGAAGAGCGTCACGGTCGCATCGCCCAAACCTTGCTGGCGCAGCAAGCTGACGATGAAGGTCATGTAGCCGATGTAGCCCAGGCCGAACATGAAGTAGCCCGCCAGCCCCCAACGGAAACCCAGCAACAGAGCAGCCAAGGTCGGCTCGCCAGGGCCTGAGATGGAGGCCGAGGCTGCTGGCGCCAAAGGCAGGGCCCGCACCGCTGCAGGGCCCTGCAGATCACGCCTGCCCGATGCAGTGATCCAGGCGGTGCAGGCTGTCGCCAATGCACTCAGCAGGCCCAAGACCAGCCAGGCCCAAGGCCAGCCAGCGGCAGGCTGCGCCACCAACGGCGGCACTGCAGCGGCTGCAGCCACGATGCCCAGACCGGTGCCGCCGTAATAGATGCCCAGCACCTGCCCAGCTCGCATGGGCGCATGGCTGGCCAGGCGGGCTGCCAACAAGCCGCCGGCAATGAAGCTGGCCGCGCTGGCCACGCCACTGGCAGCGCGCAAAGCCATCAGCGCAGCATCACCACGCACGGCGCCATGCAGGGCCAGCAACAAGGCCGCAGCCAACCCGCCCCACAGCATCAACCGGCGGGCATCCAGGCTGCGCAGCAAGGCGGGCATCAGCAGAGCACCGGCCAGGTAGCCCGCTGCATTGACGGTGTTCATCGTGCCAGCCACCAGGTAATTCCAGCCCAGATCCGCGCGCATCGGCGGCAACAGCAAAGCATAGGCAAAACGTGCCACACCCAGCGAAACGGCGGCGGCCAGGGCCAACCCCAGCGCGGTCATCAGCACGGGCTGCGCAGAGCCCGCACGCGCAGCGCCGCCGCTGGGCTCGGTGGGACTCACTCGGCAGCCCTGCGTGCTTCGCCTTGCGGCGATCGCGCTGCCAGCACCACCCGCACCAGTTCAGCAAAACCCTGGCCGCGTTCGCCTTGTGTGATGTAGGCCGGCCAGACCGTCAACTGATCCGCAAAGCGCTGCAGATTGGCCACGCCCACCGACAGAGGAAAGCGCTCAAACATCGTTTGATCGTTGGTGGAGTCGCCCACATACACCCAGCGGCTGAGTTCGTCGTCGAGCCGCCTGCCAAACAGACGCTGCACCATCCACTGCGCAGCGCTCCACTTGCTGTGATCGCCAAACCAGCCGTTGATGTGGATCGAGCTGACGGTGGCGTTCATGCCGGCCGCCTGCATCAACGCCACCACCTGGTCGATGGCGGCTGTGGGCAAGGTCACGAATTCGCTGTGATCGATGGCCATGTCGGTCACGCGGCCTGCACTGTCCTGGGCCAAGGTGGCGCCGGGGACTTGACGCAGGATCTGCGCACTGACCCCCTGCAAACGCTGCAAGTTGTGGTTGCGGGTCTGCAGATCCTGCGCGTATTCGGTCTGCAGTCCGCCGCTTTCGCGGACCAAAGCCACGGCACCGTTTTCTGCCACCACGGCATGCAGCGGCCAGTGGGCGGCCAGCGCCTGGCTCCAGCCCAAGGGCCGCCCGGTGATGGCCACCACGGGCACACCTGCGGCTTGCAACTGCTGCAACGCCTGCAAGGCAGCGGGTTCGATCGCGCCATCACGGGTCAAGGTGTCGTCGATGTCCGTCATCACGCCGTGCACCCGGCTGAAGCGAGAGACAGGCGCAGCGTTCAGCGCGGCGGGCCGACGGCAGGGTATGGACATGAGCGGGTGAAAGCCTGAGCTGAGAGTAAAAATGACGCGCGGATCGAAGTGCGGATTGAAGTGTGGATTGGAGCGCGGCTTGAAGCGTGGTTCGATGCGTGGTTCGATGCGCAGATTGTGAGGCGGGCTCAAGGCGCGGCAACAATCTCCGCAAGCACGGGCAACCACAGGCAACCACAGGCAAGCGCGCAGCACTTCACGCATCCACGGCCCCCTTGCCGCATCAGCGCAAGCACGCAGGGGCGACTTCTGTCTAGAATGCGGGCTGTTTCCGAGGAGCGTTGCAACCTTCATTCAGAAGGCCAGGCTCGGAAATCCACATTGCAACCGCGCTCACCTGCACGAGACGTCTCGTGGGTGAGTTGAAGCCGCCCAGGCTTGATGCCCCATCGCGTTTTGTGCAGGTTCCTCACATCATCTGGAGCCTGAGCATGAATGCCTCTTTGAAGTCCCCCCCCCAAGCCGCCACTTTCCCTGACAGCTTCGTCGCTGACTTGTCTTTGGCCGATTGGGGCCGCAAGGAAATCAGAATCGCCGAGACCGAGATGCCCGGTCTGATGGCCATCCGCGAAGAGTTCGCCGCCAAGCAGCCGCTCAAAGGCGCCCGCGTCACCGGCAGCCTGCACATGACGATCCAGACCGCTGTGCTGGTCGAAACGCTGCAGGCCCTGGGCGCGCAAGTGCGCTGGGCCTCGTGCAACATCTTCAGTACCCAGGACCATGCCGCTGCTGCGCTGGTCGTCAAGGGCACGCCGGTGTTTGCCTACAAGGGCGAAACGCTGGTCGACTATTGGGACTACACGCACCGCATCTTCGAGTTCGGCGCCAAGGACACCGAAGGCGAAGGCCCCAACATGATCCTGGACGATGGCGGCGACGCCACGCTCTTGATGCATCTGGGCAAAAGGGCCGAGAAAGACCTGACAGTGCTGGCCCACCCGGGCAGTGAAGAAGAAGTCACGCTGTATGCCGCCATCAAGGCCAAACTGAAGCTTGACGCAACCTGGTACAGCCGCAAGTCAGCACAGATCATCGGCGTCACAGAAGAGACGACCACCGGCGTGCTGCGCCTGAAGGAGATGAGCCAGAAGGGCGCGCTGATGTTCCGCGCCATCAACGTCAACGACAGTGTCACCAAGAGCAAGTTCGACAACCTCTATGGCTGCCGCGAGAGCCTGGTCGACGCGATCAAGCGTGCCACCGACGTGATGGTGGCCGGCAAGGTCGCACTGGTGGCAGGTTATGGCGACGTCGGCAAAGGCAGCGCACAAGCGCTGCGCGCACTCAGCGCCCAGGTCTGGGTGACCGAAGTCGACCCCATCAACGCCCTGCAGGCGGCGATGGAAGGCTACAGGGTCGTGACGATGGATTACGCTGCCGACAAGGCCGACATTTTCGTTTCTGCCACCGGCAACAAGAATGTCATCACCCGCGAGCACATGGCCGCGATGAAAGACCAGGCCATCGTCTGCAACATCGGCCATTTCGACAACGAGATCGACGTCGCCGGCCTGGCCGATCTGGCTTGGGAAGAGATCAAGCCGCAAGTCGACCATGTGATCTTTCCGGACGGCAAGCGCATCATCCTGTTGGCCAAAGGGCGCCTGGTGAACCTGGGCTGCGGCACCGGCCACCCGAGTTTTGTGATGAGCTCTTCATTCGCCAACCAGACCATCGCACAGATCGAGCTGTACTCGCATGCCGACGCTTATGACATTGGCAAGGTCTACGTGCTGCCCAAGCATCTGGACGAGAAAGTGGCGCGCCTGCACCTGAAGAAGGTCGGCGCCGTGTTGACCGAGCTGAGCGACGAGCAGGCCGCCTACATCGGCGTGCCCAAGCAAGGCCCTTACAAGCCTGACAGCTACCGCTACTGATCAAGGCTGGCGATCAGCAGCAGGTCGTGTGGCGGGGGGGTGAACCCACGCCACATGGGTGGGTGAAACAGGCCGTGCCCGGGCGTGGGTGGCGGGCACCGCGAGTCGTT
>JBBQIB010000243.1:0-6796 GCA_038324515.1 Burkholderiales bacterium
CAGCCGCTCGGCGGTGTCAGCGAGTCGGCGATCTCGCCAATGACGGCGGGACGTTCCTGCCCCGACATGGCAAGGTCGGGAATCGCGTCGAAAAGCATGCGCGTGTAGGGATGGCGCGGATGCGCGAACAGCGCCTGCGCATCGGCCACTTCCATCAGTCGCCCCAGGTACATCACACCCACGCGGTCTGCCACGTGCGAGACCACGGCGAGGTTGTGTGAGATAAAGAGTGAGGTAAGTCCCAGCCGTTGTTGAAGGCTCTTCATCAAGTTCAGAACCTGTGCTTGAACCGACACGTCCAGGGCCGAGGTCGGTTCGTCGCAGACCAGAAACTCGGGGTTGGAGGCCAGCGCGCGAGCGATCGAGATGCGCTGGCGCTGACCGCCTGAAAATTCGTGTGGAAACTTGGTACCGTCTGCCGGCGCCAGCAGCACCTGTTGCAGCAGTTCGGCGACGCGGTCGCGCACCGCCTCGCGCCCCTGCAGCAGACGATGGGTCCGGATGGGCTCGGCAACGATGTCTTCGACACGCCAACGCGGGTTCAAGCTGGCGTACGGATCCTGGAAGATCATCTGAACGCGACGTCGGAACGGCAACTGCGCTGCGCGGCCTTTGAGCGACGCGACGTCGGTGCCGTCGTAGAGCACCTGCCCGGAGGTCGGGCGGTACAGGCTGCACAGAAGACGGGCCACCGTCGACTTGCCGCAGCCGCTCTCACCGACGAGTGCGAAGGTTTCGCCGCGGCGGATCTCGAAATCCACGCCGTCCACGGCTTTCAGCGCCGGCGGGCCTGCGCCGAACAGGCCGCCCCATCCAGAGCCGGGGCGGCGGAACTCACGTCGAAGGGCCCGGGCCTGCACCAGTGGTGGCGGTGGCGGTGGCGGTGACGGTGACGGTGGCGGTGGCGCTGCTGCTTGCGGCTGAGCAGCGGGTGTGTTGACGACTTGCTCAGTCATGGGGTTTGTCGTAGAGCCAGCAGTCGACCCGAGTCTGCAGTTGCTTGAAGGCTGTGGGCCGCTCACTGCTGCATCGCGGCAGTGCCTGACTGCAGCGAGGGTTGAAGGCGCAGCCTGGCGGCACGGCACCCAGGCGCGGCATCGCGCCGTCGATCTGGGTCAACTGTGCGGCGCGACGGCCAATCACGGGAATGGAGTTCATCAGCCCCACGGTGTAGGGATGCCGGGGGTTTTGAATCGTGTCGCGCACGGGGCCCGACTCGACCACTCGCCCGGCGTACATCACGGCCACCCGGTCAGCCATCTCGGCGATCACGCCCATGTCATGCGTGACCAGCATCGCGGCCATGCCATGGTCGCGGCACAGGCGCTTGAGTAGCTGCAGGATCTGCGCCTGGACCGACACGTCGAGTGCTGTTGTCGGTTCATCGGCAATCACCAGTCGCGGGTTGCCCGCCAATGCCAGCGCGATCACCACGCGCTGGCGCATGCCGCCAGAGAATTCGTGCGGATAGGCGTCCAGCCGTTGCGCCGCACCGGCGATTCCTACCTCGCCCAACAGCTCAATGGCGCGACGACGGGCGGCAGCAGCGTCGATGTCCCGCAGCACGCGGATCGTCTCGGCCAGTTGGTCGCCGATGGTGAACAGCGGGTTCAGGCTCGTCAGTGGGTCCTGGAAGATGGCCGCGATCTGTTTGCCTCGCAACCGACGCATCTGCTCCCGCTGCAGCTGGTCGATGCGCTGGCCGTCGAACAGGATGCGTCCGCTCGCGATGTGCAGCGGCGGCTCGAGCAAGCCGATGATGGCCGAGCCGGTCAGGCTCTTGCCGGCACCGGATTCGCCCACCACACCCAGCACTTCACCTTCGGCGATGTCGAACGACACTTCGTCCAGCGCCCGCACAGCGCCGCCGCGGCTGCGCAACTCCACGCACAAAGCCTCAACCTGCAGCACCGGCTTGCGTGCCGCACCCGCGTTTGCAGCCGTCATGTGCGCAACTTCGGGTTGAGGGTGTCGCGCAACCAGTCGCCCAGGACATTGACGGACAGAACGATGGCCGCCAGCGTGATCGACGGAAACAGCGTGATCCACCACTCGCCCGACATCAACGCGTTCGAACCAATGCGGATCAGTGTGCCCAGTGACGGGCGGGTGGCGGGGATACCCACGCCGAGGAACGACAGTGTGGCCTCGATGATGATCGCCACCGCGAGGTAGATCGTCCCGATCACCAGCACCGGCCCCAGCGTGTTCGGCAGCACGTGGCCGAGCATGATGCGCAGGGGGTGGACCCCGGTGACGCGGGCGGCCTGAACGTACTCCTTGGATTTTTCGACCATCGTCGTCGCGCGCACCGTGCGCGCGAACTGCACCCAGCCCGAGACCCCGATCGCCAACACCAGCACGTAGATGGCGATGCGGTCCTGCATCTGCCGCGGCAGCATGTTGCGCGCCACGCCGTCGATCAGCAAAGCGATCAGGATGGCGGGAAACGACCACTGCACGTCTGCGAGTCGCATGATGACGGCGTCGGCAATGCCCCCGACATACCCTGCAATCAACCCCAGTGTGACGCCCAATAACAGCGCGAACGCCACAGCCGCTGCGCCCACCAGCAACGAGGTACGGGTGCCGTACAGAATGGCCGATAGCAAGTCTCGTCCCTGGCCGTCGCTGCCCAGCAGATAGGACGTAGAGCCTCCGGCCATCCAGACCGGCGGCAGCAAGGCATCGGACAGGTTCAATTGAGCCAGGTCGAGCGGGTTTTGCGGTGCGATCCAGGGCGCCAGCAGGCTGCCCAGCAGCAGCAGCGACACGATGCAGGCTGCACCGATGGCGCTCGGCGAGCGTACAAAGCTCCAGCCCAAATCGCTGCGACGCAGCCGGTCCCACCACGCGAGCGTGGCACTGAGCTCAAGCGCCATGGCGGGCCCCCATCTGGGCGCGCACGCGCGGATCGACTGCGAAGTACAAGAGGTCGACCGTCAAGTTGATCAACACGAACAGCAGCGCCACCAGCACCAGGTAGGCTGACATGACCGGGATATCGCCGAAAGTGACGGCCTGGATGAACATCAGCCCCATGCCAGGCCACTGGAAGACCGTCTCGGTGATCACCGAAAACGCGATGATCGACCCCAGCTGCAGGCCGGTGACGGTGATGACGGGAATCAGCGTGTTCTTCAAGGCATGGCGAAAGTTGACGATGCGGTCCGGCAGCCCGCGCGCACGCGCGAAGCGGATGAAGTCTGTGCGCAGCACTTCCAGCATCTCGGCGCGCACCAAGCGCAAGATCAGGGCCAGTTGGAACAGCGCCAGCGTGGTGACGGGCAAGACCAGCGCCCGCAGGCCTTCGCGCGAGAGCAAACCCGTGGACCACCAGCCCAGCTGCAGCGTCTCGCCCCGGCCGAACGACGGCAGCCAGCCCAACCAGACTGAGAACACCAGGATCAGCAGCACGCCGATCAGGAAGGTCGGCAGCGACAGGCCGATCAGCGACAAGGTGAGGATCGTGCGTGCCGCCAGGCTGCGCGGATGCAAGGCCGTGAACACCCCGCCCAGCACCCCGAAGAGCAATGCTGCAACGGCGGCCAGCAGGCTGAGTTCCAAGGTGGCGGGCAGCTTCTCGGCGATCAGTTCGGCCACTGGACGCGCCTGCTGATAGCTCAAACCGAACTCCCCCTGCGCCGCGCGGCTGACGAAGTGACCGAACTGAACCAGGACGCCGCGGTCCAGTCCCAGTTGTACCCGCAGGCGCTCGCGATCCTCGTTGGTCGTCTCGGGTCCGGTCAGGCTGTTGATCGGGTCACCGATGAAGTTGAACAGCAGGAAGGCCACGACGGCCACCGTCAGCATCACCAGCACGGCCTGGACCAGCCGCTGCAATACGTAGCGGACCAGTCCCTGTCCCAGACCCGTCACCGCACCGTCACCCAGCGCAGCGGAAAGCTGTTGTCTGCAGGCTGGAACAGCGTGACGTTCTTGCGCATGGCCCAGACCAGCGCCTGCTGGTGCAGCGGCACGTAGGCGTAGTCCTCGATGTAGAGCCGGGTGGCGTCGCGGATCACGCGCATCCGGATCGCAGGGTCAGTTTCGGTGTCGATGCGCTCGGCCAGCGCATCGAAGGCAGGGTTCGAGTAGCCGCCGATGTTGGCCTGGCCCCGGCGCGTGACTGCCGAAGGGGTCTGCAGCAGCGAATCGAGTACGTTGTGCACGTCGTAGGTCGACGCTGGCGACCAGGCCATCAGGTACAGGCTGGTTTTGCCCGGCGTGTAATCGCCTTTGCGCATGAGTTTGCCGAAGAACTTGTTGCGCGTCTGCGCCAGCAGGTCCACCTTGATGCCGATCCGGGCCAGCATGGCAGCAACCGCCTGGCAAATCGCTTCGTCGTTGACGTAGCGGTCATTCGGGCAATCCATCCCGGTCTCGAAACCGTTGGGGTAACCCGCCTCGGTCAGCAGCTGACGCGCTTCGGCCGGCTTGAGCATCGGCGGGCGCTGGTCCAGGTCCTTGGTGTAGCCGTTGATCACAGGCGCGACGAGCAGGGCGGTCGGGAACGACAGGCCACGCATCACGGCACGGTTGATGGCCGCGACGTCGATCGAGCGATAGATCGCCTCGCGCACTCGGCGGTCTTTGTACGGGTTGCGGTCCCTCACGCTGGACTCGGGCAAGACCTGTGATTCATGGTTGAAGCCGATGAAGACGACGCGCGTTTCAGGGCCTTCTGCGACCTTCAGGTTGGGGTCCCTGCGCAGGCCCTCGGTATCAGCCGGCGGCACGTCGTAAATCATGTCGATGCTGCCCGAGCGCAGCGCCGCCACGCGGGTGGCTGGGTTGGCGATGGGCATGTAGACCACCTCGTCGAGGTTGTGCGTCGGCGTGTCCCACCAGTTCGGGTTGCGTACGAGCACCGTGCGTTCGCCGTCCTTGCGCTCCTTCAGCATGAAGGGGCCGGTACCCATCGCATTGCGGTTGGCGAAACCCTCCTCGGCCTTGGTGAGGTCGGCCACATTGACGGCGTTGTGCTTCTCGGCCCAGGCTTTGGACATCATGCCGAGTGCGCCCCACTTGGATGGCAGCAACGGATCGGCCCGGGTGGTGTCGACTTCCACCCGCATGGCCGACACCTTGCGTATCGCTTTGGTGGTTGAGAAGTAGCCCAGCATGTTCGAGCCCTTGCCGCTGGCCCGATTGAGCGAGAACACGACGTCGTCCGCCGTGAAGGGTGTACCGTCCTGGAACTTGACGCCTGGCCGCAGGTTGAAGTACCAGGTGGTGGGCGAGACCTGGCCCCACTCGATGGCCAGCCCAGGCTCCAGCGTCAATTCCTTTGTTCGGCGCACGAGGGGCTCGTAGATGTTGGCGGTGAAGCTGAGCAAGAAGGTCTCGGCCCGCGAGTAGGGGTCCATCGAACTCACGTCCCCGGCGCCGGCCCAACGCAAAGTGGCCGCATTGGCAGGCCCCGGCGATCCCGCCATGACGAGGGTGCATGCCGCAATGAGTGTGGCCAGAAAAGTATTGCGTGTGCTTGGATTCATGAAGATTCCGTGGTGGGTGGGTGAAATGAATCGCATGGCGGTCTGCGGTCGAAGCGATGGATTGGGTGCCTTGAGAACTAGGCCGCGCGTGACTGTTCAACAGGGACGGGCCGCCCATGCTCTGCGAAGCGACCGTTCAGTCCGTCCAGAGCCATGCGAAGAACCTGGTGGCCGCGAAACAGCACCGCCTCCTTCCAGTCTGCGGTGTCCGGGTAGTACTGACGACGCAGTGCCTGCCGGATCGGCAGGGCGTCTGGCCCCACCGGATCGCCGTGCTTGTGCAGCCAGTGATCGGCGCGCAAGGCTGCCCGTCCGACGTCGCGGTCGTAAGTGCCGAACTCCAAGGTGGCAAAGGTCACGCGCGACTCGGGCAACGCGCGCAGGTAGCCGTGATGGGTGGAGCCGTCGGGTACGCGCGGCAGCGTCTGACCCTTTTCGCATTCGGTGACCGAGTCGCCCCAGAAAGCCCGCACGCGGTCTGAGCCGGGGCTGTCGGGCGCGTAAGCGGTGATCGGATCGCCATAGCCGAATGGACCCAATCCGGTGTGGAAGTCGACCACCGCAATGTCCGGGCAGCCGCGCAGGTGGCGGTCAATGATCTCGTGCGTCGTCCGGTTCGACCACGTCGGGCCCTGACCGCCATAGAACATGCCGTCGGGGTGCGTGTACTGCCCGCTGGCCACCGCACGAAAGAAGCTCAACTCGCCGACTCGGGCGCGGTAGGCCTGCAAACGCAGTTGGGCCGCCTGCGCGATCGGGCCTTCGAGTGCGGATGGCAGCAGGTCGCTGGCGATTTCGTCGTAGCCCGGATTGGCGGGTGGCAAGCGTCCCGGATCCACGAAATTGCGGTTCAGATCCACACCTTCCTGGGTCACGCGCCGTAGCCAGGCAAAGCCGTACGGATTGATGGCGTGGATCAACAACACGGCCGTGTCGGCAGGCAGCGCCTGACCACACCCGCTTCGAAGCCAATCGACTTGCACACCCGAGCCGCAGAAACCTTCGACGCCATGCGTGCCTGAAATAGCGACGACGATCTTGGCAGAACGGTCTGGCCCCAGGCGGACCACGTCAGTGTGCAGCGCCTCTCCGCCAGGTCCTGCGGCCGGACATGTGAAACGCTCGAGTTGTGCGCCCGCACTCTCTGCGGCGGACAGGAACTTGTCGCGGGCCTCGAAATAAGTGGTGGAAAAACTCTCGATCGAACTGTCTGGCACTGCGGACTCCCAGGTCATGGCCTATGGCGCACTCCGACCCAGTCGAGACCCAGGTAACAGCTCGCATCGCCATGAACTAAG
>JBBQIB010000244.1:0-6775 GCA_038324515.1 Burkholderiales bacterium
CTTTCCCGCCGTCCGGCATCGCATCGCGGGCGTTCAGCGCCAGGTTGATCAGCGTCAGCTCCAGCTCGCTGGCATCCACCGTGACGTTGGGCAGCCCAGGCTCGCACCAAAGGCTCAGCTCCACACGCTTGCCCAGCACGATCTGGAGCAACTCCAATGACTCGTTCAGATAGCGCGCCAGATCCAGCGGCGAGGCGCGCACCGGCTGACGGCCCGCAAAGCGCATCAGGTGCCGGGTCAATCGGCTGCCGACCTCCACGGCGCGCAGCGTCGCTGCCAGCGGGGCCTGCAACTCCGGCAGCGTGGTGCGCCGCTGCATCAGGTGGGCGCTGTTGCTGATGATGCCCAGCACGTTGTTGAAGTCGTGGGCCACGCCGCCCGTCAGCCGGCCCAGGGCCTCGACGCGCTGGCTCTGCGAGATGCGGTGCTCGGCGTTGCGGGTCTGCTCCACCGCCACGCTGACCTGGCGTTCGAGATCGGCACGGCTGTCGCGCAGTGCAGCGGCAGTCTGCGCCATGGCCTGCGCCACTTCGTCGATTTCTGTGATGCCGGCCGGACTGGGCTGCACGGTTTGTGCGTTGCGCATGCGTACGGCCAGACTTTTCAACGACACCACCGGTCTGGCGATGCGGCGCGCCACCCACAGCGCAGCCACCACCGCCAATGCCAGCAGCAGCGTTGCCGCCAGGGCCATCTTGGCGACGGGGGACGCGAGGGTGTCACCCAGTGTGGGACTGGGCAGAGCCGTCAGGTACACCCACCCCTGCGGCGATGTGGCGTAGTAGCCGAACATGGGCACGCCATTCAGTGACACCGACTCAAACAGGCCCTCGTCAACCTTCGAGAAGCGCTCGATCATGTCTGGGGTGGCAGGTCGCCCCACATATTCGGCGCCACCCGGATGTCGGGCTACCACAAGACCATTGCTGTCGATGATCGTCGCCACGGTCTGTGCCGGCAGTGCCTGGCGATCGATGAGGGTTTGCAGTTCCTGCGGCAACACCAGCACCGACAGGTTGTACAGGGTCCGGCCTTCACGCTGCACCGGCTGTACGACCGCCGCGCGCAGACCCAGGCCGTCTCCGGTGTCGTACAGCGGCAGTACGGCGGCATCGTCCAACAAGGGTGAGACGGTGCTGACTGAGCTGGCTGGGCTGGCTGGGCTGCCTGGGGTGTCTGGGTTCTCTGCAGGTGCCTGCCGCGTGCGCAGCACCATCGCGTCAACAGAACGCAGCTCGATCAAAATGTCCAGCTCGCCCAGCGCGCGCTTGGCACGGTCGGCAAAACGGGTGCGATCCTCGGCCCCCGGCGGCTCGGCGCCGTCGAACAGGCTGGCTGTGGACAGCACCCGGGCGATATCGGCGCGGCGCGTCAACTCGCGGTCGACCACCCACGTCAAAGACCTGGCGGTGTCGCGCAGGCCAATTTGCACCAGTTGGCGCTCGCCACGGTAGGTTTGTGCCACCAGCCAGATGCACACCAGCACAGCCGGCAGCAAGGCCGACAACACCAACATCAGCAGACGAAAACGGATCGACATTGCCTGGCCCGATCAGCCCGGCAGCCTGGGCCGGCCCTGCGCTGCAAGCCACCGTCCGCGCAGGGTGATTCGTGGGCCCGGGCGAGGCACGGAAGATTGGCGCAGACCCGGATTCAAATGCGGGGACAGATGAGGCGGGGGAGTGCAGGCGCCAGTCGGATGGATCGATGCGCGTCCTGGTTCGGGTCGGGCCAACGGAGGCCTCCTTGCAAAAAATCGGCGCTGCGCGCCGAGCGCCGCCGATTTGCGGGGCCATGTGGTGTCAAGCAACTGGCGTTCCAGGCCAGCACCGGCTGGCGAGCCCGGAAATACTGTGCGCGGGAAAATTTTGCAGCAAAGGCGACGCTCGGCCGGCAAACGCGACCTCTGCTGCAGCGGCTGTTCATGGCCTGCGCGCGCGCAACAGCGCTGGCGCGCGACTTGCATGGTCCGGTCCTGCATGCCTGGGGCCCGGCCGCTCCGGCGACTCGTCAAGCGGGTTGCGACGCATACGCACCTGGGGCTGAAACATGAGCGTGGATTCAAGAAACTCGATTGGCGCATGACAGAAGAAGAACGCATGCGGGTGCTCGTGGTCGACGACGCGCAGGACGCGGCGCAGGCGCTGGCTGGTCTGCTGACGCTGGACGGCCACGCCACGCGGGTGGCACATGATGCACAAGAGGCCCTGCGCGCCTGCGAAATGGTCGAGCCCGACTGCGTGCTGATCGACATCAACCTGCCCGGCATGGACGGCCTGGAATTGGCCAGACAACTGCGCGAGCGTTATGGCAAGGGCATCGTGCTGGTAGCCGTCACGGGCTGGGGAGAACCCGAAGCCCGAGTCTCTTCGGCTTTCTCGGACTTGGATCATTACCTGCGCAAGCCCGTCAGCCAGGAGCAGTTGCGTACCTTGCTGCCGCCCCAGAAGGATTGATCCTAGTCGTCGGTTCCGCCAAACCCGCTACACGAAATCGCGCCTTCGTCCGCCATGCGCCTGGCACGCGCCTTGCCGATGGTTGCGCAGCGGCTTCGACGGTCGAAGCCCCAGCAGGAGCGCAATCATTCAATGCGACACCTTGGCCGACGCGCTGACCGCCTCCGAGCAGTCGTCTGCGCCTTCGTGCCCCGCCATTGCGCCGGCGCCGGCTGCGTCTATTTCTGTGTCTACATCTGTGTCTACATCTGCGTCTTCCTCCAAGTCTGCCCCAGGTTGCGACGCATCCCTGCTGCGCACCCTGGTGTTCGAGCGCATGCCTTTGCTGCCGCTGCCGGCCAGCGGCAAGACGCTGCAACGCTGGCGCATGCTGGCCGAAGTGGCGGCGTTGGACCTGTCGCTGGCCAAGCTGTTCGAATCGCATGCAGACGCCGCCGCCATCCTGGTCGAACGGGGCTCCACGCCCCCGCTGGCAGGCACGCTGTGGGGCACTTGGTGCGCTGAACCACCCGATGCGCGCCTGGTGGTCACGGGCAGCGATCCGGTTCGGCTGAACGGCCTCAAATCCTGGTGCTCAGGCGCGGCGCTGGTCAGCCACGCGGTGGTCAGCTGCTGGGACGAAGAGGGGCAGCCTGGTCTGGCGCGGGTCATGCTCAATCAGGCCGGTGTGCGCGTGACGCAAGAAGGCTGGCATGCGGTGGGGATGGCCGGCACTGCGAGCGTCGATGTGCGTTTCGACGACGCGATTGCAGAACGCGTCGGCGCACCGCATGCCTACACCCGGCGCCCAGGCTTCTGGCAGGGCGGCGCCGGCATCGCCGCTTGCTGGTGGGGTGGCGCGCAGGCACTGGCAGTGGCATGCCGATCTCAGATGGCCGCTCGCCCCGACGCCCATGGGTTGGCCCATCTGGGCGCCATCGACGTCGCGTTGCGCAGCGCGGCGGCGCTGCTGCGCGAGGCCGCGCAATGGATCGATGCGCACCCCCGAGCCGACGCGCAAGCACTGGCGCTGCGCACGCGGCTGGGTGTGGAAACGGCAGCACTCGAGGTGTTGCAGCGCGCCGCCCGCACGCTGGGGCCTGGCCCGCTGTGCAGGGATGCGAGTCTGGCCAGGCGCTTCGCCGACTTGCCGGTTTTCATGCGTCAAAGCCACGCCGAGCGCGACCTGCAAGCGCTTGGCGAGCACATCACATCACACAAGGAAACCACCTGGAGACTCTAGCCGACCCCATCGCCGCCAGCTGTCAGGCGCCCACTTCAGAAGCCGTCTGGCTGCCGTGGCTGGCTCGACAGCCCTTTGCGCACATCAATCTGCTGCAGTTGCTGGGCGGGACGCAACGCCTGCTGGTGGTGGCGCCTCACCCGGACGACGAAGTGCTGGCGGCGGGCGGCTTGCTGGCGCAGGCGGCCGAAAGGGGCTGCCAGGTGCAAATCGTGGCCGTGACCGATGGCGAAAACAGCCATCCCGGCTCAACGGCCTACCCATCCGCCGCACTGAAACAATTGCGCAGCCACGAACGGCACGCCGCCTTGCAACACCTGAACCCACGCGCGCAAGTGCAGCGCCTGCGCTTTGAAGACACCCAGGTTGCCGATCATGTCGACGCGCTGACCCCTCGCCTCAGCCAGCTCTGCAACCACGGTGATCTGTTGCTGACGACCTGGCGCGGCGACGGCCATGCCGACCACGAAGCCACGGCGCAGGCCTGCCTGGCGCTTTGCCGTTTGCGCGGGCTCAAGCTGGTCGAAGTGCCGGTGTGGGCTTGGCAATGGGCGTCGCCGGGTGACGCACGGTTGCCCTGGCACCGTGCCCGCGTGGTGTTGCTCGACGCAGAAGCGGTACGCCGCAAGCACCTGGCACTGCTGCAGTACGCGTCGCAACTGTCCATCGACCCCAGTACGGGTCGCAGGGCGGTGATTTCAAGCGCCATGATGCAACGTGCCAGCCGCCCTTTCGAGTTGCTTTTCGTCTGAGTTTTTTCTCGTCTGAACTGCATTTCGTCTGAGTGGCCGAGCCGACACATGCACGCCACCGTTGCTGAGCCGGATCAGGCGATGCGCCAGTATTTCGAGGAGCTCTATGCCCAGGGGCCCGACCCCTATGGTCTGGGCGTGCGCTGGTATGAGCAGCGCAAGATCTCGATGTTGCTGGCCAGCCTGCCGCATCAACACTACCCGCGCGTGCTGGAGCCAGCCTGCGGCGTGGGCGAATTGACACGGCAACTGGCGCCGCGTTGCGCGCATCTGCTGGCCTTTGACTTCGACGATTGCGCTGTCAGGCAAACGCGCTCGCGCGTGCGGGAGTTGCCGCAGGTGCAGGTGCGCCGGCTGGCATTGCCGCAAGAATTTCCGCACGACGAAGGGCCCTTCGACCTGATCGTGCTCAGCGAGATCGGGTACTTTCTACAGGCTGCTGAACTGTCTGCTTTGGCCAACGTATGCCGTGAGTCACTGACACCCGATGGCTGCCTGGTGGCCTGCCATTGGCTGGGCGATTTCGATCAGCGCACCTTGTCTTCGCCGTTCGTGCATGCGCAACTGGGTGCAAGTCTGGCTCCGGTTGCGAGTTGCACCGATGTCGACTTCTTGCTCGACGTATGGTGCCGCCGTCGGTTCTCGGTGGCCTGCGCAGAGGGCATCACATGATCGGCGTCGTCGTTCCTGCCCACGACGAGGAGCGGCTGATCGGCCACTGCTTGCGCAGCCTGGCTGCAGCAGCGGCGCACCCTGCACTGCGCGGCCGGGAAGTCGAGGTCGTGGTGGTGCTGGACAGCTGCAGCGACGGCACGGCCGATGTCGTCAGCGGGTGCGGGGTGACCGCGCTGGAAGTGACGCGGCGCAACGTCGGCGACGCCCGGGCCACCGGCGCACGCTGGCTGCTGGCACGCGGCGCACATTGGCTGGCCTTCACCGACGCCGACTGCGAGGTGTCTGCCTCCTGGCTGGTGCACCAGATCGCCTTGCGCTGCGATGTCGTGTGCGGCACCGTTGCCGTGAACGACTGGAGCGAGTTCGGCGGCCCGGCCGGCGACATGCGGCAGCGCTTTGACGCCACCTACAGCGACCGCGACGGCCACCGCCATGTCCACGGCGCCAACCTGGCCATGTCGGCGCACGCCTACCGCCTGTGCGGCGGCTTTGCTTCGCTCAGCTGCGGTGAAGACGTGGAGCTGGTCGGGAGGCTGCAAGCCTTGAACCTGCGCGTGGCCAGGAGCGCGGCACCCCGCGTGATGACGAGCGCGCGCCGCATCTCGCGCACGCGCGGCGGCTTTGCGGATGCACTGGTGAAGCTGCACACGGCAACCCAGGTTTTGGCGCAGCAGCCAAGCGCTGCGCCTGCAGCATTGGATTCAGGTGCTTCCCTCGATGCCGGCATCAGCAGGCCGAAAGACGGTTCGGACTGGCCTGCCAAGGCCGCGCGAACAGCATGGGCGCAAGCAGCGCATCCAGCCGCGCCATGACCTCCCCCAGGTCCAAGGGCTTGGGCCAGTGCTCGCAAAAGCCACTGCCGGCCAGCGAGAAATCGCTCTCTGCCGTCACTGCCACTGCCGGCGCAGTCTCGCAAGCGGCCATCTGGCGCAATTGCCTGAGCAAGCCCACGCCATGGCAGTCCGGCAATCTCAGGTCCAGCAGCAGCAGGCGCCAATCCCAATCGGGCGCCATGCGCAAGGCCTCGGCGCCCGTCGTTGCCACCTTCAGATCGAACTCGGGTCGCATGTCGAAGATGGCCTGCATCAACATCACGTTGACCGGATGGTCTTCCACATAGAGCACGGTACACGATGCCGATCGGGCGGGCAGGGTTTGCATGAGGGTGTGTATCGAGAGTTGCGACTCGCGCCGTATGGCAATCGGCGTGCCCGACCGTTGGGATCTGGATCGCCAGAGGCCGACGTCCTGTGCAGCAACCGATGCAGCACCCGATGCATCAATTCCTCAGGGTACGGCAGCTTGCTGCCCGCGCGATGTTGTCAGCAGCTTTGAAACCCAAGGTCTTCATGGCCGCTGTCAGTGTTTGCTTCGACTTCCAGCAGGCAGCCCAAGGGTCGGTCGACTGGAACGAGAGGTGCTCCCTGGCGGTGACGATGGTCCAGTGGGCGCCGCTTTTGAGCTTGCCAAGCTCATCCCACGACACCGGCATGGAGACCCCGAGGCCCGGGCGGGCACGGGCCGAGAAGGCGGCCACGGTCGTCGCGCCGTGGCCGTTGCGCAGGTAGTCCACGAAGAGCTTGCCGACCCGGTTGCCGGGTCCGCTCCTGGCCACGAACCGGGTCGGAATCACGCGGGCCAGATGCGCCACCACGGCCTTCGAGAACGCT
>JBBQIB010000245.1:0-6765 GCA_038324515.1 Burkholderiales bacterium
GCGCCATTTCAAGTACCTCCACTGCCTGCTGCCGTGAAACAGACGGAAACTGCTTCAAAAAGACGTCCAGGGAATCGCCTTCTTCAAGGTAATCAAACAGGTTCTTCAGCGGTACCCGCGTGCCCGCAAAGACAGGCGCGCCACTCTGGATGTCTGGGTCGATCATGATGAGAGCTTGAGTCATTTGGCCTCCTCAAAAGCAACAGCCTTCAAATTTACCGGCAATGGGTGACTTTGGTGGCTGGCGAAGGTCATCATGTCGAAGGGTATTCGTGGGAAGGCGCCGATGCGCTGCTGACGGCGGACGAGTAGAAAGAGTTCCGCAACCCCGGCTTTGACGCCATGCAGGTTGCCATGCGCCACGCCCTGCGCCAGCCCATGGTGTTTGACGGCCGCAACATCTTCGACCCGGCTGTGATGGCGCTGCATGGGCTGGAATACTTTGGGATCGGGCGGGCGGTGAAGGTGGCGGGGGTGGCCCATGGACTCCCTGCTGGCATCGCATGATGATTGATTGGTCGACATGCGCTGCCGTCGAAAGACATCCCGCTCGGGTCAGCGGCGCTTGGGTATTTCGTGGTACCCGCGTCCCCATTTCGGCGCTGTTCGAGAACCTTCGCGTGGAAGCCGCCAGCGAGATGCCAAAGCTGGTGCTGGTGAATTAAATAGTCGTGGCCCTGCGCAAGCCCGTGGTGTTTGACGGCCGCTGCCAATTTCCGCAAGGCCATGCCGCTGAGCGAGAAAGAAGTGGAAGAAGTGGTTGCTGACTTCGACGCGCTGCGGCGCGGTCGCCCTCTGCCCATCCACAGCGTCAAGTGATGCCGGCACGCCCGATCATTCTGGACGCGAACATGCTGCGCCCTGCTGCGCCGTTTGAAGAGTCAGCGGGGGGACATGTCGAAGGCAGACATGCTGGCGGTGGCAGAAGCGGTGAAAGTTCGTTTGGGCATGCCCAGGCAGCCTTCACTTGCCTCGTCCGGCCATGTCAAGCAAAATACACACACCACGTACACACAAGCAAGCCGAAATGTCGACATTGATCAGCCGCGTGTTCATGAATGGCAACAGCCAAGCTGTTCGCATCCCGCAGGAATTCCGCTTGGAAGGTAATCGTGTGCAGATCAGCCGAACTGAGCAAGGCGATCTGCTCATTCGTTCCATGCCTGCCCGTCGTGGTGCGGCGCTGCTGGGCGCACTACAGGCTTTCGATGACGAACTTGCCGATGACCTTGTTCAGCGCCTGCTGGAAGACCGAAGCGAGCAAGCCCCAGCTCAAGAACGAGACACCTTGTGAAGTACATGCTGGATACGAATATCCTGATCTACCTTCTCAAGAAGAAACCACCCTCGGTTGCCGAGCGCATCGACAGCTTGGACGAAGCGGATGCACTGTGTATGTCGTTTGTGACGTACGCCGAATTGCTGAAGGGCGCCCAGCGCAGCACGCGGAAGGACGAGGCGCTGCGCCGAATTGAGGGGCTGTGTTTTCTCATCGCCGTGCTTTATCCGACCGGGCCCGCGATTTGTCTACGGTACGCAGAACAGTCGGTGCGGTTGCGGGCCGCAGGCCACCCGATCGGAGGCAACGACCTTTGGATCGCTGCGCATGCCCTTGCGGACGACGCGATGCTGGTGACGAACAATGTTGGGGAGTTTTCCCGGATTGAGGGGTTGAGGGTCGAGAACTGGGTGGCATAGGTAGGGGAAATGACGGACAAGTTGGAAGTCGGTGCCTGCGAGGCCATGACCCATTTGCCGGAGTTGCTGCGCAAAGTTCGCGCAGGGTCGCGCTTCACCATCACGCAACGCGGCGAGCCCGTGGCTGATCTGGTGCCGACCGGCGGGGCCGGGGTTTTGCAACGCCTGGGCGCAGCGCCGAGTTCACCAGGTACGCCGCCAACGCGGATGCTGGCCACGCGCACCAACTTCATGAACGAGCTGGCGCTGCGCGGAATGACGCTTTGGGACAGCGACCCCATGACCGGATTCATCCAGGCCGAGATGCACTGACCGCAGACCTGAGAGCATCCCAGGCCACTGTCGGCGCCCGTTGTTCGTGGAGAAACGCCCGATCTCGGTGCATTTCGCAATGTGGAAGGTTTTGTTTCTCATGAGGCTGAGAGTCTTTCGATCATGCCCACTCATCACGCCAAAAGACGCCCGCTCGTCGTTGCAAATGCGCGCCATAGTCCAAGCTATGGCTGTGCTTTGCGCCTAGATCGGACACCTTTTGACGCGCTGCTCGGTCACGCTCGAAAAACTCTCAGCCTCTGACTCCAGAGCCCTCACCAACCGCTCAGCGACGCTGCCAGGCCGCAGCAAAGAAGCCGTCGGTGCCATGCAGATGGGGCCAAAGTCTCAGGTAGGGGCCTTGCACCAGCGTGTGTGCTGGATCGACCTGCGCTTGCTGCAGCAGGTCGGCCACGGGCAAGACTTCAAAGTCGGCAGTGTTGGCTTCTGTGAAGGCTTCGGCGACACGTTCGTTTTCCGCCGGCAGCAGGCTGCAGGTGGCGTAGACCAGCCGCCCGCCGGGCTTGAGCAGGCGCGCCGCACTGGCCAGGATCGCGTTTTGTTTGTCTTGCAACTCGCTCAAGGTGGCCGGGCTCTGGCGCCACTTCAGGTCGGGGTTGCGGCGCAAAGTGCCCAGGCCGGTGCAGGGTGCGTCGACCAGCACGCGGTCGATCTTGCCCGCCAGCCGTTTGACGCGCTCGTCTCTTTCGTGTGCCAGTTGCGCCGGATGCACGTTGCTCAAACCACTTCGCGCCAGCCTGGGCTTCAGTGAATCCAGCCGGTGGCCCGAGACATCAAAGGCGTACAGGCGCCCGGTATTGCGCATCATCGCCCCCAGTGCCAGTGTCTTGCCGCCGGCGCCGGCGCAGAAGTCCACCACCATTTCGCCACGCTTCGCACCCGTCAGCAAGGCCAGCAACTGGCTGCCTTCGTCCTGCACTTCAAGGTGGCCCTGTTTGAAGAAATCCAGCTTGTGCAAATCAGGCCGGCCTTGCACGCGCAAGCCCCAGGGCGAAAACGGTGTCAGCTCGGCCTCGATGCCAGCGGCCCGCAGTTGTTGCTGCATGTCTTCGCGCTTGGCTTTGATCAGGTTCACGCGCAGATCCAGCCCCGCCATGCCGTTCAGGCTGTCCACCAGCGGCCAGAAGCCGCCTGTTGGGTCGTCGCCCAGCAACTCGCGCAGCGGGTTGGCCAGCCAGTCCGGCAGGTTGTGGCGCAGCTTTTCGGGCAGCGTTTGCACATCGATGGCTTGCACGCGCTGCAGCCACTGCTGCTCGTGGGTCTCTAGCGCGGCGCGCAGAAAAGCCTCGTTGCCCTGCCAGGCCAGGATCGCCAGGCGGCGCTCCAGCGGGCCGCTGCCCGATTGCGCCTGGTGCTGGTACAGCAGCTTCTTGCGCAACACGGCGTAGCTGGTCTCGGCCAGCGTATGACGCTCACGCTGGCCCAGGGCCCGGTGTTTGCGAAAGAACATCGACACCAGCGTGTCGGCGGGGGCGTCTAGCTTGAGGACGCTTTGCAGCAGTTCGCTGCTCAACTCCAGCAGGGCGTTGGGATGCATGTGGAAAAACCTGCAGTGTCACACGATCCAGGATGGGGCCCGAATCGTGCAGCCCGCAACGAGCAACCTGGATCGTGCAGCCTGGGTCGCAGACCGCCGCCTCAGCGCGCCAGGTAGCGCAACTGGCAGGCTTTGCTCTGGCCAAAGGCCGGGTCACCGCCAAAAGCCGTCACTGTGCAGGGCGCGCCGTTCAAGGCCTTGCGGGTCAGATAGCGCCCGTTGGCGCCAAAGCGCACCTCGGCCGGGCCGGCAAAGTTGCAGGTGCCGCCTTCCCTGGCGCACTGTTCCCAGCCTTGGGCGTCGGGCTTGGGTCGGTTGGCCAGCAAGGGTTGGAATTGGCATTGTTTGGCGGCTCCGAATGCCGGGTCGCCGAAGACATCGGTACTGCAGCGCACGCCGCCTTGTGCGTTGCGGTAGACGAATCGGTTGTCGGTGCCGAAGCGCACCCGGGCCTCGCCGCTGAAGCTGCAGTTCTGGCCTTCGCCCGCGCAGTACCTCCAGCCATCGGCGGTGGTGGCCGGTACACCCGGGGCAACGGGTCCAACAGGAGCGGGGGGACCGCCACTGCCTCCGACTTGCTGGCTCAGATCAAAGTTGACATCACAACTCTTGTACTGGCCAAAAGCGGGGTCACCAAATTCCTGCGTGTCGCAGATCACGCGGTTGCGCAGCACCCGGTAGACGTACTGGCCTTGTGCACCGTAGCGCACCACCGCATCACCTTCAAAACGGCAGATCTGGTTTTCGTCTGCGCAGCGCTCCCAGCGGCTGCCTGGGTTGCGGCTCAGGATGGTCCTGGTGCCGCTGTCGCTGCTGCTGCTGCTGCCGGTGTTCGGAGGATCGCTGGGCCCACCGGCTCCAGCGCCACCCGCGCCCGCTTGGGCCGTGGCCGAAGAAGGCGCCAAAGTGAGCCAAAGCGCAGCGCTGGCTGCCAGGCTCGCTGCTCGTAGTTTTTTGTTGAAGGACATGTTTGCTCCTGCTGGGCTTGAGAGTTCATTTAACGCGAAATGTATCTGCCCGGGTGACAGGGGCCGGCTGAAGTTCACATCTGTCTGCATGCCTCCGAGCGAGGCGAACGAGGCGAACGAGGCGGACGCGACGGATACGGCAGGACCGGTACAACCCTCAGATCCAGACCTGCGAGGCGCCCTCACGATGCACCATGCGCCCGTCCTTCAGTGCCAGCTTGCCCTGCAGCATCCAGCGCACGCAGGTGGGGTAGATCACATGCTCTGTAGCCAGCACGCGGCGCGCCAGGCTTGTTTCGTCGTCACCCGGCAGCACCGGCACCACGCTTTGCATCAGGATCGGCCCGTGGTCCAGCTCTGGCGTCACCAGATGCACGCTGGCCCCGCTGACCTGGCACCCGGCGTGCAGGGCTCGGCGGTGGGTGTGCAAGCCCGGGAAAGCCGGCAACAAAGAAGGATGGATGTTGAGCATCCGCCCCTCGAATTTGTGCACGAAAGCGGTACCCAGGATGCGCATGAAGCCTGCCAGCAGCACCAGATCAGGCGCAAAAGATTGCACCGCCTCAGCCAACGCAGCGTCAAAGCCCTGGCGCGAACCGAAGTCGCGGTGCGGCACGCAGACGGCGGTGATGCCGTGCATCTGCGCAAACTTCAAGCCCGCAGCGTCAGCCCGGTTGGCAATCACCGCCACCACCTGGGCCGGCCACTTTTCCTCAGCGCAACTGCGCACCAGCGCTTCCATGTTGGAGCCGCGGCCGGAGATCAGGATGACGATGCGTTTCATGGCGGGCGCAGTGTAGCCAAGTGCTTGGCTGTGGCGGGCTGCTGCGGGCGTACCGACAACAGCAGGCGAGAGCTCGCTGTCGAGGCAGCGGCGAGCTGCAAGCAGCCCAGCAGCGAGATGCCCAGCAGCCAGAGGCCCAACAGCCGGATGCCCAGCGCAAGCCTGAGACAATCAGCGCCTCATTGATTTGGCTTCAGCGGTAACACCCATGTCCACACCCCCCCGCCAGCGGGTTCTTTCCGGCATGCGCCCCACCGGCGCGATGCACCTGGGCCACTACCACGGCGCGCTCAAGAACTGGGTGCGCATGCAAAGCGAGTACGAGTGTTTTTTCTTCGTGGCCGACTGGCATGCGCTGACCACGCACTACGAAGAACGCGAGGTGATGGAGCGCTACGTCTACGACATGGTGGTCGACTGGCTGGCCGCAGGTCTTGACCCCGAAGCTTGCACTCTCTTCATTCAAAGCCGCATACCCGAACATGCCGAGTTGTTCACGCTGTTGGCAATGGGCACGCCGCTGGGTTGGCTGGAGCGGGTGCCGACCTACAAGGACCAGATCGAGAAGCTCAAAGACCGCGACCTGGCGACCTACGGCTTCCTGGGCTACCCGCTGCTGCAGGCTGCCGACATCCTGATCTACAAGGCCCATTACGTGCCGGTGGGCGAGGATCAAAGCTCGCATGTGGAGCTGACGCGCGAGGTGGCACGCCGCTTCAACAACCTGTACGGCCGCCATGCCGACCACGCCGGACAGGTGACCAAGGCGCTGGCCCACCTGTCCAAGGACGATGCGCGGTATTTCGAGAAACAACGCAAAACCTTCGGCGAAACCGGCAGTGTCGACGCGCTGGCCAAAGGCGAAAATCTGCTGCAACGCGCCGCGGCCGAAGTACCCAGTTGGAGCAGCAGCGACACCGAGTTGCTGCAAGGCCACCTCAAAGGCGCAGGCCGCAGCGTGCTGACCGAGCCGCAGGCCCTGCACACCGAAGTGCTGCGCCTGCCAGGCACCGACGGCACCAAGATGAGCAAGAGTTATGGCAACGCCGTGCTGATGCGCGACGAGCCGGCAGAAGTGCGCAAAAAAATCCAGGGCATGGCCACCGACCCGGCCCGCGCCCGCCGTACCGACCCCGGCGACCCGCTGAAGTGCCCCGTGTGGCAGTTCCACAAGATCTACAGCGACACGGCCACGCAAGACTGGGCAGCAGCCGGCTGCAAGAGCGCCGGCATCGGCTGCCTGGAATGCAAACAGCCGGTGATCGATGCCGTGATCAAGCAACAAGAACCCTGGCGCGAACGCGCTGAGAAATACCTCACCTCGCGACCTAGTTTAGCGGCTGGAACCGATTTGGCCTCGCTCGTTTGTTTAAGGTAGCGATACAACGCCGTTTGATACCGCTGAGCAAAGGCCTCCGCCTTATTTTCTTTGATTGATAATGCTG
>JBBQIB010000246.1:0-6745 GCA_038324515.1 Burkholderiales bacterium
GCCTGGGCGATGTTCAACGCCGGCTTTGACCGCGCGCCTGCGCTCGGCGAATTGAGCTTGTGGACATCGCAGCTGGACCAGCTGGGCAGCACCACGGCGCTCGCGCAGGCGATGATCAACTATTACGCGCCCGGCATCAGCGACGAGGTGCTGGTGACGCACCTGTGGGGCACGATCGTCGAAACGCCGATCCCGCTGGATGCCTTGTCCACCTATGTGGGCCTGGTGGCCAACGGCACCTACACGCAGGCCACTTTGTTGGAGTTCGTGGCTTTCTTCGAGCTCAACACCGTTGAACTGGCAGGGATCCCTGCTCAGGTGGCGCTGGAACCCGCGTATTTCGCGTTTCCCGGCTGAATCGAGAGCAACTGCGCTGCAACTGCAGGTCGCCCATGGCTCAGGCGCATGTGGGCTCTGCTTCCTCAAATCGCACAACTGCGAAACCCTGCGTAGATGCGGTCCTGGGTGGGCGACACAAAGCGACGTGACTTGGGGTGGCGCCAACGCGGCGGGGTGCAGAAACTGGCACCGCGCAACACCGCCAATGCAATCGCTGGGCCGGGTTGGGCACTTGCAGCAGCAACCGCGGCCTGGGGCCTAAGCGGCAACGTCTCCGAGGTGCCCGCCGGCACCACGCCAGCCCCGGGCCAGCAGCGTGCGCCCCCCGCCACCCACTCAAAAACATCCCCCCACACCAGACCGCGGCTGCGGCCTTGGCTGACGGCCAGCTCCCACTCGGGTTCGGTGGGCAGGCGGCGGCCGGCCCAGGCGCACCAGGCTTGCGCTTCATGGCGGCTGAGGTGGGTCACCGGCTGGGCGGCTGAAGCGCGGACCATCGACTGTCGCTGCCCATGCCCCCGCTGCAGCACAACCCCACCCTGCAGCTGCTCCACATGGCGGGGCGCACGCCGGCCCTCGGCTTGCACCCAGGCCCAGCCTTCGGGGCTCCACAGCTCAGCGCGGTCGTAGCCGCCGTCCTCAGAAAATTCGATGAAACGTGCCCAGTTCAGCGGCTGCGCATCGATTTCGAACTCGGGCACATCCACCTCGTGCGCCCAGCGCTCCAGGTAGGGCACCAGGCCGTCTTGCCGCTCAGAGCCCAGGCGCCAGCGCTGGGCGCCAAACAGGATCTCTTGCTGCTGCGGCCGGGGCGGCGGGCCGCTGGGCAGCAAACGCTCGGCCAACATGCTGCCCAGCCGGTCTTCGTGCAGCAGGCTCATGCGAAAGAAGTACAACGCGGCGTCGCTGTCCGGGCTGCTGGCCAGCAGATCCAGCGTGATCTCCAGGGTCTGCGCCAGGTACGCACGCAGCGCGTCGGGCGGCGGCAGGCTGCCGGGGCCCAGCCACTCGTCTACCGCAGGTTCGATGCCGGCCAGGCGCGGGCCGTCTACGTCGCAGGCCTCACCGCGCCGGCGCTGCAAGTGGCGCGACAGCCAGTATTCCTGGTACCAGCCGGCGCGCACAGCCCGGCGCAGGGCGGCAGGTGATTCGTCCTGCGCCAGCAGGTGCAAAAGGCGGTTGCGGCTGTTCATCAGCGCCAGCGACAGCAGATCCGGCCCGGCGTGGCGGATGGCCACCGGGTCGTGCAGGCCCAACGCCGGCCTGGCCGCCGCTGTCGGGTCGTTCATTGGCCGACCAGACCGTTGCGGATGGCGTACACCGTCAGCTCGGAGTTGTTGGCCATCTGCAGTTTTTCGAGCACGCGGGCGCGGTAGACCGACACCGTCTTCGGGCTGAGCATCAGCTCCTGCGCGATATCGGCCAGCCGCTTGCCCGAGGCGATCATCACCATCGTCTGCATCTCGCGGTCGCTCAGCAGTTGGTGCGGGTGCTCGGTGGCTGGCGCGGTCAGGCTTTCGACCAGCATCTGCGCGATCTCAGGCGTGACGTATTTGCGACCCTGCGCCACCGTGCGTACTGCCTGCACCAGCAGTTGCGGGTCGCCACCCTTGTTGACATAGCCGTATGCACCGGCGCGCAAAGCGCGGATGGCGTACTGGTCTTCGGGGTACATGCTGACCACCAGCACCTTGACGGCAGAGCCTTCGTCTTTCAGCGCATGCAGCACATCCAGGCCGCTGCGGCCGGGCAGGTTGATGTCCAGCACCAGCACGTCACAGGGCTGCGACTTGCCCGAGGTGCTCGATACCGAGCGCATCAGCGCACGCAGTTCGCCGTAGTCGCCCGCCTCACCGACGACACGGATGTCGGTGGCGTCGGTCAGGGTGTCGCGGATGCCGCGGCGGATCAGCGCGTGGTCGTCACACAGGAGCACTTCGATCATGGGTTCGGGTTCACACGTTGGGTCTACAGGATGGCTGAGCCTCAGGGCTCCTCGGCCCACTCGGACGCGGCCATAGCGGCCGCATCCAGCGGTACTGACAGGATCAGCGAGGTGCCGCTGTTGCGGCGCGGGCCGCCTGAGCCGCCTGAGCCGTCCTCCGCGCTCTCGCCGACCCCATGGCTGCTGCTGAGCTCCACCCAGCCGCCCACCGTCAGCGCGCGTTCTTTGAGGCCACGCACGCCAAAGCTCTGCGCTTTGGCGAGGTCCGCCGGGCTGATTCCACGGCCGTCGTCGCTGACCTCCAGCGACAGCACACCGGCGCTGAGTGACAGGTCCACCACCACCCGGCTGGCGTTGGCGTGTTTTTGCACATTGGTCAGCGCCTCCTGCACGCAGCGGTAGGCCACCAGCGGCACCTGGGTGGGCAGAACGTGGGTCGGCAGATCCGGCAGCTCGCCTTCTGCAGGTTGGCAACGCAGTTCGCAAACAATGCCGGTGCGTTTCTCGAACCCCCGGGTCAGCCACTGCAAAGCTGCCACCAGGCCCTGGTCAAGAATGGCCGGGCGCAGGTTTTGCATGATGCGCTGGCTGGCACCAATGGCGTGGCTCAGGATCGCCAACGCTGACACCAGCCGGGGCTGCAGCGCCGGGTCGTGGTTGTGGCGTCGGATGCTGTCCAGCTCAAAATGCAATGCGGTCAATGAGCCGCCCACATCGTCATGGATCTCGCGTGCAATCGCCTGCCGCTCGGCCTCGACGCTGGTCTGCAGGTGTCGGGTCAAGGCCGAAAGCTGTGCCCTGGAAGCTTCCAAGGCCTCGTCCGCGGCCCACTTGGCGCGCTGGATGGCCGCAGCAGTCAGCGCCTTGCTGACCGCTTGCGCCAGGCGCGACAGGTTGTTCTTGAGCAGGTAGTCGCTGGCGCCGCTGCGCATCGCTTCCACGGCGGTGTCTTCGCCGATCTGCCCCGACACGATGATGAAAGGCACAACGGCACGCCCTGCAGCAATGGCCTGTTGCAGCATCCGAAGCGCCTGCACGCCCGTGAAGCCTGGCAGGTGGTAGTCGGAGAGCACCAGGTCCCAGTGTGTGGCGAGCGCAGACTCAAACTGCTCGGCCGTCTCGACGCGCTGCGCTTGTACCGCAAAGCCCCCTCGATGCAGCTGCGCCAGTACCAGCAAATGGTCGTCTTCGCTGTCTTCCAGATGTAGCAGTTGCACAGGCACTTTCACCACCCAAGTATCGCAAAGGACCTGCACCCGCCAGCGTGGTGGGCGGCGAAATGACCCGCAATTGCCCCGATCTTCGGCTCAATATGCGCCAAGGGTCTGCCGACAATGAGCCATCAGACAAGGCCTCACGGCACCAGTCGCCGGCCCCTGCGGTGACCTGCAACCCGATGTCCTTGACACCCCACACTCAGGGAACCCGGATGCTGGTCCAAGAAGAAGTTTCATCAGCAAAACACGCCATGCCCATGCCCATGCCGTTGCTGGTGGCCGCCGAGTTGCAAGACCACCTGATGGCAGCCAGCAATGACCTGGAGCGGCTGCAACGGCTGCTGGGCGAAGCCGGCGACAGCTTGATGCTGCACTTTCATGCCGCCAATGGTGAGCTGCAGGGCTTGCTGGCCCATCTGTCAGCCCAGCTGACGGCATACCCGGAGCTGCACACACCCGCGATCGACAAAGCCTTGCAACACATGGCAGGCGCCATCACGGCGCTGCAGTTTCAAGACATGGCAACGCAACTGGTGGTCCACACCATGCAGCGCCTACGCAGCTGCGCTGACCGGCTGGCCAGCGACACCATGGGCGACGACGAAGACGGCCAGGCGCTGGTCACCGCAGCCCCGCTGCGGCCCAACCCGGTGACGCAGGACGAGATGGACGCAGGCTCCGTCGAACTGTTCTGAGCCCGCCGCATTTTTTTCGTTCAGCACCCCACTTTCTCTTCAAAGAAACAAACGGAGTCCCTCCATGCACTCGATCCTCGCCGTTGACGACAGCGCCTCCATGCGCCAGATGGTGTCATTCACGCTCAAGAACGCTGGTTTCAACGTCGTCGAAGCTGTCGATGGACAGGATGCCTTCGAGAAGGCCAACAGCCGCGACTTCAACCTGGTGCTGACCGACCAGAACATGCCACGCATGGACGGCATCAGCCTGACCAGGAAGCTGCGCGAAAACCCCAAGTTCAAAAGCACGCCGATCCTGATCCTGACCACCGAGAGCAGCGACCAGATGAAGCAGGCCGGCCGCGCCGCCGGCGCCACCGGTTGGCTGGTCAAACCTTTTGACCCCGCCAAGCTGGTGGAAGTGATCGGCAAAGTCATCCGCTGAAACAGCGGTTCCTACAAATTTCGGCATGGATGAGATGGGTGAAATGAGCAACGAAAGCGCGAATGCATCGGCCGGCATCGACCTGAGCCAGTTCTATCAGGTCTTCTTTGAAGAAGCCGGTGAGAACCTCGACACGATGGAGCAAAAGCTGCTCAATCTGGACATCGCCAACGCCGACGACGAAGAACTCAACGCCATCTTCAGATGCGCGCATTCGGTCAAAGGCGGGGCGGCCACCTTTGGATTTTCGGACGTCGCCGAGCTGACGCACCAGATGGAGACGCTGCTGGACAAGCTGCGCCGCCACGAGCTGGCGCCCACGCCGGCGATGGTGGATGTGCTGCTGGCCTCGGGCGATGCGCTCAAGGCCCAGCTTGGCCGCCATCAGGGCAACGGCCAAGCACCGGTGGACACTTCTGATTTGTTGTGCTCGATGCGCAGCCTGGCCCAAGGCCAGGAGGGCCGGCCGCCGTCGCCTGCCAGCAACAGCGCCGGCAGGGCTGCAGCCCTTGCCTCTTCATCGGCCAACTCCAGCCCGACACAAGCGGCAGCCTCGGCCGCTGCGACGCGCCCAGGCATGCGGCTGCTGGAGCTGACCGTAGGCCCCTTGCCCGACCCAGAAGCAGCCGACAACCTGGTGGAACTGTTCAAGGAAATCACCGACCTGGGCACCATCGAGCCGCTGGACGCCGGCCGCGCAGCCGACGGCATGCGCCGCTTCAAGCTGACGACGGCTTCGAGCGACAACGATCTGATCGATCTCTTCGGCTTTCATGTTGCGCGCGAACACATTCGACTGGCGCCGCTGGGCGACGGCTACGGTTTTCATGAAGGAGCCCCTGGCGCACCCCCCACGGGAACCGCCAGGGCCGAGGCAGGATACGGATTCTTCGACGATGCCCCGGGCGCGCCCAACAAGGCCGGCGAAGCCCACGACGCTGCATCTGCACTTGAGAAGGCTGCCCCCAAACCCGTGGCCAAGGTTGAAAGGCCAGCGACACCCGAGTCCAGCACCTTGCGTGTCTCGGTCGAAAAGGTCGATCAGCTGATCAACCTGGTCGGCGAGCTCGTGATCACCCAAGCCATGCTGGCGCAAAACAGCAAAAGCATCGATGCCGCACTGTTTCAACAGATGAGCTCGGGCCTGGCCGATCTGGAGCGCAACACCCGCGATTTGCAAGAAGCGGTGATGTCGATCCGCATGATCCCGATGAGCCTGGTATTCAACCGCTTTCCGCGCATGCTGCGCGACCTGGCCAGCAAGCTGGACAAGAAGGTCGAGTTGGTGCAGGTCGGCGAAGCCACCGAGCTGGACAAGGGCCTGGTGGAGAAGATCACCGACCCGCTGACCCACCTGGTGCGCAACAGTTGCGACCACGGCATCGAGATGCCTGCAGAGCGCGCGGCCAAAGGCAAACCCGAGACCGGCACCATTTCGCTGATCGCCAGCCACCAGGGCGGCAGCATCGTGATCGAAGTGCGCGACGACGGCAAAGGCCTGAACCGCAACAAGCTGCTGGCCAAAGCCCGCGAGCGTGGCCTGGATGTCTCGGACACCCTGTCCGACAGCGAGGTCTATGGCCTGATCTTTGCCCCGGGCTTCAGCACCGCAGACGCCGTGACCGATGTCTCTGGCCGCGGCGTAGGCATGGACGTGGTCAAGAAAAATATCACCGCCTTGGGCGGCACGGTGGAAATCGATTCGGCCGAAGGCTACGGCATGACGGTGCGCGTGCGCCTGCCGCTGACGCTGGCGATCATGGACGGCATGAGCGTGGGCGTGGGCGAAGAGTGCTACATCCTGCCGCTGTCCAGCGTGGTCGAGAGCTTCCAGGTGCAGCCCGGCATGGTCAAGACCATCGGCGGCACCGGCCGCGTGGTCGAGGTGCGTGACGAGTACATGCCGGTGATCGAGCTCGAGCAAGTGTTCAACGTGCCGCGCTTCGACTTCGAGCATGTCAGCAGCATCATGGTCGTGGTGGAAGCCGATGGCGGCCGCGTGGCGATGATGGTTGACGAATTGCTGGGCCAGCAGCAGGTAGTGGTCAAGAACCTGGAAAGCAACTACCGCCGCGTCGACGATGTCTCGGGCGCCACGATCATGGGCGATGGCCGCGTGGCG
>JBBQIB010000247.1:0-6710 GCA_038324515.1 Burkholderiales bacterium
CTCGGTGCCGTAGTGCAGCAAGTAGGGCGCGACGATGTCGCTGTGCAGATAGAACAACGGCCCGCTGGCGCCCGCGCGTGACACCTCTTCCACGATGATGGCGCTGTAGCTGAAGTCCACGCCGGCGCCGCCATAGGCTTCGGGCATCGTCAGGCACAACAGGCCGAGTTCTCCGGCGCGCCGCCACAGCGCGCGCGGCACCTGTCCGTCGCGCTCCCACTGGTCGTGGTGGGGCAGCACTTCGTCTTGCACGAAGCGGCGCACCGTGGCGCGAAAGGTCTCGTGCTCGGCACTGTCCAGAGGGGCCGTGGGGCGGTAAAGGTCGGGATGATTGTCGGGCTGCATGTCGGGCTCGCTACAAAGGCTTGCTAAACGGGATTGAGGGATCCAGCCAGCGCCGGACGCAGACGGGCCCAGCCGTGGTTCAACACCACGGCCTGACGTTCGCGAGCCGTGGCGCGAAAGCGCAGTTCGTCTCCTTCGCGCCAGAACGCGCAGTCGAGGGTTTCGCCGGGATACAGTGGTGCCGTGAAGCGTACCCGCAAGGCGGCCAGGCGCGCCGGCTGCGCATTGCAAAAGGTGTTCACCACCACCAGCGCCAGTACGCCGAAGCTGCACATGCCGTGCAAAATGGGTCGGGCGAAACCCGCGCGGTGCGCCGCCTCAGGCTCCACATGCAGCGGATTGGGGTCGGCCAGTTGTCGGTAAAGCAGGCTCTGGTGCGACATGGTGGGCCGGCTCACCAACACATCGGCAGCGCGCGCCGGCCATGGGGGCAGCGCTGCTTCAGCCGACTCGCCCAGTTGCAGCAGGGGCCCGCCCGGCGGACTGAAGCCGCCGTCGCCGCGCGCCACCACGGTGCTCCAGGCGCGGCTGAACAACTGGCCGGTGGCAGCGTCGGCCAACAGGCGCTCGACCACGAAGCTGGCACCGCGCTCGGCACCGCGGTCCTCCACCCGGCATACGCGGTGCCGAGCAATCACCTCGCCTTGCGCAGGCAGCAGATGGAACCACTGCACGGATTCCTCGCCATGCACCAGGCGCCGCCAGTCAAGCGTGCTGTCGGCATCACGCATCCAGAATCCGGGGTCGCCGAGCACGGCGCACAGTGTGGGCAGGGCCTGCAACTGCGGTTCGTAGACAAAGCGCAACTGATCCTCGTCTTGAGGCTCGTCGCCCTGCCCTGCTCCCACGGCCAGCGCATAGAGGATGGTCTCGCGCGCTCTCCAGGCTTGGCGTACCGTGGGCAGCGCGCGGCGCAGCAGAGCCTGCGGGTCCATCACACCGACCTGGTTCCGAAGACATCAATCAAAGCCGCGCCGGCGCTGTCGAACGCTCGCGCATCCGCGTCGCTCGAAATCTGCGCCCAATGGCTGGCCACGAACTCGGGGCTCACGGAGTCAGCCGGCGCGTGCAGGCCCTGTCCTTCGACGATGCGCACGGTGGAGAAGTAGCCGGCACCCGCGGCCAGTATGACGCCGCTTTCCTGACAGGCCGCGCTGGCCAACCAGGCCACGCCGGCGGAAACGCGGTCGGGTGTAGCCTCGCCCAGCATGCGCGCAAAAGGCAGGCCTTCGGTCATGCGCGTCAGCGCTACCGGCGCGATGGTATTGACACAGACGCCGTATTTCGCGCCTTCGGCCTTGAGCGTGTTCATCAGGCCCACCACGCCCAGCTTGGCGGCGCTGTAGTTGCTCTGGCCGAAGTTTCCGTACAGGCCCGCGGCCGAGGTGGTCATGATGATGCGGCCGTACTGCTGGGCCTGCATGGGCACGAGCGCTGCGCGCGAGCACCAGGCCGAGCCAAGCAGGTGTACGCGCACCACGGCTTCGAAGTCGGCGGGGTCCAGCTTGTGCAGCGTCTTGTCGCGCAGGATGCCGGCGTTGTTGATGAGCACGTCGAGCCGGCCGTAGGTCTGCAGTGTGGCGTCGACCAGGCGCTGCGCACCGTTGGGTGTGGAGATATCGTCGAAGTTGGCCAGCGCGCGGCCGCCAGCGGACTCGATCTCGGCCACCACATTCGCTGCGGCGCTGCTGTCGCCACCCACGCCACTCAGGTTGCCGCCCAGGTCATTGACCACTACCGTGGCGCCGCGCGCGGCCAGCAACAGCGCATGCGATCGGCCCAGGCCGCCGCCGGCGCCGGTGATGATGGCCACCTGGCCATCGAAGCGGATCGCGTTCATGCAGTTTCCTTGGCTGTGGGTTGGCCGCCATACAGCGCGTCGATCTCGGCGCCATACTTGTCGGCGATGCTCTTGCGCTTGATCTTCAGCGTCGCGGTGACCTCGCCGTCGTCGTGGTCGAGTTCCTTGGTCAGCAGGTGAAAGCTGCGCACCTGCTGCACCTGGGGCATGCGGGCGTTCACGCGTTCGACCTCGGCGCGCACCAGCTCGCGCACGCGCTCATGCGCAGCCAGGCTGCGGAAGTGGGTGTAGGCCAGACCCTGCTCTTCGGCCCAGGCACTGACGGTGTCGAAGTCGATCTGGATCAGCGCGGCCACGAAGGGCCGGCGGTCGGCGACGATGATCGCTTCCTTCACATAGGCGCTAAATTTCAAGGCGTTCTCGATCTCGCTGGGCGAAATGTTCTTGCCGCCTGCGGTGATCATGATGTCTTTCTTGCGGTCGACAATGCGGACCTCGTCGCCATCGGGTGTGGGCACGGCCTGGGCCACATCGCCTGTGTGCAGCCAGCCTTGCGCGTCGATGGCTTCCCGTGTCGCCGCTTCGTTGCGGTAGTAGCCCTTGAACACTGTGGGCCCGCGCACCAGCAGTTCGCCGTCCTCTGCAATGCGCAGCTCCACACCGGGCACAGCCACACCCACGGTGCCCACGGGCGACGCAGCACTGCGCTGTATGCACACCACGCCGGCGGTTTCGGTCATGCCATAGCCTTCGCGAATGGGTACGCCCAGGGCGCGAAAGAAGCGCAGCATGTCCGGCGCAATGGGCGCTGCACCCGAGAGCGCGAGCCGGCACTTGCGCAAGCCGATGAAGTTGTTCAGCGAGCGCAACACCAGCAGCGACCACAGGCCGCAGGTGAAGCGCTGCGCCGCGCTCCAGCGCTCGGGCGGCAGGTCGGCAAAAGGCATCGTGGCGGCCAGGGCTCGGTGGTACAGCGCCATGCGCAGGCCGCCGGTTTCGCGGATCTTGGTTTCGATGGTGGCGTGCAGCTTTTCCCAGATGCGTGGCACCCCCAGGAACAGTGTCGGCGCGATTTCGCGCAGGTCAGTCTGCACCGTGCGCAGACTCTCGGCGAAGTTGACCACCGCTCCGGAGCGCAGCGGCAGGTAGACGGTGTAGATCTGCTCAGCCACGTGGCACAGCGGCAGGTAGGACACCATACTGTCGGCCGGGCTGCAGCGGTACACGGCATCGGTGCCGGCGGCCATGGCGGCGATGTTGCCGTAACTGATCATTGCCGCTCTCGGGCGTCCCGTGGAGCCGCTGGTGAAGATCAGCAGCGCGGTGTCGTCCATTGCCAGCCGCGACTGGCGCTCGTCTACCAGGCGTGGATGCTCGTGCTCGAATGCCGCTCCCAGGGCGCTGACTTCTTCGAAGGTGAACAGATTGGGCACCTGGTAGTGGCGCAGGCCGCGCGGGTCCATCACTACCAGGTGCGTCAGCAAGGGCAACCGCTCCCGCACCTCGAGCACCTTGTCCAACTGCTCCTGGTCTTCACACACCACCATCACCGCGTCTGACGCGTGCAGCAAGTACTCCACCTCGGCCGCAGGCGACGTGGGGTAGACGCCAACCGTCACCGCTCGCACCAGGCCGCAACCCAGTTGTGTGAAAACCCACTCCTTTCGGTTCTCACTGATCACCGCACAGTGACCGCCCTCAGGGAGGCCGAGCTTGGCAAGCCCCAGGCCGAAGTGGCGCGCGGACTGCTCGTACTGCGCCCAGGTATGAGGCTCCCAGATGCCGTAGTCTTTCTGCCGCAGCGCCACCGCGTCGGGGCGCGCAAGGGCCCATGCACGCAGTTGCTGCGGCAGCGCCAAGGTGCCGATGCGATCTGTCATGGTGTTTGCGGGCCAGTGCGATGCATGGCTTCAGGAAAGCCAGCGCTTGCGGCGCTTGTAGTGCTTCACGTCGCGAAAGCTTGCCAGTTCCTCGCTGCCGTCGCCATAACCGAGGTAAAAGCGCTGCACGTCGGGGTCGTTCATCAGTTTCTCGGTGGGACCGTCGATCACGACACGCCCGCTTTCCATGATGTAACCGTATTGCGCGATGCCGAAGGCTGCCACGGCGTTCTGCTCCACCAGCAACATGGCTACGCCCTGTTCGCGGTTGATGCGCGCAATGATCGTGAAAATATCGTCCACCACCATCGGTGCCAGGCCCAGCGAAGGCTCGTCCAGCAGCATCAAGCGCGGTTTTCCCAGCAGCGCGCGGCCGATGGCCAGCATCTGCTGTTCACCACCCGAGAGGTAGCCGGCGCGCTGCGTTCGGCGCTCCTTGAGCCGCGGAAAGTACTCGTAAATCAGCCCCGGATCGGGCTTCTCCGGGCGACCAATCAGCGCGTTGGCAGCGGCCACGAGGTTCTCGTCCACCGTGAGGTCTTCGAACACGTGCCGGCCTTCGCGTACATGGGCCATACCACGGCGTGCCAGCAGATGCGGAGCCACTGCGTCGACGCGTTCGCCCTCGAAGTAAATGGCGCCTGCGCGCACCTCGCCCACCTCCAGCGGCAACAGGCCCGACACCGCCTTGAGCGTTGTGGTCTTGCCGGCGCCATTGCTGCCCAGCAGCGCCACGATCTGCCCCTGCGGCACCACCAGCGACAGCCCGCGCAGCACCTGCACCGAGTGGTGATAGACCACCTCGATGTTGTCAATGGCCAGCGCGGACGTGCTCATCTCTTGGCCACCGTTCAAGCCGTCTTGATCCAGCCGCTGGCTGGCTCCATCAGCTTGCTATCGGTGTTGTAGGCGTAGATCCGTCCGCTGGCAATCTGGTGGCCCTTGAGCGAAACCAGCAACCCTGTGAGGCCGCCGGTATCCCAGTTGTCGATGGACTCCAGCGCCGCCTTCATGTTGGGCCCGGTCAGGGGCTTGCCGGCCTTGAGAACGCGCTCCATCACTTCGCTGAAGATCATGCCAACCAGCCAGCCATGCGTGTAGAACAGCGGCACGTATTTCATGTCCGGCCGGGCCTTGGCGGCGTAGTCCTTGATCGCCTGCATCGTGGGTGCATCCTTGGTGTCGTAGGTGTAGCGGTAAGGCATCACACCCATCCAGCCCTGGGCGGCAGCACCCATGGCGCCCACGGTGGTCTGGTCCATGCTCCATATTGTGCCCATGGGCGTGGTACTCATGCCCGACTCGCGCATCTGCTTGATGAACTCGGGAATGGGCGCCAGCACATAGCCGTGGAAGATCACGAAGTCGGGCTTGGCCCGGCGCAGTTTGGCCACCTCGCTGCTCACGTCCACTGCGCCGGGCTTGGTGACGATCTCCTGCACGATGGGAATCTGCAGCGCCTGCGCCTTGGCCTTGATGCCAGCGATGGGATCGCGCCCGAATTCGGTGTCGCTGTAGACGACGGCCACCGCGGGCTTGGTGGCGCCACGCGAGGTGCGACTGATGTATTCCAGCAAAATCTCGCCCATCGCCGTATAGGTCGGACCAGCCATGAAATAGTACGGCACGTTCGTCGGGTCGGCCAGGTCGGACGCAAAGCTGGGGCTGCTGGTGAGCGTGCTGCCGAGCTGGCTGACTTCCTTCGACGCGGCCTTGGCCCAGGCCGTGCTGTCGCCGTAGAACACCGGCGGCTTGTGCGCACCCATGAGCTTCTTGAACACGCTCATCGCCTGGTCCATCTTGTAGCCGGAGTCCTCCCCGACATAACGCAGCTTGCGCCCGGCCACGCCCCCCTTGGCCTGGTTGCGCCAGTCGCAATAGTCGCCCAGTCCCTGGTGCAGCCCCACGCCCGCGAAGGCAAACACGCCGGTGATCGGTGGCGCGGCGGCCACGACCAGCTCGCCGCTTTGCGCAAGCGCGGCCCGTAGCGGTAGCGCCGACAAACCCGCGGCGCCCAGTCCGGCGCCCACGATACGGCGGCGTGAGGAATTGATAAGGTCATCTGTGTGCATGGCGTGTCTCCTTGTTGCAGTAGTGGTCGGGAAGGGTGGCGAGAAACATGGGCGATGAAATAGCGTGGTGATCAGGACCTGAAGGGCCACAGGTGAAAGCTGCGCCGCAGGCGCCGCCAGATCTCCAGCAGGCCATGGGGCTCGAAGACGAGGAAGCCCATGATCAGCAGGCCGAACACCAGCTGCTGCATGGGGCTTAGCACCTCGGTGGCACGCGGCGCCCATTGCGCCACCAATGCCACGACGGCGCGCAGGATTTCGGGCACCAACGTCATGAAGACGGCGCCCAGGATGGTGCCCAGCATGCTGCCCAGACCACCGACGATGATGGCCGCCAGGTAGAAGATGCTCAGTTGCAGCGTGAAATACTCCGGTGTCATGGCGCGATAGAAGTACCCCAGCAGCGCGCCGGCCACGCCGGCATAGAACGAACCGAGCGCGAAGGACGCCAGCTTGTACTGCAGCAAGTCGATGCCCAGCACCTCGGCGGAGATGTCCTTGTCGCGGATGGCGATGAAGGCCCGCCCGACCCGCGTGCGAAACAGATTGCGCGCGCCCACCAGCATCAGCGCCGCCACCGGCAGGATCAGGTAGTACATGCGCTGGTCGCTC
>JBBQIB010000248.1:0-6708 GCA_038324515.1 Burkholderiales bacterium
GAAATTGCGAGACCGCGCCGTAGCCCGTGCCCGCCAGTTGGCAGGCCAAGGCGTATCGCCCCCAGCCACTGAGCCCGGCGCTGCACCTGTGCAGGCTGATGCGGCTGCGGCGCTGGCCGGAGCCGGAGCGTGGCCTGCCAAAGCGCTGCGGGCAATCTTCAGCGAAGCCTTTTTTGAACATGCGTCGGTCAAGCAGGTGGCGCGCTGGGCCAGCCGCCATGGGCGCCAGACGCTGGCCCGGCTGAATGGGCCAACCCGCGTGGTGCCCGAAGACCCTGGCTTGTTGGCTGCGTTCAAAGGCAGTGACCAGCATCCGGCTGCGGGCTTGCCCCTGCAGTTGGTGCTGCGCACCGCCACCATCGAATCGGGCAGCGTGCGCTTGCGTCTGCTGTTGGGCCCGGGCGCTGCGCCAGCCGTGCTGGGCCCGCGCTGGTGGAGTGGGCCGCGGCTGCTGGGCACTGGGCTGGCCAGCGTGGCGGTGTTGGGCTTTGCGCTCACTTTGCAGCGTGGCGCCTTGCCCGACGTGCACCTGGCGACGCCCCACGAGACCGTTGCGCCGACACAGCCGACACAGCCGACACAGGCCAGCGCTGATATCGCACCCACTGAACTGGCTGCAGGCTTGGCGCAGCATGCACTGCCGCAGGCTTGGGCCGAGCCTGCCAGCGTCGCGGCTTCGGGCGTTCAGGTCAGCCAAGCCGAATCGTCCGACCCAAGCTCTGCTGTTGCCGAGGTGAATGGAGCAGCCGCTTCAGCTGGTTCCGGCTTGGCCTTGGCGCCGACCTTGGCGACGCCCGCTGCAACAACTGCAAATGCGGCTTCCGCGGCTGCTGCGGCTTCCGCAGCGTCTACGGCTTCCGCAGCCTCTACGGCTCCCATCGATGTTGACCCACGACTGGGGCAGATCAATTTGCCTTCGTTGGGCCCATTTTTTGATCAACCTGCGGTTGCTGCGTCGCGCGCCAGACGTCTGGCCGATCAAACTCAGGCACGACGGACGCAAATGGCGATGGCAGCGGCGACTCAAGAGCCGCCTGCTTCGGGGGCCGCCGCTGCTTCCAGCCCTGGCATGCTTGATCCCAAGCTTGCTGCAAGTGGCGCTGCCGCTGCAGCCGGCGGCGCCAACCCAAGCAACCCGGGCAGCCCATCTGCAATGGATTCAGCGCCGCCCGTCGTGGCAACAGCAAAAGTACCTGGAGTATTACCCGCTGCCGTGCCCAAGTTTGCACTGACCACCCGGCTGCTGCGCACGCCTGCAGAAACCGAACAACTGGCTGCCGCGATGCGCACCTTGCTGTCTCAGCAGGACCACCCCGCCGTGCAGGTCGAGGTGGTGCCGGTAGGGCCTGACTGGCGTGTCGTGGGTTGGCCCTTTGTTGAACGCGGCAGCGCCGACAAGGCGCGCAGTTTCCTGGCAGCTCGCGGCATGCGGGTGGAGGTGATCGATTTTTGAGTCGGCAAACAGTGCCAGGCCGTGATGCTTCAGCGTCACCGTGTCTCGAACTGCTCGCTGCGCTTGCCCTTGATCGGCGCATAGAAGGCCTTGATCGTGGCCATGTCGGCGTCCAGATCGCCGGTGGGCACAAACAGCGGGCCCAGGCCACCGATCTTGCGCTCGTAGTCCAGATAGGCCATCACGATCGGCACCTGGGCCTGCAGGGCGATGAAATAGAAGCCACTCTTCCAGACCCGCGTCTTGCTGCGTGTGCCTTCTGGCGGCACGATCAGTTGCACCGGCCCATCGGCCGCTTGCAAGGCGGCGGCTGAAGCTGCGACCAGGTTGTTGCTCTTGCTGCGGTCCACGGCAATGCCGCCCAGCCAGCGCATCACAGGCCCGAACGGGCCGCTGAAGATGCTGGCCTTGCCCATCCAGTAGATGTTCAGCCGCAGCACAAAAGCCACCATCAGCGTATAGGGCAAGTCCCAGTTGCTGGTGTGAGGCGCGGCGATGAACACGCTCTTGCGGGCGCTGAGCGGCAGTTCGCCCAGCACCTGCCAACCCAGCAGCTTCAGGCAAGCCACAGACACGGCGCGCAGGGCAGTATTCACCAACGGCGTGCTGAAGATGGTGCGGTGCATGAACGTGCCGGCTGGCGCCTGGTTCTTCTTGTGGGATCGAGATTGTGGCTGCCCCACGCATCAAGCATCAAAATGCCGGTGATTGACCGCTACGATGCAGGGACAAGCCCGTGGTCTGATCCGGGCTCTTGATCAGGCTGACGCAGCCGCGCCGCTGAGTTGTGCAGCGCTGTCGCGTCGCGCCACATTTCGGAGCACTGCATGTCTTCAGGAAAGATCCTCGTGGCCCAGGGTGGTGGGCCCACCGCCGTGATCAACCAGAGCCTGGCCGGCGTGGTGCTCGAAGCCAGACGCCACCCCGGCGTGACGCGTGTTTATGGCGCACGTCATGGTGTGCGCGGCATCATCGACGAAGATTTTGTCGATCTGACCCAGGAGACCAGCCACAACCTGGAACTGGTCGCCAACACGCCTGCCGCTGCGCTGGGCAGCACACGCGACAAACCCGATCTGGCCTATTGCCAGGAGATGTTCAAGGTGCTGAAGGCGCATGCCATCGAGCACTTTTTCAACATCGGCGGCAACGATTCGTCCGACACCGTGCGCATCGTGGCCGAAGAAGCCATCAAGGCCAACTACCCGCTGCGCTGCATCCACATCCCGAAGACCATCGACAACGACCTGGTGCACAACGACCATACGCCCGGCTTCCCGAGTGCGGCGCGTTTTGTGGCCCAGGCTTTTGCCGGCGCCAATCTGGACAACGCGGCGCTGCCGGGTGTTTATGTGGGCGTGGTGATGGGCCGGCACGCAGGCTTCTTGACCGCTGCCAGCGCTTTGGGCAAGAAGTTCCCCGATGACGGGCCGCATCTGATCTACCTGCCTGAGCGGGTGTTCGAGATCGAGCGCTTTGTGGCCGATGTCAAGGCCATGTTTGACCGCCATGGCCGCTGCGTGATCGCCGTCAGCGAAGGCATCCACGATGCCAGCGGTCAGCCCATCCTGGCGCGGCTGGCCAAAGACCTGGAGCGTGATGCCCACGGCAACTTGCAGCTCAGCGGCAGCGGCGCGCTGGCCGATCTGCTGTGTGAAGAGATCAAGCGCCGGCTGGGCATCAAACGTGTGCGCGGCGACACTTTCGGCTACCTGCAACGCAGCTTCGTGGGCTGCGTCAGCGACGTCGACCAGCGCGAAGCCCGCGAGGTGGGCGAAAAAGCGGTGCAGTTTGCGATGTGGGGCCACAGCAATGGCTCGGTGGCGATCAAGCGCACCGGCTTTTATTCGGTCGACTTCGAGCTGCTGCCGCTGGAGGCGGTGGCAGGCAAGACGCGCACGATGGAAGACCACTTCATCAGCGCCGAAGGCACCGACGTCACCGACGCTTTCAGGATGTACCTGCGGCCCCTGCTGGGCTCGGGCATGGGCGACGCTTTCAGGCTGCGGCCCAGCCCGGTGCCGAAGATCTTGCGGCGCTGAAGCGACGAGGCGACCCAAGCACAGCCGCTTGAAGGCGCGCCGGCAATCAACCAACTACAACAACCAGCGGTACCTAGGAAACGACAACGATGCATCCGTTGCCCCCGGCACTGCCCGATGCCCAACGCTTTGAGTTTGTGGGTGGTGGCCACATCAATTGTTATGTCGGCGGCCAGGGCCCGCCCTTGCTGCTGGTGCACAGCATCAATGCGGCAGCCAGCGCCGCAGAGATGGCGCCGATCTTCGAGGGTATGCGCAGCACGCGCACGATCTTTGCCATCGACCTGCCGGGCTATGGCTTCAGCGAGCGCAGCGACCGCCCCTACACGCCGCGCTTGATGACGGATGCCTTGCATGCGCTGAACGCAGAGCTGCGCCAACGGGGCGCGCTGGCCGCCAACCAGCCGCTGGATGCCGTGGCCCTGTCGTTGTCCACCGAGTTCCTGGCCCGCGCCGCCGTTGAGCGTCCCGACCATTGGGGCCGCCTGGCGTTGATCAGCCCCACCGGCCTGGACGGCCGCACACCGCGCCGCGCCGCTGCCGGCAGCACCCGCGCCGTGCCCTGGTTGCACCGGCTGCTCAGCAACCCCCGCTGGAGCCAGGGGTTGTTCAACACCCTGACCCGGCCTGGTGTCATCCACTACTTTTTGCGCCGCACTTTTGGCAGCGACAACGTGGACGATGGCCTGTGGCGCTACGCGGTGGCCACCGCGCGCCAACCCGGTGCCCGGTTTGCGCCGCTGTACTTTCTGTCCGCCAGCCTGTTCAGCGCCGACATCCACACGCTTTATGAAGCGCTGCAACAGCCTGTGTGGGTCAGTCACGGCGTGCGGGGTGACTTCACCGATTACCGTTTCAGGCGGTTGGTGGACCAACGCGACAACTGGCGCTTCACGGCTTTTCAGGCCGGGGCCATGCCTTACTTCGAGCAGCCGACCCAGTTCATGGCTGAGCTCGGGGTATTTCTGTCCGCGCCTTGATCCCCTGCCCGGCGCAAGCGGGCTGCCGGCCTCGTGGCGCGCGAAGCTCAGCGCATGCCTGGCCACCGCTTGGGACGCCACCCAGACCGGCCAGAGGTGGCCCTCTTTTGCCGACCATCAGCCGACCATCAGCTGCCCATCAGCCGCAGCACCCACCGTCATTTGGTGCCGTAAATCCGGTCCCCCGCATCCCCCAGCCCCGGCACGATGTAGCCGTGTTCATTGAGTGCACGGTCGATGGCTGCGGTGTAGACCGGGACATCCGGATGCGACTGGTGGAAGTTGCGCAGCCCTTCGGGCGCGGCCAGCAAGCTGACGAAGCGGATCGAGCGCGGGTGCGTCTCTTTCAGCCGCTCCACCGCTGCCACCGCTGAATTGCCGGTGGCCAGCATCGGGTCGAGCACGATGGCGTCGCGCTCGGGCATGTCGCCGGGCATCTTGAAGTAGTACTCCACCGCCACCAGCGTCTTGGGGTCGCGGTACAGGCCCACATGGCCCACGCGGGCGCCGGGCACCACCTCCAGCATGCCTTCCAGAAAGCCGCTGCCGGCACGCATGATGACCACGAACACGGTCTTGCGCCCCTCGATCACCGGTGAGCGCATGTGCTCCAGCGGCGTCTCGATGTCGATCAGTTGCATGGGCATGTCGCGCGTCACCTCGAAGGCCATCAGCATGCTGATCTCGTACAGCAAGCGCCTGAAGCTGCTGGTGCTGAGGTCTTTCTGGCGCATCAGCGTCAGCTTGTGCTGTACCAGCGGGTGGTCGATCAGGTGAACGGCGGCTTCGGTCATGATGTGGCGGTGGGTGATGAAGGGGTGGGTGGAAGGCTGCGGGCTTGACCGCTCAGTTCATTGCCCGTGGGCCGCTTCAGCGCGCGCATCGTGCCACAGACAGGCCGCCGCTCGCTCAACTCAGCGGTCCAGGTTTTCGGACGAACCAGCCCACAGACTGGCGAACTGGAAGGACAGCTCGCGATGGTGTCGGATCGACAGCAGGTGCACCGGGTTGCCAGAGGTCGCCGCTGTGTAGAGGATCAGGTAGTCGCCGTGCAGGTACTCGCGCAGGTGCTCGGCCGCGCCTTTCGGTAACGCGGCCAGTTGAGCCAGCGCCTCGGCCGATTGTGGTGGCCGATCGAGGTAGCGCCTGCCGATGCGCGGGAATCGGCGCAGGTTGGGAATGACGATGCTTCGCAATTCATCCAGCAGCCTGTCGTAGGTGGATGCAGCGTCGGCTTCCAGCAGGAAAGCCTCGATCGCCGCCAGCCTGCCCAGGAAGCTGGCGCTGAGCTCGACGCGGACGCGCGCTTCAGCCACGTTTGCGCGCGGCCCCGGCGGCACGCACTTTACCCGCGGCGCCAGTCGGCCCGGCGCTGGCGCGCTGCGTCTGAAGCTCCGCGATGGCCGTATCGGCATCCTGGGTGCGCCCTGCCGCGATGTCTGCCAGCCCATGGCGTGCGTCGTCGATCAGCAGCAAGTGAATGTGCTCACGCTCTAGGCGGTGGTAGTAGTCCAGGCGCCCGGCGTCGATCAGTGCCACGTAGCTCTCGCCGTTTTTGGTGATGATTTTCTCGGCACCTGCCTTCACCTGGTCGGCAAGCTCGGAGAGCTTGGCGCGCGCCTGGGTGAGCGGCACGACGTCGCTGGCAGAGATGCTCATGAGTTGCCTTTATGGTAAGTGACAGAATTCTGTGCAGTTTAAACGCCTTTTTTCAGCGCGTCTGTCAATGCGTCTTTCAATGCGTCTGTCAATGCGTTTGTCAATGCGTTTGTCAGTGCCGTTACCGGTGCTTCAGCCAGTGCCTTGGCAAGTGCTTCGCCCGGCGTCTGTGCACGGGCGGCCTATTCACTTGTGCCCGCTCAGGGCCCGCTCTGTTCCCGCTCTGTTCCCGCTCTGCGCCCACAAGCTGTGCCGCTACGATCCCGTCCATGTCGCAAAGCGAATCGGCATCCGAGACCCCAGGCGGCATCCGCCTGGGGGCCCGAATGCCGCCGCTGAGCCCGACCCGCTGCTGCTGCTGGCCAAGGTGCTGATCGACTACTTGAGCATGCGCAATGACTTTGCAGCGGTTGAACGCTTGCTGGTGCTGATGCAAGGCGGCGTGGCCGCTGCTTCGCCCCGGTGGCAGGCCGCATGGTGGCGGCTGGCGGCGCAGAACCTTGAGTATTTGGGCCATGCCGATCCGGCGCGTGTGGCGGCCCAGCAATTGCAGCAACTCGCAGCCCCATGAACG
>JBBQIB010000249.1:0-6675 GCA_038324515.1 Burkholderiales bacterium
CTGAAAGCTGCAAGTGGCGCGCAAACAGGCTGAACAGCCGCTCCCAATGGCGTTCTGCGCCCGCTTGGTGGTAGACGCCAGCGCGCAGCGGAAACACGAAGCCGTGCGCCGTATCCGGATACCACTCGAGTCGGTGCGGGGTGCCGGCGTCCTGCAGCGCCGCTTCCAGCACCGCCATGTCTTCTTTGGAGGCCCAGATGTCGTTCTCGGCGCAACCAAAGTAGCTTTGACATTGAATGCGTGGCGGCATGCGGTGCGGCGAGTCGGGCTGGTCGGTGACCATGCGCGCGCCATGGATCGATGCGATGCAGGCCAGCCGATCGGGGAACTGCGCCGCCGCCCACATCACGAAGGGGCCACTCATGCAATAGCCGACAGCGCCGACGCGCCTGGCGTCAGCCGCCGTGTTGCTGTCGGCAAAGTCCAGCAGCGCACGCGTATCGACCTCCGTGGTGCGCGCATCCAGCGAATTCATGTGCTCAAACATCACCGCCAGATGGGCTTCGGTGCGCTCCTTCAGCCAGAAGTCCCGGCTGCGGCGGTAGTACAGGTTGGGCAGGATCACGCAATAACCCACGCTGGCCAGCCGGCGCGCCATGTCGTGCAGCTCTTCGCGCTTGCCGGGTGCGTCCATGTAGAACAGCACCACCGGGTGCGGACCGGCCTCTTCGGGGTGCACGACAAAGCTGTTCATCAAGCCGTCGGCGGTGGGGATGTCGAGGTGGTGTTCGATCATGTGCGCTCAAGAGGCCGGGAGTTGTCCATTGTCGGTCAAGCCGAATTCGGCCAGGTTGGTTGGCACAGCCCCCAGCCGTCATCAAGCTTGCGGATGCGCCAGCTCATGCCGGCGAGCACCATCCGGCGGCATCGCTGGTTCAGCGCCACCTTCGATTGGCGCCCTGCGTGCTCAAGGACACATCGCCATGGCCAAGACTGCCGTCCACGGGTTGAATCGCATCACCCTCGCGCTCTTGGCTTGGGGCCTTGCGGGCGGCTTTGCGGCACAGGCCAGCATCGTCACCAGCGGCGCGGTGCTGCCTGACCCCAGCGGTGGCAGCGTCTCCGGCGGGCTGCTCACCGTGGGCGCATCGGGCGTGGGGACCATGACAGTCAACGGTGGCAGCCTTCTGACCGTGGACCGCATCGCTTTGGGCGTAGGGCCGGGGTCCAACGGCAGTGTGACGATCACGGGCGCGGGCTCAAGGGTCTTCGCGACGATGGCCAACAACCCTGGAACCACAATCTTCAATTTGGAGGTGGGTAAGGATCACACCGGAAGCCTGCAGGTGCTGAACGGGGCATCTTTTGTGGCCGGCGTCACCAGCGACACCCATTGCCAGCTCAATTGCCGCCTGTTTGTCAGCAACGCCGCCGGGTCTAGTGGGAGTCTCGTGGTCAGCGGCGCCGGCTCCAGCTTGTTCACGGTCGGTGGCATGCATGTCGGCCACGCGTCCACATTTACTACCGCTGCCGATGGCTTTGACTTTGGCACGCCAGGAGGCGCCTCAACGGCCAGCGTGCTCTTTGACAAGGGCGCCACCGTCACTCAGTCCTTTGTCAGCATAGCCGGCACCGGCTCAGGCTTGGGGAGAACGGGCGCCGAATCCATTCACGCCACCGCTATCGTGGATGGTGCAGGGACACGCTGGAACCTTGAGCGCGTCAGCGCCAACACCAGCGCGGTCGCGCTCTTGGAGATGAGCAGTGGCACCAATGCCACCAGCTTGTTGCAGGTCAGCAATGGCGCGGTAGTGACGTTGAACGGCAGCGCAGATGCCACCCAGCTGTCCGGTCTGAATATGGGGACTGCGGCTGGCGCCAACGCCAGCAATTCCAACTCGCGCATCGAGATCAGCGGCGCAGGATCGCGCATCCATTTCACCGGCGGCCTGGGTTTCTTGAACATTGGCCGAGGCATTGGCGCGGTGTCGCAGCTCGACATCAGCAACGGCGGCCAGCTCGCCGGCACCACGGCGAACGCCCTGCCCTTTGCCACCATCGGTCGGGGTGGTGCCCGTGGCACGTTGGGTGTGGATGGCGCGGGTTCGTTGTTCCGCCTGGAAGGACGCAACGGCGCCGGTGCGGGCGCTTTCTTGCATGTCGGCCGCTTCGACGTGACAGCCGGCACGGGTGCAGTCAACGTCACCAACGGTGGCCGGCTGGAAATTGACACCCGGCTGACAACAGGGCTGAGCAAGACCAACCAAGCCGGCATGATCGTGGGCAACGGCAGTGGTGCTCAGGGCAACGTTTTGCTTTCCGGCGCAGGCAGCTTTCTGAGCATTGCCGGCAATGCAGAAGCCGCGCCTTACGTGGGCATCGGGCGTGATGGCGGTACGGGGCAAATGCAGATCATGGGCGGCGCGCGTTTCGAGTACAGCAGCGCCCATTTCTCGGCCACCAGCGCCACCGCCAGATATGCGCAGGGCGAGGGCATGTTTCTGGCTATTGGTGCAAACATCACTGGCAGCGCAGCACCCCCGACGCAAGGAGTCCTGAGCATCAGCGGCGCTGGCTCAGAGCTGGTGATGTCCGGCAACGCTGACCGGCTGGTGCAGGTGGGTCAGGGGGCCAATACCCAAGGCACATTGAACATCAGCAACGGAGGCACTTTACGCAGCACAACGATGCTGCTGGGCATCGAGCGCACCAGCACGGGCCTGTTGAACTTGGACAACGGCACACTGCTGCTGGACGGTGAGCGCAAGGGCGGACCCAGCCCGAACCCCCAGGGTGGGGGCATGGGGGTCGGGCGCAGCGGCGGCACCGGGGTCGTCTCCATGCGCAACGGCTCGTTGCTGCAGATCACCAGCTCGTCCCCCAGCGGTGGTCTGGCCGTGGGCGGCAGCATGGGGGTACCTGGCGGCACCGGCAGCTTCATCATCAGCAGCGGCTCTGGCGTGCAGATCAACGCACCCGACGCCAACATCAGCGTCGGCTGGAGCGGATCTGACACCGAGCGGGCCATCGGCACCATGGTGCTCAGCGACGCCGGCACCCGTGTGGCCATCACCGGCAGCAATGCCCGCGTCTTGATCGGCGGCAGCAACGGCACAGGCACCGTCGTGGTCGGCGCGGGCAGCACGCTCAGCTCCAGCGGCATGATGGGCGTGGCACACAGTGGCACCGCCAGCAGCGGCGGCAACGGCTTGTTGGTCGTCAATGGCACGGCGAAGGCCACCAATCTCTTTGTGGGCAGCACCGGCATCCTGGCGGGCTCGGGCCTGGTGCAAGGCAACGTCATCAACTCGGGCACAGTCAGCCCGGGTGAATCGCCCGGCCGGCTGACCATCGACGGCGCCTTCGACAACCGTGGCGGACGCGTGCTGCTGGAGGTGCAAAGCACCGGCGCGGGCCTGTTCGACTTCGACGAGATCGTCTTCACCGACGCCAGCCGCGTGATGATGGACGGCGGCTCGGTGGAGTTCGTGTTCTTGGGTGACAGCGACCCGCTGCAGTTTCAAAGCCTGGGCCTGTTTGATCTGGGCAGCTTCTTCAAAGAGCTCGACAGCAGCGGCAACGCCAGTGGCCTGAACACGGCTCAACGTGCCTTGTTCAACAACGCGCTGTTCAGTGCCAGCTCGGCGCAGTACAACATCAGCAACTTCCGCTTCGACCCAGTGTTGGGCGCGAGTTTCGGCCTCAGCACCGTGTCTGCGCCACAAACTCTGGCGCTGAGTTTGCTGGCCTTGATGCTGATGGGGGTGCAGCGGCGCCGCGTGCAGCCCAAGGGCTCGGCATAACAAGCTCCAAAGGCCCGGCAGGGGAGCGACGCCCACCGTACAAAAACGCCCGCCATGCAGTTTGTGAGATCCTGCTGCCTACATGAACGGGTATGGGAAGCCCCATGAAGACAACCATCGACATTTCCGACGCGCTTGTGCAACAGGCCAAAGCACTCGCATCCGCCGAAGGCACTACGCTGCACAAGCTGGTTGAAACGGGGCTGCGCCTGGTGTTGGCGCAAAGGCAGGTTCAGTCGGCCGACTTCCGCCTGCGGGATGCCAGTTTCAATGGCCAGGGTCTGCACGCCAATGTGCAAGGCGCATCCTGGGATCGCTTGCGTGATTTGGCCTACGAAGGTCGCGACGCTTTGTAGCCGACGAACCCAACGGTTTGGCCAAGTCTCATCTGGCTGGGCGCCAGCGCACTCGCTGCTCAGCTCAGGCATCTCTGTTGCGGCCACTGACCTGGCGCGAATCGGTCACAACGCCTGCGCGCACGCAAACGCGCTGGCCCAGGCCCACTGAAAGTTGTAGCCGCCCAGCCAGCCGGTGACATCGACCACTTCGCCGATGAAGTACAGACCAGGTTGTTTGGATGCCATGGTCTGCGACGACAGATCGCGCGTGTCGACACCGCCCAGCGTCACTTCGGCCTTGCGGTAGCCCTCGCTGCCGGTGGGCGTCAGCTCCCAACGGGCCAGGCGCTCGGCCAGCCGCGCCAGGGCTTTGTCGCTGGCCTCGGCGATGGGGCGCTGCCAGTCAGCGTCTTGCGCTGCCCAGGCGTCGGCCAGGCGGCTGGGCACCAGAGTTGCCAACTCGTTGTTGATCAGCTTGCGCGAGCGGGCCTTGGCCGCCAGCAGGGCTTCGCTCAGGTCCACCTCAGGCGCCAGGTTGAGCTGGATCGGCGCGGCATCGTGCCAGTAGCTGGATATCTGCAACACCGCCGGGCCCGAGAGGCCCCGGTGCGTGAACAGCAGGTCTTCGACGAAGCTCATGCGCTCCTTCTTGCTGCCGGTCTCGATCTGCACCGGCAACGACAGGCCGGCCAATGCCGCATAGGGCGCCCAAGCCTCACCATCAAAAGTGAGCGGCACCAGACCGGGGCGTGGCTCCACCATCCGCAATCCAAACTGTTTGGCCAGCCGGTAGCCAAAGTCGGTGGCGCCGATCTTGGGGATCGACAAGCCGCCAGTGGCAACCACCACGTGGGTGCTGGATACCGTGCCACGCTCGGTGTCGATCTCGTAGCTGCCGTCGCCCAAAACGCGCACCGCCTTCACGCCACAAGGCTGCCAACGCTGCACGCCACCTGCCGCGCACTCGGCCAGCAGCATCTGGATCAGGTCGTCGGCCGAGCGGTCGCAGAACAACTGACCTTTGTGCTTTTCATGGAAAGCAATGCCGTGCCGCTGCACCAGAGAGATGAAGTCAGCCGGCATGTATCGCGACAGTGCAGAGCGACAAAAATTCGGGTTCTGCCCAAGAAAGTGCTTGTGCGGCGCGTGCGGATCGAGGTCGCGGTTGCTGAAGTTGGCGCGTCCGCCGCCCGAGATGCGCACCTTCTCGGCTACCTTTTCGCTGTGGTCGAGCACCAGCACCTTGAGGCCCCGCTGCCCTGCCACGCCTGCGCAAAACAGGCCGGCGGCACCTGCGCCAATCACAACGACATCAAAACTTTGCATGGCGCGCAGTGTAGGGTTGGTGGCTCTCCTTGCCCGACCTTCATTGCGGGAATACACATAGCGTCTCCCCTACGGCCATGAGGCATTCACAATCATGAATGCAGCGCAAAAGCGATTCAATCTTTCCATGAAGACTGAGGGACTGCAGCGCAAATAGGATGCTGCCCGCAAGCGCAAGTCAGCGACTCAGCAGTGAGCTTCAGGGTCCGCCTGACGCGCGAGGCCGAGGCCGACCTGGAACGACTTTACGATTTCGTGCTCGAGCGGGAGCTTGCGCGCGACAGTGGCCATCTGGAACTGGCCGAGCAGGCCATCGTCGCCATTCGTGCCGGTATTGCCACGCTGAAGTCATCGCCCTTCACCTGCCGCAAAGCTGGCCAGAGCCCTTTTCTTCGCGAACTCATCATCCCTTTCGGACGCTCGGGCTACGTTGCACTGTTCGAGATTGCCGACCCGGCCCATGTCATCGTTTCAGCGCTGCGGCGTCAACTCGAAGACGACTATCACTGAAGTGGTGCTCACCTGTCGTACGAGCCGGCCTTGGCCTGCGGCTCCTCAAAGCTATGCGGGAGGATCGGGGTGCGCGCCATCACGGTGGTCATACTTTCCTCGGCGCCCTACATCACAGCGCCGGGCAAGCCAAGGTGGCTTCTGAATCGCCTACCATTCGAGCGTTGTTCAGCCCAGCGAGTTGTGATGCGACCTTCGATTGCTTTAGCCTTGCGTCGAGAAGATGTTCGAGACGCTGCGGGCCGCTTCAAAGCAGCGAATCCGCGTGTCTTCGGCTCGGTGCTGCACGGCACGGACCGCGATGGCAGCGACTTGGATCTGTTGGTCGACGCGCTGCCCGGCGCCACGCTGTTCGACCTGGGCGGCCTGCAAATCGAGCTGGAGTCCTTGCTGGGCGTGCGGGTGGATCTGCTGACGCCTGCCGACCTGCCGGCCAAGGTGCGTGCACAGGTCATCGCCGAGGCGCAACCCGTGTGATTGATCCCCGGCTGCCTGACTACGTCGGCCACATCTTGCAAGCCAGCGCGGACGCCTGCGACTTCGTGCGGGACATGTCCAAAGAACAGTTTCTGCGCGACAAGCGCACCCAGCAGGCGGTGGTGATGAGCCTCATCGTCATCGGCGAGGCTGCAACCAAGCTCATGGATGGCAGCCCGGATTTCTTCGCCCAGCATGCCGATGTACCTTGGCGCAGCATGCGGGGCATGCGAAACCGCATCGCCCATGGCTACTTCGACATCAATCTGGAAGTCGTGTGG
>JBBQIB010000250.1:0-6667 GCA_038324515.1 Burkholderiales bacterium
TCGTCTGGCGCGTCGATGCCAAGACCATCACCCGAGTCCCGGTGCGACTGGGTGAGCGGGATGCGCGCACTGGCGTGTTGCCAGTGTTGGAGGGCCTGAGCGCTGGCCAACGTGTGCTGCGCAACCCTGGCAGTGGGCTGCTGGAAGGGCAGAGCTTTGAGATGGCGGTCCAGCCTGCCGGTGTTGCGCCTGCGGGTGCAGCTTTGGGTGCGCCTTCGGCTGCGGCCGCGGCTTCAGCAGCCAATTGACAAGGCGGCACGATGTTTCTGTCTGAGTTCAGCATCAAGCGCCCGGTGGCGATGGTGGTCATCATCCTGGCGCTGATGGCGACGGGTTTGCTCGCGCTGTCCAAGTTACGCGTCAACCAGCTGCCCGATGTCGAGCAGCCGATCCTGGTGCTCAACATCGCCTACCCCGGCGCCTCGCCCGAGACGGTCGAGCAAGAGATCATCAACCGCATCGAGAAGCCCTTGCAAAGCCTCTCGGGCATGGACCAGTTGCGCGCCACCGCCAGCGAGGGCAGTGCGCGGATGGTGCTGATCTTCAACTTCGACAAAGACCTGATCGAAGCTGCTGACGAAGTGCGCAATGCCATCGCTGCGGTGCGCTTCAAGCTGCCCAACGAGATGCGCGAGCCGATCCTGCAGCGCCTGGACCCGGCGGCGCAGCCGATCATGCAACTGGCGCTGTCGTCCAGCCAGCAATCGCATGCAGCCATTTCGCGCTTGGCAGAGGATCAGCTGGCCGACCGCTTCAGAGGCCTGGACGGCGTGGCGGTGGTCAACGTCAACGGCGCCTTGAAGCGCGAGCTGTCGGTGCTGCTGCGGGCCCAGAAGTTGCGGGAATACGAAGTCTCGGTGACCGATGTGGTCAACGCCTTGCGGCAGCAAAACACCACCGCGCCAGTGGGCAAAGTGCGGGGTGAGCTGCAAGATCAGAGCATTCGCTTGGTGGGGCGAGTCGAGTCACCGGCCGAATTCGAGCAAGTGGTGGTCAAGCGCCGCGGCAGTGAAGTGGTGCGGCTGGGCCAGGTCGCCACCGTGCAGGACGGTTTTGGAGAAATCAACAGCATCTCGATCCGCAGCGGCAACCCCAACGTGGGCTTGTCAGTGATCCGCACGCGCGAAGCCAGCACCGTCAGCACCTCCAGCCGGGTGCGCGAGTTGACCGCTGTGATCAACAAAGAGCTGCCGCCAGGCACCAAGCTGGAGGTGACGCAAGACGGCGGCCAAAACGCCAGCAACAGCTTGAACAACGTCATCCACGCACTGGTCTTTGGTGCAGGTTTGACGGTGTTTGTGGTCTACCTGTTCTTGAACTCCTGGCGCTCGACGGTCATCACGGCGATGTCGTTGCCGACCTCGGTGATCGCTTCTTTCATCGCTGTGTGGTTGTGCGGATTCACGCTCAACTTCATGAGCCTGCTGGGGCTGTCGCTGGCCATCGGGGTGCTGATCGACGACGCCATCGTGGTGCGCGAGAACATCGTGCGCCACATGGAGATGGGCGAAGACCGGCGCACTGCCGCCCTCAACGGCACCAGCGAGATCGGGCTGGCGGTGACGGCCACCACGTTGGCGTTGGTGGCGGTGTTTGTGCCGGTGGCCTTCATGCCGGGGGTGTCGGGCGAGTGGTTCAGGCCGTTTGCTTTGACAGTGGTGGCCTCAGTCGTGGTCAGCCTGTTCATCAGTTTCACGCTCGACCCGATGCTGTCGGCTTACTGGGGCGACCCGCCTGAGAAGCTGCACGCACCACGACGGGGCTTCAGCCGCTGGCTGGTCAAATTCAATCAGTGGTTCGACCGCCAAATCGACCGTTATGGCACGGTGATCAAGTGGGCCCTGGAGCATCGCCGGTGGATGGTGGTGTTTGCGGTCTCCAGCATGGTGGCCGCCCTGGGGCTGCAGTACAAGTTCGGCGGCTCCAGCTTCTTGCCGTCCAGCGACGCCGGCACCATCGCCATCGAGATCCGCACGCCTTCCAGCAGCAACCTCGAATATGCGCGGCTGAAGGTCGAGGCCGCCGCCACGCTGGCGCGCACGATTCCTGAGACGGTGGCCACCAACAGCTCGATCAACCCAGGCGGTGGGCGCATCTTTGTAGACATCGGCAAGAGCACTGAGCGCGAGCGCTCAGCCATCGAGATTGCCACCGAGCTGCGCACCCTCACAGCGCGCCTGGTGGGTGCCGAGTACACGGTGCTGGACGATCTGAACAACGGCGCGCAAAAGCCGGTGCAGATCCGCTTCACCGGGGATGACTCGCGCCAGCTGCTGGAGATCACCAGCGTCTTCATGGACAAGCTGCGGCAGGTGCCGGGTGCGGTGGACGTCGGTTTGTCGCAGCAAGAGCCACAAGACGAGTTGCGCATCGAGCTGGACCGTGCCTTGGCCAACAGCCTGGGCATTTCTGCGGCCGATGCGGCGCAAGCGCTGCGGGTGGCTTTTGCCGGGGTCGAAGTCGGTGATTGGGTAGACCCGAGTGGCCAGACCCGCGATGTCTCGGTGCGGTTGCACCCGGACGACCGGGTCAGCGCCAGCCAGATCGAGACCTTGCCGATCGCTGTGGCTGGCAGCTCACGCATGGTGCCGCTGGAACAGATTGCGACCATCACGATGGGCAAGGGCCCGGCCACGATCCAGCACGCAGACGGCAAACGCACGATCTCGGTGGCCGCCAACGTGCAGGGCAGGTCGCCCGGCGAAATCACCGCCGATGCGCTGAAGATCGCCCGTGCCACGGAGTACCCTTCTGGTTACGGCCTGGAGCTGGCTGGTGCATCGCGTGATCAGCAAGAAGTCTTCAAGCAGATGGGCATTGCGCTGGCCAGCGGCGTGGTGCTGATGTACTTTGTGTTGGTGGTGCAATTCGGCAGTTTCACCGCGCCGATTGCGGTGATGGTCTCGCTGCCGCTGTCGCTGATCGGTGTCGTGATTGCTTTGCTGCTGACCGGCGGCACGCTGAACCTGATGAGCTTCATCGGCGTCATCATGCTGGTGGGCCTGGTGGCCAAAAACGCCATTCTGTTGCTGGACGCCGCCCGCGTGCAAGAAGCCCAAGGGGTCAACCGCGAAGAAGCTTTGGTGTTGGCCGGCCGCAAGCGTTTGCGGCCGATCCTGATGACCACCTTTGCGCTGATTGCCGGCATGTTGCCGGTGGCCATCGGGGTCGGTGAGGGCGGCGAGTTCTACCGCCCGATGGCGGTGGCCATCATCGGCGGCGTGATCACCAGCACCGTGCTGACCTTGCTGGTGATCCCGAGCTTTTACGACAGCATCGAGAACGCGCGCGACGGCGCGGTGGCCAAGTTCAGCCGCCGCAGCGACAGCAGCAACCCGTTCTGGGCTTTTGTGTTGACGGGTCTGGAAGTGGTCTTGACGCTGCTGATGCTGCGCTGGTTGTGGCGCGGCGTGCGGACTGTCTGGCACAAGATCAGCGGGCGCGGACCTGCTGAGCTTGCGCCCGATGGCTTGAGCGGCTGAGAGGGCCAGCGTGCGCAGCGACAGCGCCGCCGATGCGGGCCTGCTCAGGGCCGTGCAGCGCATCGCGGACGAAGCGGCTGCCCTGATCCTGCAAATCTATGCCCGTCCTTTTGAGGTACAGCAGAAGGACGACGCATCGCCTGTGACGCTGGCCGACCGGATCGCTGAAGACCACATCGTCAGCGCGTTGCAGCGCCTGACGCCAGACATTCCGATCGTGGCCGAAGAAGCCATGGCGGCAGGGGACCCGGTGCGCGTCGGCCACCGCTTCTGGCTCGTCGACCCGCTGGACGGCACGCGTGAGTTTGTGTCGCGCAATGGCGAATTCACCGTCAACGTGGCGCTGATCGAAGACGGTTTGCCAATTCTGGGCGTGGTGCAAGTGCCCGTCAAAGGGCAAAGCTATGTCGGTTGGGCGGGGCAGGGTGCCTGGCTCACGGTGGCGGGGCAGAGCCAGGCCCTGGCTGGCCGCAGTTTGCCTGCAGGGCAGCGGGCGGGTGAGGGTGGCGCTGACAAAGTAGGCCTGGTGCTGGCCTGCAGCCGCTCGCACAACGACGAAGCTGCGATGGCACAGTGGCTGCAAAGCTGGATGGCCGGACATTGCCCTGGCCAGGTGCTGGCCGGGCGCATCGCAGTGGGCTCGTCGCTGAAGTTCGGCTTGATCGCCGAGGGCAGGGCCGACATCTATCCGCGGCTGTCGCGCACGATGGAGTGGGACACGGCCGCCGGGCATGCCGTGCTGCGCGCTGCCGGCGGCGAGGTCATGGATCTGCAGGGCCAGGTGCTGCGTTACGGCAAGCCGGGGTTCGAGAACCCTCACTTTGTCGCGCTGGGTCAGCCACAAGCCATGGGCTGATCGGCCCAGAGCCACAGATCGGGCCAGAGGGGGTCAAAGTACAGCGCATCCGTCGAGGGGAAACCCCGCGCCGGGCGCCGCGAACCCCGAACCTAAAATGGTTGTGACGACCACCCGAATCTAGGAGACAGCATGCCCAGTCAACGCCAGCCGGCCAGCCGCACTGCCCCGGCCGCCAAGCGCGCTGCGGCTGCACCCAGGGCAAAGAAGGCTGACGCCACTGTCCACGGCCAGGCAGCAGAGGCAGGCGCCCCGGCGGCCACCGAGTTACGGATTCTCAAAAAATACCCCAATCGCCGTCTGTACGACACGCGCAGCAGCAGCTACATCACCTTGGCCGATGTCAAACAAATGGTGCTGAGAGGAGAAGAGTTTGAAGTGCTGGACGCCAAGACCTCTGACAACCTGACGCGCAGCATCCTGCTGCAAATCATCCTGGAAGAAGAGTCTGGCGGCGTGCCGATGTTCACGACGCCTGCGCTGGCCCAGATCATCCGCTTTTACGGCCACACGATGCAGGGCCTGATGGGCACGATGCTGGAGAAAAATCTGCAAGCTTTTGCCAAGATGCAGGCGCAGATGTTGGACCCACTGAGCACTGCCAAAGGCATCACCGACGCCAAACAGCTGCCGCCAGAACTGTGGACCCAGTTCCTCAGTGGCCAGCCGGCAGCCCTGCAAGGGCTGATGGACAGCTATGTGGCCCAAAGCAGCCAATTGCTGGAGCAGATGCAAGAAGCCAACAAGCTGTTTCCGGGCATCGCAGGCTTTGCTGGCAAGCGCTGAGTTGCTGGGCTGAGGGCCTCACCTGCAAGCATCGCAGACAATCTAGCCATGCAAGAGACCCTCACCCCCTCGACCTTGTCCCAGACTGGCCCTTCTGGCCCTGTCATCTCCAAAGTCCCCAAGATCGGCTTCGTCAGCCTCGGCTGCCCCAAGGCCCTGACCGATTCCGAGCTGATCCTGACCCAGCTCAGCGCCGAAGGCTACGAGACCAGCAAAACCTACGACGGCGCCGATCTGGTGATCGTCAACACCTGCGGCTTCATCGACGATGCGGTCAAGGAAAGCCTCGACACCATTGGTGAAGCGCTGGCCGCCAACGGCAAAGTCATCGTCACCGGCTGTCTGGGTGCCAAGACGGGTGAAGACGGTGGCAACCTGGTGCGCCAGGTGCACCCCAAAGTGCTGGCGGTGACGGGGCCCCACGCCACGCAAGAAGTGATGGACGCCGTCCATCTGCATGTGCCCAAGCCGCACGACCCCTTCGTCGATCTGGTGCCCGAGGCGCGCGCGCAGTTCAGGGGCATTGCCGGCATCAAGCTCACGCCGCGCCACTACGCCTACCTGAAGATCAGCGAGGGCTGCAACCACCGCTGTACCTTCTGCATCATTCCCAGCATGCGCGGCGATCTGGTGTCGCGGCCGATCGGCGATGTGCTGCTGGAGGCTCGCGCTTTGTTCGAGAGCGGCGTCAAAGAGTTGCTGGTCATCAGCCAGGACACCAGCGCTTATGGCGTGGATATCAAATACCGCACCGGCTTCTTCGACGGCCAGCCGGTCAAGACCCGCATGCTCGATCTGTGCAGCCGGCTCGGTGATCTGGCCGAAGCCCATGGCGCCTGGGTGCGGCTGCACTACGTCTACCCCTACCCTCATGTCGACGATGTGCTGCCGTTGATGGCGCAAGGCCGCGTGTTGCCTTACCTGGACGTGCCTTTTCAGCATGCGCACCCCGATGTACTCAAGCGCATGAAGCGCCCGGCCAGCGGTGAGCGCAACCTGGAGCGGCTGGCCCGCTGGCGCGAGATCTGCCCCGAACTGGTGGTGCGCTCGACCTTCATCGCCGGCTTCCCGGGCGAGACGGAAGCCGAGTTCCAGACCTTGCTGGACTTCGTTGAAGAAGCACAGATCGACCGCGCCGGATGTTTTGCCTACTCGCCCGTGTCAGGTGCAGTTGCCAATGAGTTGCCGGGCATGCTGCCGCAAGCGCTGCGCGAAGAACGGCGCGCGCGCTTCATGGCGGTGGCCGAAGCCGTCTCGGTGGCCAAGCTGCAGGCCCGTGTGGGTGCCACCATGCAGGTGCTGGTCGACCATGCGCCAGCCCTGGGCCGCAAGGGCGGGGTCGGCCGCAGCTATGCCGATGCGCCGGAGATTGACGGCCAGGTGCGACTGCTGCCACCGCAGAAGGCCAGCAAGACCTTCAGGGCCGGCGATTTTGTGCGCGCCAAGATCGTGGCTGCCGAAGGCCACGACCTGATCGCGCTGCCGATCTGAGCTTGCGTGGATGATGGAGCAAGCCAAACTTCATGATGCGCGGGGCACCGCC
>JBBQIB010000251.1:0-6652 GCA_038324515.1 Burkholderiales bacterium
AAGAATGAGTCCGCGCCGTCCTCGCGCAATTGAGCCACCCAGTTCATCAGGGTCCGGTGCGGGATGCACAACGGCGCTGCTTCCAGGTCGACGGCACGAACGTGTCCGTTCTCCATCAAACTGGCCAATGCAAAACGCCGACCTGGCATGTCATTGAGCGGGTGAGAGAAGTAGTTGTCCCCGCCGACGAAGTACGTCACCCCTTGCGTCCTTCTCCAGAATGCTCAATGCCTCCCCGACGCGTTGCGCGCCCACAGGAAAGCCTGGAATCAGCGACTGTTTGAACACGATGAACCCCTTCGCCGACAACCCTCCAACGATAGGCTGAGCAGAGATCATCTATTTTGAATACATGCCAACCTTGATTCCGGAAACGGAGGTCTGCAACGCAGCCGGATCAGGAAGTCTGAACTTCCATCTCCACGCCGCTCGACTGGCGACCAGCGTAGCTGTCGGCAAGCTTCGCCGCCGCCGCATTGGCTGTGCCTGTATTCGGGCAGCGACACGGGCAAGGGATCGGCGTGCGACGCTACGGTCAATCGCGGCCGAAGCCGTGGCATTTCGACATCGCGCGCTGTGCCAGGCGCCGCTCAAGCAATGGCGACGGGTCTGCTTCAGAGCAGATACATTGCCGCCGCCCGGCGCACCGCTGAAAGTCGTTGCATTGCCAGTCTCTAATGTTTGATCGGCGTCTGCCGAAGTACGCTCATGCGAGGAAAGAATCAATGAAGTACCCCGAGCCCAAGGATCAGACCGTTGCACTGCTGCGCCAAGTGCTTTCCCAGGTGGGTCAGCATGATGCTGCGCTGAACCCGCTGACGTTCACAGTGTTCTACGAATACGCCGCTGGCATCAATCGCCGCCTTAGCGAGGCCATGAAGCGTGCGCTGCTGTCCACACCGCGACTTTCCGACGCCACGGTTCGGGAGCTGTTTCGAGATTTCGTGGCGGATGTCGGCGTTGAGGAATCAGAGCGCATCCAACGCGGCATCCAACAAGCGATGGAGTCCATCGTTGAGTCAGCGACGCGTACGGGGCAGGCTGCTGGCGCCTTTGGCGAGCAGCTCGATGGGCTGAGCGGTGCATTGGCCGGGAGGGATTCTCAGGAGCTTGCGCCCCGTATCGACTCGGCTCGCACTGGCACCAGCAACATGCGCAAGTCGGTCAAGGACCTCGAGTTCCAGGTGGCCGGGTGCCACAGAGAGATCGACCTTCTTCGAGCCGATCTGCTGCGCACTCGCAACGAGGCGACGCTCTGTCCGCTGACGCGCCTGCTCAATCGCCGCGGCTTTGACGAGCGTCTGGACGCCATGCTGCGCCAGAGCCCCCCCAAGGGCAGCCTGCACTGCCTGGTGATGTTGGACATTGATCGCTTCAAGCGCATCAACGACACCCATGGCCACCCCGTCGGTGATCGCGTCCTTGAGGGGTTTGCTGAAGTGCTGCGCAGCGCACCAGTTGAACCTGGCATGGCCTGCGCGCGTTATGGTGGTGAAGAGTTCGCGATCCTGCTGCCGGCGGTGACCGTGAACAAGGCTGTACATGTAGCGGAAACTGTCTGCGCGCGCACGCGTGCAATGCGGTTTCGCAGCCGAGCTACGAATGAAGTGCAACTGAAGGTGACGGTATCCGCAGGCGTGGCGGCGTGGCGGCCCGGAGAAGATGCCAATTCGCTCCTGGCATGCGCCGACGCTGCGCTTTACCGCTCCAAAGAAGGCGGCCGCGATCGCGTCACGGTCGCTTGAAGATTGCCCCAGCGGCGGGGTTGGCGATCCGCACATCGCTGCAGGCTGCTCAAGCGGTCAGGCAGGAGTCGCTTGCCCGATCCTTACGCGGCAGAACTGTTCGAGGTGCTGACCTCGCGCGCTGACACAGGCTCTGAGGAACCTGGCGCTTCGATAGGCGGTTGACTGCGAGCAGCGCCAGTCCGCGCAGACCAATCTTTGGCGCCGCGTACTGCAGGATACCGCTCGCACTTCTCCCGAAATTCAGGCCGCAGCCTGTGCGAACCTTCGCGGGTTCGTCTTGTAAGTACGTGACCAAGCCTGGGCGTGCAGCGGTTCTCATGTCGCCGGCCCTTCAGTGGTGGCTGCTGCAGGCCGATAACGCCGAAATCATTCCTCTCATCGTCTGCAAACTGCCATGCCCGTCGCTGTATCTTTCCTAGAAGCCGAACGTCACTTATCTGATCCGGGTCTGGATGCCTTGGTGCTGGATGTCGGCCTGCCCCCGCGCCCTCAGGTGCTGGTGGACCTGAGCCGAGAACTCGGCAGGGACGACCCGGACCTGACCCGCGTAGCGCGCAGTGTGGCCAGTGACGTGGCGCTCACAGCTGCCATGCTGAAGCTGGCCAACTCGCCTGCTTACGGTGGTAGCCGGCGCATCGAGACTTTGAACCAGGCACTGAACATGTTGGGTTTGAAGCAGGTGGGCGTGATGGTCACCAGCCTGGTCATGCGCAAAGTTCTGCGCACAGACGGGCCACAGCTCACCCGCTTCTGGGACGTATCTGCAAAGCGCTCTTGGGCACTGGGAACACTGGCCCGCAGCTTGAAGAGTGTGGACGTGGATGCAGCGCAGACCTTCGGCCTGTTCTGCGACGTCGGCATCCCCTTGCTAATGCAGCGCTTCTCCGGCTACACCAAAGTGCTTCAGGTGGCCAATCTGGACCCGGCGCAGTCCTTCACGCAGGTGGAGCAGACCCATATGCAGACCGACCACGCCCTCATCGGCGCACTGATGGCCCGTTCATGGGGCGTTTCACAGACCGTGTGCCTAGCCATCCGCTTGCACCACGACTACGCTGTCTTCCAGGACCCGAACGTGCCCGACACCGTGGCGCGCCTGGTGGCCATGGGGTTAGTCGCCGAAGCAGCCATCCAGAACTTCGCGGGCATGAACACCAGCACCGAGTGGGCAAAGGGGGGTGACGCGGCGATGGGAGCGTTGATGCTGAGTGAACACGATATGCATGATTGGTTAGAAGAGCTGGTAAACGGCTTTTCGTCCGGCATCGCATGAGCTCAGGGTGTGGGTGGGCTGGTTGTCGCATCAGTCTGTCAATTCAAGCCTCACTTTTTGCGGCGCCATGCTCAATGGTTTGAGGGCTGTGGGGTTGAGGTGAACGACGTCGATGAAGTCCCAGTCGCGGGTCCGAGTTGACCAACGCTGTGGGTTTTTCCGGCGTGCGTTCTCGTAGACTGCTGCGCGAGCTTGGAGCATCTGTGCATCCACCTGTGCGTGGCGCTGCGCCGGCGTCACGAAGCTGATGGCACTGTGTCTGTGCTCGTCGTTGTACCAATGTACCAACTCGGTGACCCAGCGCCGCGCCTGCTGCAGATCCGCAAATGGTTTGAGCGGGAACCGGGGCTTGTACTTCAGGGTCTTGAACAAGGACTCCGAGTAAGGGTTGTCGTTACTCACCGCAGGGCGGCTGCGGCTATGCGCCACGCCCAGGCGTTGCATGGCGGCGAGCATCGTTTCGCCCTTCATCGGGCTGCCGTTGTCTGAATGCACCGTGACCTGATTGGGGCTGATGCCTTGGCGCTGGCAGATGTCCTCCAGCAGCGCAGCAGCTTGCTCAGCACTCTCGCAATCGAAGACCTGCCAGCCCACAATCTTGCGACTGAAGATGTCGACGAACAGGTAGAGATAGAAGTACAGGGCCGAGGAGGGACTTCAAGCTGCCTGCCACTTCAGCGACGGGTCAGAAACGCAGCCGCCATCTTCAGCACATCGTCCATCGCCGAGCCATCCCGGTTGCGGTCCAGCAGTGGCGTCAACATGTCCATCAAGCCGCCGCCAGCGGGGGTGCTGCCGCGCTGGCCACTTGCGGCGCCACCGCCCAGCGCACTGGCCAGGCCCGCGAGCCCACCCAGGCCGCCGAGCCCGCTGAGCCCGCCTGCTCCGCCACCCGCGCCGCTGTTCAAACCACCGCCGGGGCTGCCGCCCATTGCAGCGCCACCGCCCGACATCTGCTTGGCCAGGCCGCCCATCACCACCGTGGCGAGTACCGGCAGCATCTTCCTGAGGATGTCAGCGCCAATGCCACTCTGTGCCGAAGCGCGCGAAGCCAGCTCGCGGCTGACCTCTTTGCCACCCAGCAAGTGGCCCAGGATGCCGTTGCCGTCCTGCACTGACTGCGGTTGACCCAGCAGGTCGGGCTGCTCGATGTAGCGGCCATGCTGGCCAGTGCCCAAAGCGCCCAGCAGGCCTTCCAGCCCGCCTGGTGCGCGCGCGTTCTGGTTCACGGCGCCAGCCAGAACCGGCAACAGGGCGCCCAGCGCGGCCTGGGTCTGGCTGGCGTTGAGCCCGAACTGCTGGCCCAATTGTTGACCCAGTTGTTGTTGCATGCCGCCGCCTTGGGCGTTCAACAGGCTTTCCAGGATGTTCATCGAGCGGCTCCAATCATGATGCGGTGCAGGGGTAGCGGGCGTAGAGGGTGACGACAGAAAGGCTGCAACAGAAGCACGCGGCGCGTCAAAGTCACGGGCGCCGCATGCGCACCCCATCACCAACCCAGCATCCCCCAGAGGGCGCGGGTTTGCTATCGTGATCGACCCCAATCCGTCGAGCTTTGCATGTTCTCATCCCCTGGCGCAACGCTGCCCGACTTCGGCACAGTGGCCGACCGCATTCACCTGCATGCGCACCAGGCGCCAGCCCGGCCAGCGCTGATTTGCCAGGGCCAGACGCTGGACTACCAGAGCCTGGATGCGCAAGTCAGCCAGCTCGCTGCCCGTTTGCAGCAAGCCGGCGTGCAGCCACGCCAGCATGTGGCTTTGTGCGGGGCGGCTTCATTGCCGTATGTGGTGGCCTTCTTGGGCATCTTGCGCGCAGGTGCTGCCGCGGTGCCGCTGCCGCCATCAGCGACAGCGGTCTCGCTGATGGCGATGCTTCTGGACGCGCAGGCGGTGCTGTGTTTTGTCGATGCCGCCGTGGCCGATGAACTGGCCGACGCGGTTGCTGCCGAGTTGGCGCCCGAGTCGGCGTCCGGGTTGGCTGCAGGCAGCGCCAGCGCCAGTGCGCAGCGCGCTCCAGCGCTGGTGGTTCTGGACCCGTGCACGCAAGGGGTGCACATCACCGAGCCCGGATGGCCCAACTTCCAGTCCTGGCTCGCGCAGGCACCAGCAGCGCCTGCGCCCGTCCTGGTGGCACCGCAAGACCCTTTCAACCTGATCTACAGCAGCGGCACCACCGGCCGCCCCAAAGGCATCGTGCAGCCGCACGCTATGCGCTGGGCGCATATCCAGCGCAGCCTGCGTTATGGCTACGGACCCGAGAGTGTGACGCTGGTGTCCACGCCGCTGTACTCCAACACCACGCTGGTGTCTTTCATCCCGGCCTTGGCGATGGGCGGCACGGTGTGCCTGATGCCCAGGTTTGACGTCATCGGCTACCTTGAATTGGCCCAAACCCACCGCGCCACTCACAGCATGCTGGTGCCGGTGCAATATCAGCGCTTGATGGCCCACCCGCGATTTGATGAGTTCGACCTCAGCAGCTTTCAGATGAAATTCTGCACCAGCGCCCCTTTTGCAGCAGCGCTGAAAGCCGATGTGCTGGCGCGCTGGCCAGGGGGCCTGGTGGAGTTCTACGGCATGACCGAAGGCGGCGGCACCTGCCTGCTGGAGGCGCATCACCACCCAGAAAAGCTGCACACCGTAGGCAACGCAGCGCCGGGCAGCGACTTGCGTCTGATCGATGAGCAGGGGCTGGAGTTGCCGCCAGGCTGCAACGAAACCGGTGAGGTGGTGGGCCACTCGGGCGGCATGATGACCGGCTATTTCGGTTTGCCAGAGCAAACGCGCGAAGCGGAATGGTTTGACGCCAGCGGCAAGCGCTTCATCCGCACCGGCGACATCGGCCGCTTTGACGCCGATGGTTTTCTGACGCTGCTGGACCGCAAGAAAGACATGCTGATCAGCGGCGGCTTCAACGTCTACCCCAGCGACCTGGAAGCGGTGCTGCGTCAGCACCCCGAGGTCATCGATGCCTCGGTGGTGGGCGTGCCGAGCGCTGCCTGGGGCGAAACGCCGGTGGGTTTTGTGGTGTTGCGCCAGGCCCACCCACAGCTGCAGTCGCTGGAGCCGCTGCAGAATCTGCTGACGCTGCTGGCCTGGGCCAATGCCCGCCTGGGCAAGACACAGCGATTGAGTGCGTTGCACGCCATCGATGAGCTGCCACGCAGCGCCATCGGCAAGGTGCTCAAGCGCGAGTTGCGGCAGCGCCTCGGTGAGGCGTCGCGCTAGTCCAGGTCAGTGCAGGTCAGTGCAGGCCTGGCGTAGACGTGTTCCGTACCCCGGGGTAAGACTTTGCATCATGAGGCTGCGGCCAGGGTTCTTTCAGGCCGCACCGCCAGCCAAGCCGCCCACGTAGACAGCGCCGAAAAACCCATGCAGCCCCATACCACCCACGCGTAGCTGGCGGTCTGGTCAAACACCCAGCCGGCCACCCACGGCCCGCCCAGATTGCCCAAAGCTGCGCCGGTGTACAGCACGCCGATCACCGAAGCCACCGCGCGGCCGCCGAAGAAGTCCATGCACAGCGCCGGCAGCAGCGAGACGATGCCGCCGTAACTCAGGCCCAGCAGCAACGCAAAAACCGCCATCGCGGGGTAGCCGCCGGCCACCGCCCAGCACAAAAAACTCAA
>JBBQIB010000252.1:0-6604 GCA_038324515.1 Burkholderiales bacterium
GCCGCAGAACATGGTCGTGCATCTTTGGGCCTATCGCGACATCACAGACCGTGAACAACGCCGTACAGAGCTTGCGGCGGATGCGGGCTGGCGGGCCTATGTGCCCAAGATCAAGCCCCTGATGCTGGTGCAAGAGACACGCATTCTCAAGCCGGCCGGCTTCTTCGCAGACTGGGTCAAGTCACAACTGGAGACTCGGCCATGAGCGCGGAACTTCGCTTGTTGCTCGATAGGCTGGAGGCCAAGTGCGACCCGGTACGACTGCCCGCGGTCGCAGCGCGCGCGATCTATGTCGTCGACGGAAGCCTCGCACTGTTCAACGCTGGTAGCAGAACCACTCATGCCACCCTTGGCGCAAACAGCGCAGTGTCGGCCGGGCTCGAAACCTGGATCGGCGGGGGCAGCCAATCCGCCTTGGCCTTGCGTTGGGAACTGGTCAACCCGGATGCTGAAGATGCGCCAGTCTCCGTCGCCAGCCGGCGGCTGCTTGTCGCGCCCATGACCTTCAACGCAGGACAAGAGTATCTGCTGCGTTGCGATCGGGTCGACTTTCCTCCCGGCGGTGAGGCATTGACCCATACCCACCAAGGGGGCGGCACGCGCTGCCTGCTGCTCGGTTCGATCCGCATCGAAACTCTCGGCAAGAGTCATGCGTACGAACCGATGAGTGCCTGGTTCGAAGCCGGACCCGACCCGGTGTATGCCGCTGCTGACGCGAGCAAGCCGTCTGCATTTGCGCGCGTGATGATCCTCCCCAAAGCGCTATTGGGCGGTCAGTCTTCCATCAGCTACGTCAAGCCCGAAGACCTGGCCAAACCCAAGAGTCAGCGTTACCAGCTGTTCATCGACGAGCCGATTCGACGCGTGCCATGACGCTCGTGAATTGACGCACGGGTCAGGCGCGACCAATGGCGTATGCGTTTCAGTTCCAGTGTGAGTAGGACATGGGCTACCCGGCCTGCAGCCGTTGTCCGCTTCGCACCGCGTCGCTGCGGGTGCACCCTGTTGCATGTCCAATCCGATACCGCCCCACCGTCATCTGTCGCTGATCCGCGACTTCCATCCTGCGGACTTCGTGACCCTGGGCAACGCCGCCTGCGGCATGGCTGGTATTTTCCTGGCGATGGTGTTCATGACCAGCGGCGCCTTGGCCGACTTCCTGTGGGCCGCTGCGATGGCGCCGCTGGCGTTCGCTTTCGACTGGCTCGACGGGCGGGTGGCCCGCCGGCGCCGTCAGCACTCTGCTCTGGGCCGTGAGCTCGATTCGCTGGCGGACGTCATCTCGTTTGGCGTGGCACCCGCGACACTGGCCTTTGCCGGCGGCCTGCGTGGCGGCTGGGACGTCGTGGTGCTGATCTACTTCGTTGTCTGCGGCGTCAGCCGCCTCGCGCGCTACAACGTGACGGCTGAGAGCCTCTCGGCCGGTGCCGACAAGGTGGCCTACTTCGAAGGCACGCCGATTCCAACCAGCGTGGTGCTGACGGCCGTGCTGGCAGGCATCGCGTGGCAACGCGGCCTCACCCTGCCACTGCCGGGCGGGGCCTGGGACCTGTTCGGATGGACTCTGCATCCGTTGGCGTTGATGTTCGCGCTGTCGGGCAGCTTGATGATCAGCAAGACGCTGCGCATCCCTAAGCTCTGATCCGAATCGCCGGGCCCGTGTTGCGGCCGCTGGTGATCGTCGACCAGCAAGAGTTCAATCATCGACACGCGACGGAATCGAAGAGGCGGATGACACAAAGGTCTTTCTCGAGCGTTGAGTCCCCCCGCCACACGAGTTCAACAAAAGCGGGGCTATCAACAGAAAATGGATGGGCGTCTGAGCATGGTGGCCAGGGCTGGACGATGTGAGCGAAGGAACGAAGTCTGAGGCTGACAATGGCGTGCATCGGCGGGTGCCGATGCAACTCAATAGTCGCAATTCACCGACAGGCTCTGCGTCGCGCCGTCCTTGCCTTCTTTGTACGGCTGCAGACCGAGGGCGAAAGCCTGCGGCGACTGCGCGGTGGGGATGTCGTAAACCAGAATGCGGGTGTCCTGGCAACCACAGGCTTGGCAGCTTGCATACAGCAGCGATTGGCCGCAGACGCCGGCTGCAACCTGAACACCGGCCTCGACCATGCGTTGGCGCAAGGCCTGCAGGGGCAGCTGGATCGGCACACTGCCGCACGACAAGGTGCCGGCCAGCGTCCACACCCGCGAGCTGCCGGGTTGTGCAGGGCAACGGGCTGGATTCTCCAGGCAGATGTAGTGATCCAGGTGGCCATAGTCCTGCACACGCTGCGCCGTGAAGTCCCCCAAGGCATAGGCACGCCCGCCCGCAACGCCGAGGTAGTTGCCCGGGCCTGCGTAGTGACGCACCGTGTACGAGACGCCCTCGTGCACCAATGGCTGGGTCTGTGCGCCAGATGGGAACAACTGCGGGTAACTGCGCTCGGCCCAGTCGAACCACTGATCGGGCTCGAGGCCGACGGGGCTCTGCACCGTGAAAGCACGCGTCGAGCCGACGTTGCTCGCCACAGCACCGATCTGCATGGCGAAACGCTTGGCCTCTGCCGTCGGGCCCACTGTACCGCTGCCACTGCTGCCACCACTACTGCCCCCACTGCTGCCACTGCTACCACCGCCACATGAGGCCAGACCCAGCGTGGCGCCCAGCAGCAGAGCCGTGAGCCAGGCCCGCAGTGACCGGGATGTCGTGCACGCGCTGGCCGGCTGAGGCACTGGCGCTTGTTCCAGGAAGGGTGTTTTCATATCCGAGTTCGAAAAGAGGTGGAGGCACGAGTCTCAGCGATCAGGCGCAGCGCCGGCAAGCTGTCCCTTGGGGCATGTCAGGCCAAGTGGCTGACGCGGCACGGCTTGCTGCAGGCGCTTCCGCCATGTGCCTGCCGTCTGCGGCCACCTGATGTTCGTCGATGTCCCGGTGACTGAGGCCGGCCACTTCACGCCAGTGATCGACCGCTGTGATCCCTTCGTGCAGATGCGCAAAGCCCACCGCCAAGTCGAGCTGGGTCACAAGCGCCTCAGCTGGCGGGCGATCTTGCGATTCACCTGGGTCACCACGCCGGCATGGAAGGTGACGATGGTCAAGGTCTGCGGGTCTCGGAAATGTGGAAAACAGCTCCACGTCTTCTCCTCCGGATGGCCTCGCACGATGCGGATGAAGGCCTCGTGATCGGGTTTGCCGATCTTGAGCAGAACCTCCGCCTCGCCCATGCCTGCGCGGATGAACTTGCGGTCCGAGGCATCGGCTGCGAGGGCGCCTGCGCTGACGGCAACGGCCAGTGCGAAGGCAAGGAACCGAGGTCCGTTCATCATGGCATTCTCTCTTTGGGCAGCAGCAGCCAGAGTCTGGGGCACGCCCGCAGCCGCGACGCCGCCAGCGTGGTCCAGCCTGGCTCGATCGGGTACGTAACGCTGTCACCCAACAGATGAAGTGCGCCGTGGTCATGAATTGCAGCTCCCACGCGGCTTGTTCAGCGGTGCCAAGCGGTCAACTCCGGTTTCCAGTCGTTCGTTTCGTCAAACTGGTTACAAATGAAATCGATGCGTTCGTTCGTCAGGCCAGGCGCAAACCACAGCCACAGCCGTGGCTATGGCGCGGATTCGCAACGACGCATGGCGGACGAAGGCGCGATTTCATGTAACGGGTTCGGCGGAACGGACTACCAGGTTCAAGGTCCATGGTCAGAGCAAGCCCTTGTTGCGCCCGACGATCAGCAAGTGGGTGCGGTTGCGCGCACCCAGCGAATGCAGCAAGGCCGTGATGTGCAGCTTCACGGTTCTCTCGGCAATTCCCAACGCAGAGGCGATGCGCTTGTTGGGCTGCCCCTGCGCCACCAATGCCAACACTTGCAGTTGCCGCGTTGTGGGCGCTGGAGAAGCCTGCGCGGGCAGGCTGGGCGGCCGCTGAACAAGTATCGACTCGCCACGCCCAATCGATTGCAAAGCATCCCTCATCTGGTCAATCGACTGCGACTTGCCCAGGAACCCACTGGCACCAGCGCTTCTCGCGCGAGTAGCCAGCGCGGCATCTTCGTCGCCAGAAATCAGCACCCTCGGCATGAGCGGAAAGTGGGCGCTGAAACGGCGTATCCCTTCGATGCCACAGATGCCATCGATGCCCGCGAGCCTGTGGTCAATCAGCACCATGTCGTGGCTTCCCCATGCGGCGCGGCTCAGGCCACTGTGGATCGTTGCTGCGGTATCGACGCGGATGCCAGCGCCGGTTTGTGTCAATGCATGCGCAAAGCAAACGGCAAACAGCGGGTGATCGTCGACCAGCAAGAGTTTCATGAGCAAGGCAAGATCGTTTCTAAGAGGCGGCTTGCTCAGGGGGCGTTTTCAAATCCGAAGCGTTGCACCCGGTCTGATGAACTGAGGGTAAGGGCATGTGGGATAATTTCCCACACAGTAGAAGTTTTGTCAACCCTCACCTCTTGTCTTGCGGCCTCAGAGGCTGAGAGTTTTTCGAGCGTGACCGAGCAGCGCGTCAAAAGGCGTCCGATCTAGGCGCAAAGCACAGCCATAGCTCGGGCTATGGCGCGCATTTGCAACGACAAGCGGGCGTCCTTTGGCGTGATGAGTGGGCATGATCGAAAGACTCTCAGCCTCTCAGTTCTGGCCATGAGACCGCAGCAGTCATCACCCGACCCCGGCTTGCCGCCCAGTGGGCTGCAGCCACAGCACGCTTGCGCGTGACTGCTCTTCCAACTCTTGTACTGGACCGTGTGTTGCGTGTGCTGGTGCTGCGGGTACCGCGGGTGCTGCGGGTGCCGCTGGTGCCGGGGGTGCCGCTTGCTGCTGCTGACTGCTGCTGACTGCTGCGGCACGGCGTCATGACCCGGCCTTTTGTGCCGCCAAGAAGCAGGTATTTTTGGACGCCGCCCGGCAGCCAAACGCAGGCCGGTGGCCAGTTGAATCAGGCATGACAGCAACGGGATCGGCTCCATCCAGCCCTGGTATACCAGTCGCACCCAGACCTGCACCTTCCGGTGCAGTTCCTGTCCAGCCAGTCCGGCCGCATGTTTGCCCAGGTGCAGCAGGACGAAGACGCCGAGCAGCCCGGCTGATGCCAGATGATGAAAACGACGCAGCAGGCCAATCGTTGCGCTGGCACAGGTCGTGCTGTCGCGGGTGGTTGTCGCCGTGGGCTTGGCTCTTTGCCTACGCAGTTCCATACGCAGGCGTATGTTGCTGGCACCGCTTGCCAAAGTCAATACGGAAACGTATGGTGTGAGCCCATGCCCAGTCGCAAGACCCCGCCTCCCGCCCAGCACGAGCCACGTGGCCGTTTGCAGCCCTCCGATTGGATCTGGGCCGGCTTCCGGGCGCTGGTGCAGGGTGGGCCGCAAGCGCTGCGCGTGGAATCGATCGCGCGCGAACTGGGCACCACCAAGGGCTCGTTTTACTGGCATTTCACCGACCTGGCCGCGTTGAGGGCGGGCATGCTTGAGGTATGGGAGCAGGTGGCCACCACCGACATCACCACGGCCGTCCGGCAATCGGGCTTGCCGGCTCGTGAGCAGTTGCTGTTGCTGGTCGATAAGGTATCGATCCGGCCCGATGCCGAGGCCGGCGGCGATGCCGTGGAGCCGGCAATACGCAACTGGGGCCGCACCGACTCCTTGGCGCACCAGGTGCTCGAGCGGGTGGACCGCCAGCGGCTGGACGACCTGCGTGACTTCTTCGGTGCCGCCGGTCTTGCGCCGACCGCGGCAAGGCAGGTGGCCGCAGTGTTCTACGCCACAGTGATTGGCCTCGAAAACCTGCGGCTGACCGCCGGAATCTCCATGCGCGAGCCGCTCAGGGCCTTGGCCAAACGGTTGCTGGCGCCACGCTGAGCCGGCGCAGCAGCGGCCGCATGGCTGGCCGCCGGCATGTCGAGCCGCGAGGATTGACGGCTTCAACCCAGACAACTACCATACGCTACCGTATGTCAGATGGGAGTCATCGTGGTGGTTCAAAGGTGCGCGCTGCCTGCAAAGGCATTGTTGAGGGGATATTCCGGGGGCGGTGGCTATGCAGACTGTTTCGTGATCGAGACGGCTGCCCACGTCTCGCTGGCCCGGTATGTCGAGGCGTTCTACACGAGCTGGCTGTTCCGGCTGGAGCGGCTGGTGCTGACGCTTGCCGCCAGACCGTCAAGCGATCTGCAGGCGGCGGAACTGGCGGCCGGCAGGGGCTCCTCGTTCGCGGCCTGGGAGATGGAATCGCGCGCTGCGGATCAGCTGCTGATGCGCGACGTCACGGGCCGCACCCGGTCGTGGTTCATGGTTGCGCCGGTTGCGAGCGGAACCCGGCTCTACTTCGGTTCAGCCATCACGCCGACCCGGCCCAGCGCAACCGGGCCCGCAGCAACAGGGTCCGTGTTTCGGGTGCTGGTCGGATTCCACGAGCTTTACTCCCGCGCGCTGCTGGCCACCACGCGCGCGCGTTTGCAGCGCCACCCTGAGCTGATGAACCTGTGAGCGTCTTCCTGATCCCTGCCGCTCTGGCCACCTCGATTGCTGCCATTCACTTCTTTGCCGGCGGCCGCGAGGTCGCCCGCCCGCTGCTGCAGCAGGACACCCTGCCGCCGGTGGTGACGCTGACGCACTACTAC
>JBBQIB010000253.1:0-6598 GCA_038324515.1 Burkholderiales bacterium
CAAACCCAACAGCCGCGCGCCCGCCGCCCGTACCGGCCAGAAGCACCACCCGTATTGCTCGCCGTCAGCCTGTACATCCGCGCTGGCGAGGTCATCGGCATCGTCGGGCGCAGCGGCTCGGGCAAAAGCAGGTTGACCAAACTCATCCAGCGCCTCTACAGCCCCGAGCAAGGGCGCGTGCTGGTCGACGGCATCGACATGGGCCTGATCGACGCCGCTCAGATGACCCCTCCGGTTGCGCCGCCAGATCGGTGTGGTGCTGCAAAAAACTTCCTCTTCAACCGCAGCGTGCGCGAGAACATCGCCATCGCCGACCCGGCTGCGCCGCCGGATCACGTGATCCGGGTGGCGCACATGGCCGGCGCGCACGAATTCATCAGCGAGCTGCCCGAAGGTTATGACACCATCGCCGGCGAGCAGGGCCCTGGTGAAAATGCTTGCGCAACTCGGTCACCGACTTGCCATCAAAACCCACGATGGATCGCATACCCACCAAGTGGCCAACAAAACAGCCGTCCTCTTCACTATATTCAATGCGGACCGCGTAGCCCTTGTAGGTCATCGTGCTCAAGGTTTGATTCCTGTCAATTCAAGAAACCGCAGCCATCGCACTGCAGAATCGCGCCCCATGAAGGGTTCTATCGCCCACATCCCACCGCGCCGCTGTTGCCTGCAGAGCCTGGTCGGCTGGGTGCTGGTGGGAGGCACTTGTTGTGTCGGTCTGGCGGGCATGGCACATGGCAACACGCCCCTGCAAACCGCTATGCGGCGCGCCGAAACGCTGCGTGACGAAGCGGTGCGCGCCGGCGATCAGCCCTATGGCGCCGTGGTGTTGCGCGGCGAGCAGATCGTTGGCGAAGCGCCCAGCCGCGTGGTCACACACACCGACCCGACAGCCCACGCAGAGATGGAAGCCATCCGCGACGCTGCGCGCCGGCTGCGTACACGCAACCTGGCGGACTGTTGGCTGGTGTCGACCTCGCACCCCTGCCGCATGTGTGAAGCCGCCGCCCGCTGGGCTGGCATCGAACGCATGGTGCACGGCGAAACGCTGACCGACGCCGGGCGGCCCAAATGACACAGCGCCGTGCCGTGACCATCTGGCTGGCAGGCACGCTGTCGGCGCCGCTGCTTGCCAAGGCAAACAGCGAAACCCCGCCTTTGGTGCGCGCGGCCACAGAAGGCGACTTGCCCACCTTGCGACGCCTGCTTGAAATGGCAACGCCAGTGGACACGCGCGACAGCCAAGGCCGCACAGCCCTGCTGGCGGCCACACACGCCAACCAGATAGAAGCCGCGCGCCTGCTGATCGAACGCGGGGCCGACGTCAATGCCAAAGACAAGTTGCAGGATTCCCCCTATCTGTTGGCCGGCGCGCGCGGGCGGCTGGAAATCCTGCGCCTGACGCTGGCGGCTGGCGCAGACCTCAAAAGCACCAACCGCTACGGCGGTACCGCGCTCATCCCGGCCGCGCACTATGGCCACGTGGAAACGGTGCGCGAACTGCTGAAGACACGGATCGACGTCGATCACGTCAACCGCCTGGGCTGGACCGCACTGCTGGAGGCCATCATCCTGGGCGACGGTGGCGCGGCGCACACCCAGATCGTGCAACTGCTGCTTTTGCATGGCGCCAACCCTGGCTTGGCCGATGCCCAGGGCGTGACACCGCTGGCCCACACACAGCGGCGTGGCCAGGCCGCCATCGGGGCATTGTTGACAGCCGCACAGTGACGCTCGCCCAACCGAGGAACTCCAGGGGTCAGGTCTTGCATGTTGCCTCGAGGCGTGAAGCCTCAGCTATGCGCGTCGCGCCGCAGCACAACCCGGATATGCGGGTGTGCTGGCCGCAGATCTGGGCATCTGCTTTGCACTTCGCTTGGAACTTCGCTAGCCACCCCGGCTGCCCACTTCAGCGACCTGGGCTTGAGAACAGGCACTTCATGCCCATCTGCCTAGAATCAGTTTTCGCAGTTGGCCGGGTAAATTTATCTCATGGTTCCTCACCTCACCACGGCCCTGACCGGGCCCATCAATGAACTCGAGCAGCGTGTGCTGGAGTCGATGCCGGCCATCGAGCGTTGGTTCAGGCTCGAGTGGATGGAGCACACGCCGCCGTTTTACACCTCGGTTGACCTGCGCAACGCCGGCTTCAAGCTGGCGCCGGTGGCCACCGATCTGTTCCCGCGGGGCTTCAACCATCTGACGCCTGAAATGCTGCCGCTGGCCGTGCAGGCGGCGATGGCGGCGATCGAGAAGATCTGCCCTGAAGCCAAGAACCTGTTGCTGATCCCTGAAAACTGCACCGACAACAGTTTTTATCTGGCCAGCTTGCAGCGCCTGGTGCAGATATTTGGCCAGGCGGGGCTGAACGTTCGCCTGGGCAACCTCGATGAGGCCCAGACCAGCCCACGACCTCTGCACATGCCTGACGGCAGCGAAATGCTGCTTGAGCCTTTGGTCCGCACCCGCGGCCGGCTGGGCTTGAAGGACTTCGACCCCTGCACGATCTTGCTCAACAACGATTTGTCTACAGGCGCGCCACGCAGCATCCAGTACCTGCACGAGCAGTATCTGCTGCCGCCGCTGCATGCCGGCTGGCATGTGCGGCGCAAGAGCCAGCACTTTCGCAGCTATGAAGAGGTGGCCAAGAAGTTCGCCAAGCTGTTGGGCATGGATGCCTGGCTGATCCACCCGATGTTTGGCAGTTGCGGCGAGCTCGACCCCTCCACCCCCGAAGGCCTGGATTGTGTGCGCCACCACGCTGACACCATCCTGGGCAAGGTGCGCCGCAAATACAAAGAGTACGGCATCAACGAAAAGCCTTTCGTGGTGCTGAAGACCAACAACGGCCGCGATGGTGCCGGCATCCTGGCACTGCGGGACGCCAAGGAGCTGGACTCGCTGAATGATCCGCTGCCGCAGCGCCTGCACAAGAGTTTGCACAAAGGCTTGCACAAAAGCTCGCACCAAAGCTTGGGCGACAACGCAGCCGACACCGGCATGACCGAAATCATCGTGCAGGAGGGCGTGCAGACCATGGAGCGCATCCACAGCGCGGTGGCCGAGCCAGTGGTGTGCATGATCGATCGTTATGTGGTCGGGGGTTACTACCGCGTGCACGCCGAACGCAGCGCCGACGAAGACCTGTGTGGGCCGGGCAGCAGTTACGTGCCACTGGCTTTCGCAGAAAGCAGCCAGTTGCCACGCCCGGGCGTCAAGCCCGGCGTCAGCGCGCCCAATCGCTTCTACATGTACGGCGTGATCGGCCGCCTGGCGATGCTGGCGGCCAGCTATGAGCTCGAAGCCACCGACCCGGACGCCGAAGACTACGACTGAGCGCGCGCGCTGCGGCTCGATGCAGCCTTGGGGATGACGGTCTGCGCGGCCGATGCTGCGGCGCAACAAAGTCCGTAGCAGTCGCCACTTGCTGCGGGCAAAGGCGCAGAATTCGGTGCTCTCTGATGTCCAATCCCCGATCACCGCCCGGCGCAGCCACGGGCCCGGCTGCGCCACCTTCCAGAGCCGCACTGGCGGCACTGACGCTGGCCGCCATTGGCGTGGTCTACGGCGACATCGGCACCAGCCCGCTGTACGCGCTGAAGGAAGTGTTTGCGCCTCACCGTGTGCCGGTGACCGCGGGCAACATCCTGGGCATCCTGAGCCTGGTGTTCTGGACGCTGACGGTGGTGGTCTCGTTCAAGTACGTGATCCTGATCCTGCGCGCCGACAACCACGGCGAGGGCGGGCTGATCGCGATGCTGGCGCTGGCCTCGCAGGCCGTGAAGCACAAGCCCCGCCTGCGCAGGCGGCTGCTCATCTTGGGCCTGTTTGGAACTGCCGTGTTTTTTGGCGATGGTGTGATCACGCCGGCGATTTCGGTGCTCTCGGCTGTGGAAGGCCTCGAAGTGGCTGCGCCGGGCTTGCACACCTGGGTGGTACCGGTCACGCTGGTGGTGTTGACGGCGCTGTTTGCCGTGCAACGCCACGGCACAGCGGCGGTGGGACGGCTGTTCGGCCCAGTGACGCTGTTGTGGATGGCTGTGCTGGCGCTGCTGGGCGTGTTGCAGATTGCCCAGCACCCAGCGGTCCTGCAGGCCCTCTTGCCGCACCACGCGCTGCAGTTCATCTGGGCCCAGCCCACCATCGCCTTCGTGGCCCTGGGCGCCTTGGTGCTGTGCGTGACAGGTGCAGAAGCGCTGTACGCCGACCTTGGCCACTTTGGCAAGACGCCGATCCGGCTGGCCTGGTTCGTCGTCGTCATGCCGGCCTTGGTGCTCAACTACTTTGGCCAGGGGGCCCTGTTGCTGCGCCACCCGGAGCTGGCCAGCAACCCCTTTTACGAGATGGCGCCTGCGTGGGCGCTGTTCCCGTTGATCGGGCTGGCCACCCTGGCCACCGTGATTGCATCGCAGGCCCTGATCACGGCCGCCTTCTCGGTCACCAAGCAGGCCGTCCAGCTCGGCTTCTTGCCGCGTTTGCGGCTGCTGCACACCAACGTGCGCGAATCCGGGCAGATTTATGTGCCCTTGGTGAACTGGCTGCTGTACGCCTTTGTGGTCTTTGCGGTGCTGATGTTTGGCAGCAGCAGCGAGCTGGCCAATGCTTACGGCGTGGCGGTGACCATCGACATGACCATCACCACCGTGATGGCCTACTTCGTCATCCGCTATGCCTGGGGCCTGCCGTTGCCGATCTGTCTGGCCGCCACGGGTTTTTTCTTCGCCGTCGACATGGTGTTTTTTCTGGCCAATGTGGTCAAGGTGCTGGATGGTGGCTGGTTTCCGCTGCTGATCGGCCTTTTTGTCTTTGGCCTGATGAGCACCTGGCACAGCGGCCGGCGCCTGATGGCCGAGCGCCTGCGCGAAGAGTCGATGCAGATCAGACCTTTTCTGGATTCACTGTTTTTGACGCCGCCGCTGCGGGTGCGCGGCACAGCGGTTTTTCTGGCCGCCGAGACCGGCCTGGTGCCTGCTGCACTGCTGCACAACCTCAAGCACAACCAGGTGTTGCACGATCGAAACCTGTTTGTCAGCGTGCAGCACCATGAGCGGCCGTGGATCGGTTTTGACAAGCGCTGCGAGGTGCAGGCACTGGGCAGAGGTTGCTGGCAAGTTCAGCTGCACTTCGGCTTCAAGAACGAGCCCGACGTGCCGCGCGCACTGCAGCAACTGGAGAGCCAGGGCTGCCAGCTCAAGGACATGGAAACCAGCTACTTCTTGAGCCGCGACACGGTGATTCCCAGCCTGCAGGGCGGCATGCCGTTGTGGCGCGAACGCTTGTTTGCCGGCATGCACCGCAACGCCGCTGCCGCGGGTGACTTTCTACGGCTGCCGGCCAACCGGATCGTCGAGTTGGGCAGCAAGGTGGAGATTTAGCCTTTCAACCGGGTGGTCCGTTCCGTCAAGGAGGTTACAAATGAAATTGATGCATTCGATCGTCGGGCTAGGCGCAAACCACAGCCACAGCTGTCGCTGTGGCGCGGATTTGCAACGACGCATGGCGGACGAAGGCGCGATTTCACGTCACGGGTCTGGCGGGTCTGGCGGAACGAACTACTGGGTTCAGGCGCTCAGTCCACCGTTTCGAGCAGTGGCGAAAACATCCGCTCATGTCTGGCGCGCGGCCTGTAACGCTGCAGCCGCTGCGCGATCTGTGCAATGTGCTCAGGCGTGGTGCCGCAGCAGCCGCCAGCCAGGTTCAAAAAGCCGCTGTGGGCGAAATCTTCCAGCAAGCGGCCGGTGACTTCGGGTGTTTCGTCAAAGCCTGTTTCGCTCATCGGGTTGGGCAGTCCGGCATTGGGGTAGCAACTGATGTAGGTATCGGCAGCCACCTTGCTCAGCTCTTCCAGATAGGGCCGCATCACGGCAGCGCCCAAGGCGCAGTTCAGCCCCACCGCCAATGGCCGAGCGTGGGCCACGCTGTGCCAGAAAGCCGCCACCGTCTGGCCGCTGAGGATGCGGCCCGAAGCGTCGGTCACGGTGCCGGAGATCATCACCGGCAGCCTTTCACCGGTGTCTGCCATCAGTTCGTCCAGTGCAAAGATGGCGGCCTTGGCGTTCAAGGTGTCGAACACGGTTTCGACCAGGAACAGGTCGCAGCCACCCTCCAACAAGCCTTCAGCCTGCTCGCGGTAGGCCGCACGCAATTGATCGAAGCTGACATTGCGCGCGCCCGGGTCGTTGACATCGGGGCTGATGCTGGCAGTGCGCGGCGTCGGGCCCAGTGCTCCGGCCACGAAGCGGGGCTTGTCGGCGCTGCTGTATTCGTCTGCCGCGCTGCGCGCCAGCCGCGCTGCGGCGACGTTCATTTCGCGTGCCAGCCCAGCCAGGTCATAGTCTTCTTGCGCGATCGAGGTCGAGCCAAAGGTGTTGGTCTCGATCAGGTCAGCACCGGCAGCCAGGTACTGTGCATGGATGTTGCGTATCAGCTCGGGCTGCGTCAACACCAGCAAGTCGTTGTTGCCTTTCAGGTCTTTGCCATGCTGTGCAAAGCGCTGGCCTCTGAAATCGGCTTCGCTGAGCTTGTGGCGCTGGATCATCGTGCCCATTGCGCCATCGATGATGGCGATGCGCTCGTGCAGAATGCCGGGCAACGC
>JBBQIB010000254.1:0-6503 GCA_038324515.1 Burkholderiales bacterium
TCGTCAGCCGCTGCAGCCACTCGGCGCCCGGCTCTTCGTTGTTGTATTCGACGCTGCCGCCGGGCTGCAGGATCTCATATGGGCTCATCGTGGCGTCGCCGACAAAGATCAACTTGTAGTCTTTGTTGTACTTGCGTATCAAATCCCAGGTGGCGAACTTCTCGCTGAAGCGGCGGCGGTTGTTCTTCCACATGAAGTCGTAGACGCAGTTGTGGAAGTAGTAGAACTCCAGGTGCTTGAATTCGGTCTTGGCGGCCGAGAAAAGTTCTTCGACGCGATGGATGTGCTCATCCATCGTCCCGCCCACGTCCATCAACAGCAGCACCTTGGCCTTGTTGTGGCGCTCGGGCACCATCTTGATGTCCAGCAAGCCGGCGTTGGCTGCGGTGCAGTGGATGGTGTCGTCCAGGTCCAGTTCTTCGGCTGCGCCCTCGCGCGCGAACTTGCGCAGACGGCGCAAAGCCACCTTGATGTTGCGCGTGCCCAGCTCTTTGGTGTCGTCGTAATCCTTGTAGGCGCGCTGGTCCCAGACCTTGACCGCGCTCTTGTTGCGCCCGCTGGCCTGGCCGATGCGCACGCCCTGCGGGTTGTAGCCGTAGGCGCCAAAGGGGCTGGTGCCGCCGGTGCCGATCATCTTGCTGCCGCCCTCGTGGCGCTCTTTTTGTTCTTCGAAACGCTTCTTCAGCGTCTCCATCAGCTCATCCCAGCCCATCTTCTCGATCGCGGCCTTTTGCTCGGGGCTCAGCTCAAGTTCCAGCGTCTTGCGCAGCCAGTCCAGCGGAACTTCCTGCGTGAAGTCGGTCAGCATCTCCACGCCTTTGAAGTAGGCGGCAAAGGCGCGGTCGAATTTGTCGAAGTGGTTCTCGTTCTTGATCAGGATCGCGCGCGCCAGGTAGTAGAAGCGGTCGATGCTGGGGCCAGCGCTGGGCTCGCCTTGTGCATTGGCATCGGCATTGGCATCGGCATCCACATCGGCATTCAGCACGCCGGCTTGCAGCGCCTCCAGCAGCGCCAGATGCTCCTTGATCGAAACCGGGAGCTTGGCAGCGCGCAAGGCGAAGAAGAAGTCGATCAGCATCGGGGGCTTTGGGGGTCAGGCGGGCTTCAGCGGGCTCTGGCTTTAACTGCCGAGCCGGACGTTTTGTTGACTGCAGCCCGGGTTTCATTGGTGCTTTTGGCTTGACTGCTGCCAGGGTCGTGGCGCTTGAGCCAGGCAAAGAATTCGGTGAACCAGAGTTTGCTGTTGCGTGGTTTGAGGATCCAGTGGTTCTCGTCCGGGAACCACAGCAGCCGCGCATCCACGTTCAGCGCCTTCAGCGTGTTGTAGTAGGCCAGACCTTGGGCATCGGGCACGCGGTAGTCCAAGGCGCCGTGGATCACCAGCGTGGGCGTGCTCATGCCGCTGGCATAGGCATGTGGGCTTTGGCTGTGGATCTGCGGCATGTTGTTCCAGTACCAGGCGCCAAGCTCTTTGGCGTGCCAATGCCAGGCGTCGTCGGCGAACATGCCGACCCAGTCAAAACAACCGGCGTGGCAGACATAGGCCTGGTAGCGGCCGGGTTTCAGGTGGCCATTCATCCAGGCCACCATGAAGCCGCCATAGCTGCCGCCGGTGGCAAACACGCGCTTGCGGTCGGTGAAGGGTTTTTTCAGCAGCCAGTCGGTGGCGGCTTCGATGTCCTGCAGTTCCAACTCGCCCCAACGGTGCGTGATGCTGTCCAAAAAAGCGTGGCCGAAGCCCGAAGAGCCGTGAAAATTGACGCTGGCCACCACGTAGCCTTGTGCCGCAAAAACCTGCGTGTTCCAGCGGTAATGCCAGTTGTCGCCAGGGCCGGTGTGCGGGCCGCCGTGGATGTTGTGCATCACCGGATATTTCTTGGCTTTATCAAAGCCAGGCGGATAGACCAGCCACATCTGCACATCGTCGCCGCGCGATATCGCTGCGCCCGCTTGAGTGGCGGCGCCCTTGAACCAGACTTCTTCGACCCGGCCCAGGTCGAGCCCTTGCATCAACTGGTCGTTGAATCGCTCCAGCCGCAGGGGCGTTTGGCCCGCCAGGTGCGCATGCATCTGTGCCGGGTGCATGGCGCTGTCTGACACTGTCACGAGCGTGCCTGCAGCCTTGTCGAAAGCGCTGACCCAGCCGCTCGCCACCACCACTTCGGCGCGCCGGTCAGGCAGGTCAAAGCGCCACAGCGGGCGCCGGCCTTTGTCTTCGGTGCAGAACAGCACGGCCTGGCCGTCGTCTTCCCAATGCAGCGGGGCGTGCACTTCGTGGTCCCACTGCGCGCTGACCACTTCAAATCGACCCTCTTCGCGGTCCCATACCGCCAACTGGCCCGGCATGGTGTGTTTCAGCGCCTGGTGGCTGGCGACAAAAGCCACCCGCTGGCCATCCGGGTTGTAGCGGGGGTTGCCAAAGTCCCAGTCCTTGTCTTGTGCGATGACTTGCGTCTTGCCGCTGCGCATGTCCAACTCGGCCAGCGCAAAACGGGCGTCGCCACGCTTTTCTTTGTCCGGGTTGAAAGCAAACACCACGCGTGTGCCGTCGGGTGAGACGTCGTAGTGATTGGCATCGGGGTCAGCGCGGGTCAGTTCGAAGTCGCTGCCCTCGAACAGGTCCACCGTCTTGCCCACGCCACCGCGGGGGTTGAGCTTGAGCAGGTGCAGATGCGGCACGCGGCCCATCGGCAGGTTGTGGTCCCAATGGCGGTACTGCGCTTGGCTCGTCGCATAACCCGACTCTTTGCGCTCGGCAAATTCTTTCGCCCGGGCGGCCTGCGCCTTGGCACCTTTGAGTTCTGGCCAGACCCAGGAGATGAACAGCAACTGCTTGCCGCCCGGGCACCAGCGCACGCCGTTCACGCCTGTAGCGACCTCAGAGACGCGTCGCGCTTCGCCGCCATCCGTGTCAATCAGGTAAAGCTGGGTCTGTTTATCCTTCTGACCCTCCTGTTCGCGCTTGGCGGTGAAAGCCACCTGCTGCCCGCTCGGGCTCCAAAGCGGCTGGCCGTCCTTGTCGCCGCAATGGGTCAGCGGGCGTGGGTTCTTCGCAGGTGCCGGGTTGTGGGTGGACTGTTGAGTGGAATGTTGCGTGGACTCTTGCGTGGACATCAGCCACAGTGTCGAGCTGGACGAGTTTTTGTCCATCGAGCAGCACGTCAGCGCCACCACGGCCTGCATGCCATCGGGGCTCAGACTGGGTTCGCCCAGGCGTTCGATTTGCCACAGGTCTTCGACGGTGATGGGTTTTTTGTTGGCCACGGCGTATTCAGCTCCTCGGGTTGGAGGTTGAGGCATCGCGGCGCGTCAACTGGTCTTCAAGGTGGGCCTTGACTTCGGGCCACTCGCCTGCAAGCAGGCTGTACATCACCGTGTCGCGCACGGTGCCGTCGCGGCGCAGCGCGTGGTGGCGCAGCACGCCGTCCTTGTGTGCACCCAGCCTTTCGATGGCACGCTGGCTGGCGAAGTTGTAGTTGTCGGTGCGCCAACCCACCACTTGCGCATCCAGCGTCTCAAAAGCATGTTGCATCAGCAGCCACTTGCAGGTGGTGTTGATGGCGCTGCGCTGACGGCTGGCGGCGTACCAGGTGTAGCCGATCTCCAGCCGCCGCACGGCGGGCACGATGTCGTGGTAACTGCTGCTGCCGATGACCTGGCCGCTGCTGCTGTCCAGCACCACAAAGGCCAGCCGGTGGCCCGCTTGCCAGGCTTGCAGAGCGGTCTCGATGTAAGCCCGCGTTGCACCGGGTTCGGGCACCGAGGTCACCCGCAATTGCCACAATTCGCCATCGGCTGCAGCCTTGGCCAAGCCGGCTTCGTGCGCCAGTTGCAGCGGCTCCAGCCGCACAGGGCCGCGCTGCAGGGTCACCGGCTGGACGTTGAGCATTATCGGTTGTGCCTTTGCATGAACACGAGTTTTTCGAACAGGGTCACGTCCTGTTCGTTCTTCAACAGTGCGCCGACCAGGGGCGGTACCGCCACCTTGTCGTCCTGGCTCTGCAGTGCGCTCAAGGGGATGTCTTCTGCCACCAACAGCTTCAGCCAGTCCAGCAACTCGCTGGTCGAGGGCTTTTTCTTCAGGCCCGGCAGGTTGCGCACTTCGAAGAAGGTCTTCAGGGCCGCGCTCAGCAGCTCTTTCTTCAGGCCCGGGTAATGCACATCGACGATGGCCTGCATCGTCTGCGCGTCCGGAAACTTGATGTAGTGGAAGAAGCAGCGGCGCAAAAAAGCATCCGGCAATTCTTTTTCGTTGTTGGAGGTGATGAAGACCAGCGGCCTGTGTTTGGCCTTGACCAGTTCGCGCGTCTCGTAGACGTAGAACTCCATGCGGTCGATTTCGCGCAACAGGTCATTGGGGAACTCGATGTCGGCCTTGTCGATCTCGTCGATCAGAAGTGCCACCGGCTGCTCGGCCGTAAAGGCCTGCCACAGCACGCCTTTGAGGATGTAGTTGCGGATGTCCTTGACGCGGTCTGAGCTCTCTTTGTCGGCCAGCTGGCTGTCACGCAGCCGGCTCACCGCGTCGTACTCGTACAAGCCCTGCTGGGCCTTGGTGGTGCTCTTGATGTGCCACTGCAGCAGTGGCATCTGCAGCGCCATGGCCACCTCTTCGGCCAGCATGGTCTTGCCGGTGCCAGGCTCGCCTTTGACCAGCAGTGGCCGCTTCAGCGTGCTGGCGGCGTTGACCGCCAGCATCAGGTCGGGGGTGGCGACGTACTGGTCTGTGCCTTTGAATTTCATGGGTCTGATCAAGTGTAAATGGCTTGCTGGGTGGCTGGCTGACTGGGTGGCAACGCCGGCGCCTGCAGGCCAGTCCGGCTCAAGTTTCATGACGTGGGCAAAGCCCCAGATCGTGGAGCGCGCTCCCGGGTCCAGGCCGCGAGGGGCTCGTTCAAGCCCGTTGCAGAGGTGGTGCAGGGGTGGTGCAAAGCTGAGCAGCGGACCCCATTCAGGTTCTGTTGCGAGCCCGATTGCCGCCTCGCCAGAGTGCTCCAACACGGTACAAGCCAGTATAAGCGGCCCCTATAATCTGCAGCTTGTCCCATCGTCCAGCGCACTGCGTCCAGCCTGGCCTCAATTTCATGAAGAGCAAGTCGATCGTTTTTGCGCTGGCCCTGTCGGGTGTTTCAGCGTTGGTGCAGGTACAGGCCCAGGACGTGGCGGCAGGCCAGAGCAAGTCTGCGATGTGCATCGGCTGCCATGGCATCAAGGGCTATCAGGCGAGTTTCCCTGAAGTGCACCGCGTGCCCAGGATTTCTGGCCAAGGTGCGAAGTACATCGTGGCTTCGCTCAACGCCTACAAGAAAGGCGATCGCAGGCACCCGACCATGCGCGCCATCGCCGCCAGCCTGAACGAGCAGGACATGCTGGATCTGGCCGCTTTCTACGAGCAGCACAAGCCCAGCTCGGTCAAGCGGGTTGCGGATGTGCCCGAGCTTCAGCCCTCGGCCGAAGTGGCGCAACTGTTGACCAAAGGCGCCTGTGCTTCTTGCCATGGCGTCAACTACAGCAAGCCGATTGATGGCGGCTATCCCAAGCTGGCGGGCCAATATTCAGACTACCTGTATGTGTCCTTGAAAGCCTATAAGGAGCAGAACCACGCGCTGCTGGGCCGCAACAACGCGATCATGGTCGCGCAGGTGCAGCAATACACGCTGAAAGAGTTGCGCGCCATGGCCAACTACCTGGGCAGCTTGCCGACCGAGTTGTACACCGTGCCGCAATCCAAGTTCCGCTGGGGTTCGGCTGCCGACCGCTGAACGCCAGCCACCTGAATCGGATCTGCTTGACGGTTTGAAGCGAGGGCTGCCCGGCGTTCGATCACATCGCTTCGGTGCTTTGGGCCGCAGCGCGCGCAGTGAATGGCCTGCACGACGGCAGAAGCCGGGGCTGTCGCGGATCAGCGCCTGCGTGCTGGGGCCTTGATCAGGCCCGTTGACAACGCGGTGCCTGCCAGGATGACCGCACAGCCGGTCAGCATCTGCAAGGTGGGCGCTTCGTCCAGCCAGAGCCAGCCCCAAAGCATGGCAAAGCCAGGGATCAACAGCGTGACAGACATCGCACTGGCGGCACCCGTCTGGGCAATCAACCTGAAGAACAACAGATAGGCCAGGCCGGTGCAGGCAAAGGCCAGTGCCAGCGCACCCGCCCAGGATTGCGCTGAAGGCGCAACAGCCGGCCACAGCCACCAGGCGGGCAGCGCCAGCACCAGCGTCGCTGCCAACTGGCTGCCGGCCGCCACGGCCATCGGTGCCACGCCCGCCAGTCGCTCTCGGATGAAGTTGGCACCCACGCCATAGAGCACGGTGGCCAGCACACAGGCGGCGATGCCCAGCGCCGGGCTGATGCCCGAGTCGCCTGCCTTGAATTCGGCTTTGCCCCAGGCCAGGCCGATGACACCCGCCAGCCCCAGACCCAGCCCCCACAGGCGGACGGCCCCGGGCCGCTGGCCCAACCACACCCAGGCGACCAAAGCCCCCCACACCGGTGCCGTGGCGTTG
>JBBQIB010000255.1:0-6496 GCA_038324515.1 Burkholderiales bacterium
AGCCGCGGGCAGCGCAACAGGGTCTGGGGTGGCGAACAGCCAGCGGTCGTTGGCGCCGTGCTCACCGCGTATCCAGCTGGCGGGTGAAAACGGCAACGGCTGGTAGCCGATGCTGTTGCCAAGGGCATCCAGTTGTTCATGTGCAGGCACCAGCCACAGCCGACCTCGGCCTTGATCGGCTCTGGACATCACAGCGATGCGGGTCGGCTGGTTGGCGTTCTTGGGCATCACCAGCCGAGGGCCCAGCCAGGCTGCATGGGCCAGCCACTTGGGTGCTGGCACGGCAGCTGGGACAACGGCCTGCCCGCCAGTTTGAAACTTGGCGCGGGCGGCTGCAGACAGCGTGGCGCCTGGCACCTGCTTGCCTCGCAAGAACTGCTCGATGTCGGCGAATACTGCATGCGCACCGGTTCCGATCAGGCTGTCCTGGTGGCCGCTGTGGGCGCTGAGTTTGGTTTGCAGTGGCACACCTGCATCGCCCAGCACTTGCTCCAGCAACCTCAAGGTGTGCGGATGCACCAAACCGTTGTCGGCGCCGTGCAGCGCCAGAGTGGGGATAGCGCCCCAGCGTTCAGCCACGCGCTTGCGGGTGATGAACTCGCCGCGTCCGCGCTGGTTGGTGATGCTGTCCCAGCGCGCGAAGTGAATGGTCTGCGCCAAGGTGTCGAGATTCATCGGGCCGAAGAAGTCGTCGATGCTGTTCAAGGTCTCGTCCGTGAGGTTGGCGGCGCTGAAGGTCTGCCCGATCACAGCGTCCAACCGGTGCCGGGTGCTGGTCCAGCGGGTCTTGGCCCAAGGCGGGCAGGGGTTCTCGCGGTCGAAATCTGCCTCGGGGTAAGGCAAGCTGGACAACAGGCGATCCAGCAACTCTTCCATCACGCCGGGGTCGTCGCTGGCTTGAAAGCCGTAAGCCTCGGGCAGCACGTAGCGGCGCGCAAACTGCAAGACATAGGCACGCAGCACATTGGCGTCGGTGTAGCGCATCAGCGGCCCCTTTTGGCTGAGCACGATGTGGCCTACGGTGGGGTGTGGGTCATGGGCCTGCGGCCGGCCATTGAAGGCGTTCAGCACGCCCAGCTGTTCAGTGCTGAGCCAACTGTCGTAGCCCAATTGCATGGCACCGCTGCGCACCTCTCCCGCTTTGGAAAGCAAGGCCATGCCCAGCATGGCGCCGCCGATGCAATGGGCCAGTACGTCCACCCGCTGACCGGTGGCGTTACGCACATGCATCAGGGCCGCTGGGATGTCCACCAGCGCCACCTGCTCCATGGGCCAAGGATGGCGGGCGCCTGCCATGCCACAACTGGTGCGCAAGTCCAGCACCCAGACGTCGCGACCCTCTTTCTGGAAAAAGGCCACCGCCGAGTGCGGCAGGCTGGGGTGCGCAAAGGTGGTGCCGCTGGCGGTGTAGCCGTGGATCATCACCAGCGGCGCCCCGCCCGTGCGCCGCCCGGGCAGCGGATAGCGCGTCAGGCGCACATGCACCGGCTGCCCACGCTGCGCTGTGTCGCGTGGCCACTGATCGACCGCCAGTGTGATGATTTGCGGCGGGGTCAAGCCAGGCAGGGCCTGTGGCAGGCGGTTGGGCTGGCGTGGCTCGCGTGTGTCGGGCTTGCGAAAGCTCCACAGGTGCACATCCGCCAGCACCCGTACCAGGTACATGCCTAACGAAAGCAATTCGGCCAGCGCTTCGGCGTGGTTGCGCTGCGCCGCCACGCCGACCAGCGGCAGGCCGATCTTGGCCAGATAGCGCGCGTCGAGTTCAAGTACCGGAGGACGCCCAGGCGTGGCTGCCGCGTGGGCTGTCAGCCCGGCAAACTGGGTCAGGGACATCCGCGTCAGCTGATGCCAAGGGTTGCTGCGCCGCTCGTAACGCAGGCACTTTTCGCCCAGGATTTTGGCGCCCAGGGGCAACAGCATGCTCAGGTTGTCTGTGTCTACCCGCACGCGGCCAATCTGCAGCGCGTAGTCAAAACGTCGGGTTTGACCCGCATGGCTGGCCAGGTGAAAAAACTCGCAAATCTGTTGGCGCTTCGATTGGGGAGCTGGGCGATCGGTTTGGCCATGCGCCGGCTTGCTGGCCAATGCTGCGGCCTTGCGCTCTTGGCCGGCCTTTGTCCACCAGGTTTCAGGAAACCGCTGCCACAAGTCGCGCTTGCCGCGGTTGCCGATGTAGGCCAGCAAGCCAGTCCAGACACGCGACCGAGCGGTGGATTCGCCCCGGTGCAAAAAGCGCAGCGAGCCCGAGAGACGCGACTCGAACAACACGTGTTGTTCGCGTTCGGCCTCTTCGGCGTGTTTCAGCGCCAGTCTCTCCCAGGTGTCGTGCGCGTACACGCGCAAGGTCGAGCGTGAGCGCAGCACCCGCAGGGGCAAGCGCTGGGGCGCGATCAATTGACTGACGGCGCTGGCTTTGAAAAACAGCGTGAGCTCGACCACCACGGACTTGTCGTAACCCTGCAGCTCGATCTTGTCGGACACCAGGCGTTCTGCAATGTCCAGCCGGGTGCGCTTGGGGGGTGGCGGCAGCATGGCTGGGGCCGGGGGCAGTGGAGGTGCCATGCACGCAGTGGCGGGCAAAGCGGGTTCAAGAGCGCAGGTATCGGGGTCTTTGCTGGGCATTCCAAAGCCGCTCCACTGTGCTGGGGTGCTGAGCAACTCGTCCATCGCAGCCAGCGCCAACGCGCTGATGCTCAGGGCTGGGTTCACGCCCAGCGATGCGCCAATGATCGAGCCGTCCAGCACCACCAGGCTGCCGAACCAGAGGTCGTGGGTTTGGCTCCCGGCGCGGGTGTCAAAGACACGTCCGCAGTGATCCACCACAGCGGCCTCGCCGTTGATGCCCATGCGGCAGCCGCCCAGCGGATGCACTGTCAACACCGGACCCCGAGGCTGCGACACCAGGTCGTCCAGACCCTCTGGCAGCAGCCGCCACATCGGGTTGGCGACCAGCGTGGGCCGCTCGGTACTGGGCGTGTGGCCGGGAAGTCGAGCTTCTGAAAATTCGCGCAGCACTGCATGCGCTTGGTCCAACTCACGGCCCCAGCGGGCGTCGGGCCAGTGGATGCGCAGCGCCCCCATCTGCGGCACCTCGCCCTCGGGGCGCTCGGGCAACGCCAGGCGCAGGCTGCCGGATGCGTCGTCGTGGCCGATCACGCCGACCAGCAGCGTGCGTGCCATGGCCTCGGCGTTGACGGCCAGCGGGTCCAGGTCGTCCGGGCTGTGTCGTTTGCGGTCTGGTTTCGGCAACTGCGACAACACATATCCTGTGGTCACCACTTCTTCAAACAGCCTGCGCATCGGCCCAGGCACCGAGAATTCCTCCAGCAAAAATGGGCGTTGCTTGTGCGGCTGGCTCTTCTGTCTGGTTGCGGTTGCGGTTGCAGTTGCAGTTGCAGTTGCAGGTTGGTTGGCTGTTGCAACACCTGGGTGCAGACTGACCTTGGCGGTGGTCGTGGGCCCGACGCGGCGCTGGTGCAAGGGCAGATCTTCGTCGGCAGCACCGTTGACTTGTTGCGCCAAGCGATGGATGGCGGCAATGTCATCGCCGTTGCCTGAGAAAGACTCACCCAGTCTGGGTGACAGCGACAGCTTGTCGCTGCGCGAGCGCATCAGGATCTCCGGGCTGCCCAAGGTGCCCGCTGCAAGAATGACGTTTTTGGCGCGGATGCGGAAGCCTGCAAGCTCGCGCGATTGAAGCTGCGGATCGGTGTGCACCACACGCAGCTCCCACCACGCGCTGGGCGCGGCGCATTTGGGGCTGTTCTTGCCACGGTCTGCAGAGCTTGCTTTGGGGTGGGCCTGGCGCAGCAGCGAAGTGACGGTGGCGCCAGTCACGATGTCCAGCGCATCGGTGTCGTGCATTGGCCGGGCCAGCGGTTGCTGCTGCTGCAATCGCCGCTGCGCGCCCAGCAGCAGGTTGCGATCCAGTGAGTCTTTGGCGCCGACGTTGCAGCCGGTCATGCAATCGCCGCAGCCGTTGCAAGCAGCCAGCGGCGTGCCTGCGTGGTTGGCATGCCCGTCCAGACTGATGCTGATGTTGACAGCTTGGGCGCTGCTTTTGCGATCTTGCGCGGCGGCTCGAAAGGCCTTGAGTTTGTCCAGACCACCGGGCAGACGGTCAGCATTGTTATCGACCCAGACTGGGGACCCATTGGGAAGCTGAGGAACCTGTCGCAAAACCTGCGCGCCCAGCAGCCGGCTTGCGCGGTTGAAGGTGCCATCGTCGATGAGATCTTGGAGCCGACAGACCAGCACGGGCTCTTGCTGCGGCGTGCAAATTTGCGTGGGGTCCGGCTGCAACATCACGCCAGCATTGATCAGCGAGCCACCACCCACACCATTGGCCACCAAAGCCGCCACGTCAGGGCCCAGGCGGAGGTCGAACAGGCCCATGTGCCCGCTGACCTCGCCCGTCTCTTGTCTGGCCAAGCGCAATTCGCGTGGCAACTCTGCAAAGCGCGATGGGAAGTCGCCGGGGTGAAAGGCTTTGCCACGCTCCAGCATCAAGATTTTGGGTGGCGGCTGGCCGTCACCGCGCTCGGCAGTCGACAGCACATGCGCTGCGACGCTGCCACCGTAGCCGGTGCCGACGATCACGATGTCAAAGATCGGCAGGTCTTGCGCTGCCAAGCAGTGCTGTTGGGCCAGAAAGTCGACCAGTGGGCGGGTGCGCAGGCGTGGCACGTCGGTGGCCTGGTTCTGTGGGTTTGGGTTTGGGTTTGGATTTGGGTTTGCGTCTGCGTCTGCGTCTGCGTCTGCGTGCGCGCTACCTGTAGTCTGAGCTGACATGTTTCTCCCTCCCTGGGGCCGCCCTCGCTGACGTGGCTCGTGGCTCGTGGCTCAAACGATGCGTGCCTCTTGAGCCTTGTTTGTCGGGTTGTGGTCTGTGGTCCGTTGTTTGTGGTCCGTGGTCTGTGGTCCGTTGTGTGTGGTCCGTTGTGTGTGTTCTGTTTTCTGCCCACCCGGTGCGCCTCTTGCAGGCCCTTTGCCCTGCAAGTCGGCGAATTCAGCTTGCTGCATGCGTGGGCAGTGGCGGTACCATCGCTGCCGAGTCCCGAGGTTGCGGCAGCACGTCGATCAGGTCTTCCAGCGACACGGGCTTGAACAGCAGCGGCACCCCGGCAGCCTGCGCTTCGCGGATGCGGTCTGGCGCGGTGTCGCCTGTAATCAGCACCGCGCAAAGCTGTGGCTGATGGGCGCGCACGGCCTCGATGGCCGCCAATCCGCTGGCCCCGGCCTGCAAACGAAAGTCGGACAACACCAGGTCCAATGGCTGCGTGGCCGCCACCTCGGTGGCTTGTGTCGTTCCATCGGCCAAGAAGACCTGACATTCAAGCGCTTCAAGCAACCAGCGCATGCTGTCGCGCACCATGGCCTCGTCATCCACCACCAACACCCGCAAGCCCCGAGGCTGCGGCGGCAGCTTGCCTATCGGCGCTGCGGGTGCTTGTGCCGCGACCTGCGGCAGGCGCAGCGTGACGCAGGTGCCTTGGCCCGGTTGGGACTGCAAGCTCAGTTGCACAGCCAGCAGCGTGCACAGCCGCTGCACGATCGACAGCCCCAGACCCAGGCCCTTGTTGCGGTCGCGCTCGATATTGCCCACCTGATAGAACTCGCGAAACACACGTTCTTGCTCGTCCTTCGCAATGCCGATGCCGCTGTCTTGCACTTCCAGCAAGGCCTGCCCCTCGATGGCGCGCACGATGAGCCGCACCGTGCCGCCACGCGGGGTGTACTTAAGCGCGTTGTCGCTCAGATTGGACAGCGCCCGCGCCATCAGCGCAGCATCGGTGTGCACCCACACGGCTTCATCCACCTGCAGCTGCAGCTGTAGTCCCAGTTGCGCAGCCAGCGGCAGCGTCACTGCGTGGTGCGCGCGCACCAGCTGATCGAGGCTGCAGGGCGCGGGTTGCGCTTGCACCACACCAGCGTCGAGTTTGGAGATGTCCAGCAAGGTGTCGAGCTGCTTGGACAGCACTTGGTTGACCGAGCCCAGCAAAGCGACGATCTCGCGCGATGGCGCATCCAGCGCGCGCAGGCTCAGCGCAGCCACCAAGATGTTCATGCTGTGGATCGGTTGGCGCAGATCGTGGCTGGCTGCAGCCAGAAACTGGGTCTTGGCGTGGTTGGCTTCGTCGGCCTCGGCCAGCGCGGCCTTGAGTTGCTGGTTGCTCTGTTGTTCGGCCAGACGGTAAGCGCAACCTTCCATGAACACGGCGCTGGCATAACGCCCCAACGAGCGCAAAAAAAGCAGCAACATCAAAGTGGTGGCCGCCAGAGCGGCGGCGATACCCTGGCCGCTGCCGAAAGCGTTGAGTGCCCAGGCCAGCGTCAGGCTCAGCAGCATGGGCGCAGCAAACCACATGAACATGCCGCGGTAGCCCGAAGTCGTGACCACCGACACCGTGGCCACCGTGATGATCACCAGGCTGAGCAAACTGCGGCCGTTGTCGGAGAGGGTCTGAAACCACAGCAAAGGCAAACTCAGCATCAA
>JBBQIB010000256.1:0-6421 GCA_038324515.1 Burkholderiales bacterium
GGCGAGCGCCCGCTGCACGCGCTGCGCGAGCGCGGCGTGCAGTACATCGAAGTGCGCTGCATGGACCTCGACCCCTTTGTGCCCGAAGGCATCAGCGCACAGACCGCGCGCTTTCTGGACATCTTTCTGTTGCACTGCCTGCTGCATGACAGCCCGCCGGATACCCCTGAGGAGATTGCGGCACTCAACCGCAACCAGCAACGCACCGCCGGCTTTGGCCGCGAGCCGGGGCTGACGCTGGAACGGGAGGGTGGATCCATCAGCCTGGCGGCTTGGGGGCAGGTGCTGCTGGCGCAATGCGAACCGATCGCTGCCGCACTGAATGCCGTGCATGGCGGCAATGACTACAGCCTGGCGCTGGAAGCGGCGCAGGTGGCGTTGATGGCGCCGCTGTCGCTGCCTTCTGCACGTGTGCTCGCGACAATGCAGAGCGACTTCAGCGGCTCGTACACCGCCTTCATCCGCGCCCAGTCAGCGCAGACCCGCGCACACTATGAGGCCCTGCCGTGGCCTGCTGATCAACAGACGGCCTTTGAGGCTGAAGTGCAGGCTTCGCTGGACAAGCGCTGCGACATCGAACGCGCCGACGAGATGGAGTTCGAGACCTGGCGCCAGCAGTACCTGTCGCCGCAGCGGCTGCAGGTGCAAGGCAGCGGCTGAGCACCGCTACGGCCGCAGGTAGCCGCGCTCAACCCAGGTCGTTGCACTGCGCCGGTCCAGCTTGAAACCGGCAGCTACCCGCACCTGCGCCAACTGTTCGCCTGCGGCGTCGCAGGCCGCCAGCAGCGCATGCGGATCGTCCTCGTCAGCCACCACGTCCAGCGTGATGGTCAAAACCTGACCCGCGTGTTGCAGCAGCACTTCGCGGTGCAGGATGGCCTGCAACTGCTGCTCGTGCCTGCGCACCACCTCGGCTGCGGTCTTGACCAGGGTGTTGAAAGCGGCGCTGTCCAGCGGCTTCGGGTTCTTCTTGTCGCGGCCCATCGTCCAGGGGCCGACCAGTGCCGGTTCGGCCTGCCCCTGCAGGGTCATCTCGACGGCCCAGCCTTCGTCGTCGGGGTTCTTGATGATCCGCGCCGTCCAGCCGTTACCGCGCCACAGCTGCGCTTGCTGGATGTTGTCGGTGTCGGTGTCTTGGGGTTCGTGGCTTGGGGTGTTCATGGGCCCTCATCTTAGAAGGGCGGGGCAGGCGGGCGGGCTGAGCGGTCCGGGGATGCGCGATTCATCACTGCAGCATAAGCATGGCTGCGACCCGCAGCCACCGCCTGCGAAGTCGATGCACTCGGGCATGATGGCGTCATCTCACTTTGGGGTTCGCATGAATTTCGTTGCAGCGATTGGGCCGGCCAGCGAGGCCACCGCGCAGTGCTGGTGCCTGGCATTTGTCAACGGCCAGTTGCTGCTGCCCGAGCCGCAAGGGTTGGGCTCGTCCGTGGCTTCAGAGTCGACACCGGCGACGCTGGCACCCCTGGCCAGCAGCGAGCGGCAAGCGCTGGCCGAAGTGCAGCATTACCTCGGCCGCCTGGACGACTTGGACTGCTGGGCGCTGCTGCTGCCCGTGGCCCCGCCGGGTTGGCGCGCGGTGCCCCTGCGCAGCGCGATGATGGGTTTTTCTGAGACGCTGGCGGGTGTGGCCAGTCGCGCAGCACAGGTGCTGGCCTGGGACCGCAACCACCGCTTCTGCGGCGTCTGCGCCACCCCGACCGATCGCCAGCCCAGCGAGCGCGCACGCCGCTGCCCGGCCTGCGGCCATGTCGCCTACCCCCGCATCGCCCCGGCGATGATGGCGCTGGTATGGCGTCCTGGCCAGCTGCTGCTGGCGCGCGCGCCGCACTTCGCCGCAGGCATGTACAGCGCGTTGGCCGGTTTTGTCGAGGCCGGGGAATCGATCGAGCAGTGCATTCGGCGCGAAGTGGCCGAAGAGGTTGGCGTTCAGGTGCGAGAGCTGCGCTACTACGGCAGCCAGAGCTGGCCGTTCCCGAACAGCCTGATGATCGCGTTCAGTGCCGAGTGGCTCAGCGGCGAGATCGTGCCCCAAGCTGAGGAGATCGAAGACGCGCAGTGGTTCTCGATCGACGCATTGCCGCAGATTCCGCCGCGCTTTTCGATCTCTGGCCACTTGATTCGCGACACCGTTCAGGCCATGCGTTCCTGATGCTGGGCTGAGCTGCGTCAGGTTGAAGTGATCGGACAGCGCATGCAGCTTGGCGCGCCAGACGAGGCGCCAGGTCAGCCCGGCTCCATGGCGACCTCCTTGCGCCCGAACTTCGGATCGATGCGCACCCAGGCGCAGGCCGCAAACGACAGGAACGTGGCCACGCAGACCCAGACGAAAAACGGCGCATAACCCAACCGGTCCTGCAGCCAGCCTGACCACATGCCCGGCAGCATCATCCCCAGCGCCATGAACCCGGTGCACAGCGCGTAATGCGCGGTCTTGTGCGGGTTGTCGCGGCCCTGCGCGTCGGTGCTGGCCACCATCAGCATGAAGACCATGTAGGCGGCGAATCCAAAGCCGTAGCCGAATTGCTCGACGGCCACGCCTGCGCTCAACAGCCACAGGCTCTGCGGCTGCGCCAGGGCCAGCCAGACGTAGACGAGGTTGGGCACATTCAGGCACAGCGCCATCGGCCACAGCGCACGCTTCAAGCCCACCCGTGAGATGAACCAACCGCCCAGCAAGCCGCCCACAGTCAGCGAAAGCACACCCACCGTGCCATAAACCACGCCTACATCCTGGGTGCGCAGACCCAGCCCGCCCGCGGCCGCCGGGTCCAGCATGAAAGGCGTGACCAGGCGCAACAACTGCGCCTCGGCAAACCGATAGAGCAACAAGAAAGCCAGCACGCGCCACAACATGGGCTTGCGAAAGAAGGCGGCAAAGACTTCCAGCGTGCTGGCCAGCCAGGACCGGCTGGCTGCCGGGCTGTCTGCTGATCCGGTTGCTGACCCAGTTGCTGATCCAACTGCTGACCCAACTGCTGACCCAGTTGCTGATCCGGCGCCTGGCTGCCCGGCATCAGACACAGCCCGTGCCCTGGCCGAGCGGTCACCGGCCGGCCGCGGCAACGCCCAGGCGTGGTACAGGCCCACCAGCACCAGGCCCAGCCCCAGTGCCACCAATACCGTCGCCCAGGCCGTCGCAAATTGCCCGCTGCGTTGGCCCAGCACACCCGCCACATAAACCAGCGCACCCTGACCGGCAATCATTGCCAGCCTGAAGAATGTGCTGCGCACACCGACAAAAGCCGCCTGGTCGCCAGTCCTGGGCAGGCCCAGCATGTAAAAACCATCGGCTGCGATGTCGTGCGTGGCCGAAGCAAAAGCCACCAGCCAGAACATGGCCAGCGAGAACTGCAGGAACTGCGGCCCCGGCAACGTGAAAGCCACCAGCGCCAGCGCCACTCCCATCAGGAACTGCATCGCCAGCACCCACTGCCGCTTGGTGCCCAGCAGTTCGACCAACGGGCTCCACAGCGGCTTGATGACCCACGGCAGGTAAAGCCAGCTGGTGTACAGCGCGATCTCGGTATTGGACACGCCGAGGTTCTTGTACATCACGGTGGAGACGGTCACCACCATCACGTTGGGCAGACCTTGCGTGAAGTAAAGCGTCGGGATCCAGCGCCAGGGGTTGTGTGCGGGACTCATGGATCAGCGATGTTCACACACGGCAAGCACCCACAGACTGGCGCGGCAAGCATCTGGCCCATCAGACTTCGATCACTCCGCTTGGCTCGAGCGGCCAGCCAGCCGCCGCAGTGTCAGCAAAAAAACCACAACCATCCACTCAGGGGGGCAGAACCGGCAGACAAGGTTTCACACCACTTCCCACACCGGCAGAATGTGCGTTGGTTGCGGGCGCTGGTTGTGCGCGCTGGTTGTGCGCGCTGGTTGTGTGCGCTGATTGCGTGCGTTGGTTGTGTGCGCTCTTTCGGGCGCGAGCATCGGCCTATTGGTAATCCCGTATGGGCCGCCACCGCTTGGCGGTCAACACTGAAGAAATTGTCCACGTGCAGCTGGCATGGCGCCGCACACACGAGGCATCTACACAGAGGAGTTCCGGATGAAGCTGAAGGTTCTGGTAGGCAGCTTGGCGCTGCTGGGTTTGGTCTCGCAATCGCTGGCGCAGACGGGTGAACAGCGGGTGACGATCACCGGCTCGAGCATCAAACGCATCGCCGTCGAAGGCGCGCTGCCGGTCCAGGTCATCACACGCGCCGACCTGGACCGTGAAGGTGTCACGAGCGCAGAGCAAGTGATCCTGAACCTCAGCACCAACGGCACCGGCCTGGACAACCTGGCTTCCAACGCTGACGTGGTGGGCGGCGCACAGCGCGGCAACAACGGCGCCACCAGCGCCAACTTGCGTGGTCAGGGCTCCAACGCCACTTTGATTCTGCTCAACGGCCGCCGTGTGGCAGCCCACGGCCTGAACGGTGGCACGGTGGACCTGAACCAGATCCCGATGGCCGCGATTGAGCGCATCGAAGTGCTCAAGGATGGCGCCAGCGCGATCTACGGCACTGACGCCATTGGCGGCGTGATCAACTTCATCACGCGCACCGACTTTCGCGGCGGCATGATCCGGGCGACTGCCGACATCACCGAGGCAGGGGGTGGCAACATCTTCAGCGGTTCAGTCGCAGGCGGTTTCGGCGATCTGGAGAAGGACGGTTTCAACGTCATCGCCACGCTGGGCCTGCGCGAGAACAAGGCGTTGCGTGGCGACCAGCGCGACTTCGTCAACACCTTCCAGCCCAACCGCGGGTTGAGCGTGGACACGCGCGGCACGCCATTTGCTGCCATCTTCCCGCTGGCCGGCACGCTGTTTCCCAACTCAGGGGCCACGCCCTTGGTGCCCGGCAGCACGACTCAACGTGCATTTGCGGGCCTGAACGTGCTGGATCTGCCCGGCGCCGAAGGCTGCGGCTCGATCGACGGTCAGGCGCCTTACGACAACCTGCTGTGGGACTTCCCGGCAGCGCAGTTGTCCTGCGCCTGGGACACCGGCCGTGCAGCGGTCCTGCAGCAGCCCGTCAAGAGCACCACGGTGATGGCGCGCGGCACCATGAAGCTGGGCCAGCACTATCTGGCGCTGGAGCTGACGGGCTCCAACACCGAGTCAGACAAGCGCTTCTCCAACTTGCAGATGACGCCCAACACCTCGACCCAGCAGCTGCGCTATCCACGCAATGCAGCGTCCCAGGCTTCTTACGACGCGGTGTTCGACCGTTTGTTGGGCGCTTTCCCAGGGCAGGTGACACAGGCCCAGCGTGGACAGTCAATGGCCTATCGCTGGCGCTGCATCGAGTGCGGCCCACGTGAAATCTCCACCGAGGCCGACACCCTGCGCTGGGGGCTGTCTGCCGAAGGCCCGCTGTTCGGCGGCTGGGACTACCGCGCCGGCGTGCTGCAAGCCACGTCGGACGCCAAATCCACGCTGGGTGGCGGTTACTACTTCCGCGGCACGACCGGTACCGGCGCATCGGATGGCGCGCCCGGCATCGTTCCGGCATTGAACAGCGGCCGCATCAACATCTTCCTGTTCCCCGGTCAAACGCAAAGCGCTGTCGGCCTGGCGGCGCTGGAAGAAGGTTCAGCCCGCGGCGTAGTGCTTTTCGGCGGCAAGTTCACGCTGCAGCAAACCGATGTCACTGTCTCCGGCCCGGTCTTCAAGCTGCCGGGCGGAGAGGCTTTGGCGGCGGTGGGCGTGGACATGCGCACCGAGAAGTACCGCTTCAACGGCGACGAGCGTGACCCCACGCTGCAACGCATCATCGTTGCCGCGCCCTTTGACCAGACCAACGTGCTGCTGGGTGCCAAGCGCGACGTGACGGCTTTCTACGGTGAGCTGTTGTTGCCGGTGGTCAAAGGCGTGGAAGTGACGTTGGCGGCGCGCCAGGATGACTACAGCGGTTTTGGCAAGAGCACCAACCCCAAAATCTCCGGTCTGTGGAAACCCACTGACCAGTTCCTGATGCGCGGCTCGTACAGCACGGGCTTCAGGGTGCCGACCTTCAACCAGTTGTTCAACGGCGCCTCTGAAGCCCTCTTCACTGGCGCCACACTGGTGGATCCGGAGTTGTGCCCAACGGGCCGTGTGGACTCCACGCGCCCAGGCTGCGATTCCATCCGCCCGATCATCGTGCAAGGCGGCAAGACCGACCTGGGCCCTGAAGAAGCCAAGATGGCCTCTGTTGGCTTCGTTTGGGAGCCAATGGCAGCTTTTAGCGCTGGCATCGACTGGTGGAGCATCAAGCGCGAAGGCACGATCCAGATCCTGAGCCTGCAGCAGTTGGTGGACAACTACTCACTGCTGCGCGACCGCTTTTCGCGGGCCGCCGATGGCAGCCTGGCAGCGATCGACCAACGCTGGGTCAATGCCGGCGAAACCGAGACTTCGGGCATCGAGGTCAGC
>JBBQIB010000257.1:0-6407 GCA_038324515.1 Burkholderiales bacterium
CAGCCGTGAAGGCGGCTTGGTGACTTTTGCGCCGCGCTCGGTATTGCGCCATGTCTGCAATCTGTTTGACGCGCAAGGCTGGGACCCGGTGGTCGCACCGGAGCTGGAGTTCTACCTGGTGGCGCGCAACACCGACCCCGATGTGCCACTCAAACCGCCTGTGGGCCGCAGCGGGCGCAGCGAAACCGGCCGCCAGGCCTATTCGATCGACGCTGTCAACGAGTTCGATCCGCTGTTCGAGGACGTCTACGCCTATTGCGAGAAGATGAAGCTCAACGTCGACACCCTGATCCATGAGGTGGGCGCCGGGCAGATGGAGATCAACTTCTTCCACGCCCACCCGCTGGGCCTGGCCGACGAGGTCTTCTTGTTCAAGCGCACAGTGCGCGAGGCCGCGCTGCGCCACGACATGTTTGCCACCTTCATGGCCAAGCCGATCGCCGGCGAGCCCGGCAGTGCGATGCACATCCACCAAAGCCTGGTCTCCAAGGCCACCGGGCTGAACATCTTCAGCAACGAGGACGGCAGCCCGAGCAAAGAGTTCTTCTGGTACATCGGCGGTCTGCAGCGCTACACGCCGGCGGCCATGGCGCTGTTTGCCCCCTACGTCAACAGCTACAGGCGGCTGGTGCGCAGCAACGCTGCACCGATCAATATCCAATGGGGCACCGACAACCGCACCGTAGGCATTCGCAGTCCTATCGCCACGGCGTCTGCGCGCCGCATCGAGAACCGCGTCATCGGCGCCGATGCCAACCCTTATGTGGCTTTGGCGGCCACACTGGCCTGCGGTTATCTGGGCATCATGAACCGCATCGAGCCTGCGCCTGAATGCAAGGGCGATGCCTACCTCGGTGAATTCGGCCTGCCACGCTCGCTGGGTGAAGCCTTGTCTTTGTTGCGTGATGAAAAAGACTTGGCCGATGTGCTGGGCAAAGACTTCATCACCGTCTACACCGAGGTCAAGGAAATCGAATACGCCGAGTTCATGAAGGTCATTTCGCCGTGGGAGCGCGAGCACCTGTTGCTGCATGTTTAAGGAGTCCCCAGTCATGAACACCGTCACCTCGCCCTCCCTGCCAGGCGCCATCAGCAGCACCGCTGCCAGCCAGAACCGCAGCACAAAGGAATGGCAAGCTGCCGACAGCGCGCACTTTCTGCACCCTTTCACCGACTTTCAAGGCCTGGCCGCCAAGGGCGCGCGCGTCATCAGCAAAGCCGACAACATCTACCTGTGGGATACCGATGGCAAGAAATTGCTGGACGCGATGAGTGGCCTGTGGTGCGTCAACGTGGGATATGGCCAGCAAGCACTGATCGACGCCGCCACCCAGCAGATGAAAGAGCTGCCGTTTTACAACGCCTTCTTCCAGACCTCCACGCCACCCGCCATCGCGTTGGCAGAGCTGCTGGCCGAGGTCAGTCCACCGCAATTTCAGCATGTGTTTTTTGCCGGCTCTGGCTCCGAAGGCAATGACACCATCGTGCGCATGGTGCGGCGCTACTGGGATTTGCTGGGCCAGCCGCAACGCACGGTGATCATCAGCCGCACCAATGCTTATCACGGCTCGACGATGGCTGGCGCCTCGCTCAGCGGCATGAGCGGCATGCACGCCCAAGGCGGTCTGCCGATTCCCGGCATCGTCCACATCGGGCAACCCTACTGGTGGGAGCACGGCCGCCCCAGGAATTTGAGCCGCGAAGACTTCGGCCTGCTGGCCGCCGGCTGGCTGGAAGAGCGCATCCTGAGCTTGGGCGCCGACCAGGTGGCGGCCTTCATCGGCGAGCCCATTCAGGGCGCCGGCGGCGTCATCATCCCGCCAAGCACCTATTGGCCAGAAGTGCAGCGCATCTGCGACAAATACGGCGTCTTGCTGATCAGCGACGAGGTCATCTGCGGCTTTGGCCGCACCGGCAACTGGTTTGGCTGCGAAACCCTGGGTTTCAAGCCCGACCTGATGACTTTTGCAAAAGGAGTCAGCAGCGGCTACGTGCCGCTGGGCGGCGTGTTGGTGGGTGAGCGCGTGGCACGGGTGCTGATCGACAAAGGCGGCGAGTTCAACCACGGCTACACCTACTCGGGCCACCCGGTGGCTTGCGCGGTGGCGCTGGCCAACATCAAGCTGATCCAGGAGCTCGACTTGGTCCGCCATGTGCGTGAGGACGTCGGCCCCTACCTGGCCGAGCGTTTTGCCGCCCTCAACGACCACCCGCTGGTGGTCGACGCCGAGTCACTGGGCCTGATGGGCGGCATGATGTTGGTCAAGGACAAGGCCAAAGGCACACCCTTCCCCGGCGCGCTGAACATCGGCATGATCTGCCGCAGCCACTGCTTCGCGCAGGGCCTGGTGATGCGCGCCGTGGGCGACCGCATGATCATCGCGCCGCCGCTGGTCATCACGCGAGCGCAGATCGATGAGCTGATGGCCTTGATACAGCGGTGTCTGGACCTGACACTGGAAGACGCGCAGCGCAATGGCTGGCTGGTTTGACAGCAGCCCAAGGTGATGTTGCTGCAGCAACGCCCGACACCACGGAAGGCATCCATACTTTGTCTGCGCTCTTTGGCCCGCGATCTTTGCCATTAAACTGCCGTGCGGTCACGGGCCCGGATCGTGCTTGGAGGTCCACCGCATCGTGAAACCGCCGCCCCGCCCTACCCTTCTCTGCCCAGAATCTTCACCAGGAGTTGCTGCGTCATGAACCTCAAACGTCTGACCTTGTCGATTGCTGCAGCGGCGCTGACGCTGATCAGCGGCCCCGGCCATGCCCAGGAAGAAGAGAAGATCCTCAACATCTACAACTGGTCGGACTACATCTCCGAAGACACGCTGAGGAACTTCGAGAAAGAGACGGGCATCAAGGTCCGCTACGACAATTTCGACAACAACGAGATCGTGCACGCCAAACTGGTGGCAGGAAAGAGCGGCTACGACATCGTCATCCCCAGTTCGAACTGGGCCAAGCTGCAGATTGACGGTGGCCTGATTCGCCGGCTGGACAAGAGCCTGCTGCCCAACCTGCGCTTCATGGACCCGGCAGTGCAAGCGCAATTGGCCAGCATGGACCCCGGCAACGAGCATCTGGTGAACTGGCTGTGGGGCTTCACCACGGTAGGCATCAACGTCGACAAGGTCAGGGCCGCTTTAGGCGACTTGCCGATGCCGGCCAACGCCTGGGATCTGCTGTTCAAGCCCGAATACGTCAGCAGGCTGAAGAGCTGCGGGGTGTCTTTTCTGGATTCGGCCACCGAGGTCGTGCCCGCTGCGCTGCATTACCTGGGCAAGCCCGCGTACAGCAAGAACCCGAGCGACTATTCGCAAGCCGCCAATCTGTTGAAGTCGGTGCGCCAGCACATCACCCTCTTCAGCTCTTCGGGCTATATCAACGACCTGGCAGGTGGCGGCCTGTGCGTGGTGATGGGCTGGAGTGGCGACATCAACATCGCCAGGCAGCGCGCCATCGACGGCAAGACAGGCCAGAAGATCGAAGCGCTGATCCCGTCCACCGGTGGCCTGTTGTTCTTTGACGTGATGGTGATACCCGCCGACGCAGCGCGCCCCGGCAACGCCCACAAATTCATCAACTATGTGATGCGCCCCGAGGTGCATGCGGCATTGACCAACAAGGTTTTTTACGCCAACCCGAACCTCGAGTCACGCAAGCTGGTCAGGCCCGAGGTGGCCAACAACCCCACGGTCTTTCTGGCCCCCGCTGTGCTGGCCAAGATGGTGCCGCCTCAAGCACTCAACAACGACCTGCGCCGGTTGATGACGCGTACCTTCACAGGCTTCAAGACCGGCTTTTGAGACCGGCTTCCAAGGCCGGCTTTCGAGACCGGCTTTGGAGACCTGTTCCTGAGGCCGCCCCCGCAGCGTTTCATCACATTTTGGCTTCCCCATGACTGAGCTCAGCGCCCAGCGAGCCACGCCGGTTTCGGCCCCGTCGACTGCTTTTGTGCAGGTCCAGAACGTCGTCAAAGACTTCAATGGCTTCAAGGCCGTCAACAACGTCAGCGTGGAGATCGCCAAGGGTGAGATCTTTGCGCTGCTGGGTTCCTCGGGTTGCGGCAAGAGCACTTTGTTGCGCATGCTGGCCGGTTTTGAAGTGCCCAGCTCAGGGCGCATCCTGCTGGGCGGCAAGAACCTGGCAGAGATGCCGGCCTACCGCCGTCCGATGAACATGATGTTCCAGAGTTATGCGCTGTTTCCGCACCTCACGGTGTGGGAGAACATCGCTTTTGGCTTGAAACGCGAGGGCCAGCCGCGCGAGCAGATCCAGCAGCGCGTGGAGGCCATGCTGAACCTGGTGCAACTGAGCAAGTTCGCACAGCGCAAGCCACATCAACTTTCAGGTGGCCAGCAGCAGCGCGTGGCGCTGGCGCGCAGCCTGGCCAAACAGCCGCAGTTGCTGCTGCTGGATGAGCCACTGGGCGCGCTCGACAAGAAGCTGCGTGAAGAGACCCAGATCGAACTGGTCAACATCATCGAGTCAGTGGGCGTGACCTGTGTGATGGTGACGCACGACCAGGAAGAAGCGATGACGATGGCCGGGCGCATCGCCGTGATGAGCGAAGGCCGCTTTCTCCAAGTGGGTGCGCCTGGCGAGGTCTACGAGAACCCGGCCACGCGCTTTGTGGCTGACTTCATCGGCAACGTCAACCTGATGGACGGCAAGCTGACGGTGGACGAAGTCGATCACTGCGAAGTGCAGTGCCCTGATTGTGTGCACTACGTGGGGCACGGCATCACCGGCACCCTGGGCATGGCCGTCAGTGTGGCCGTACGCCCCGAAAAGGTGCGCCTGAGCCGCGACAAGCCCGAGGGCCGCTACAACCAGGTGCAGGGCAAGGTCAAGGAGCGTTCGTACTTTGGCGGCTTCAGCATCTACCACCTGCAATTGCCCAGCGGGACCATCGTGAAGTCCACGCAGGCCAACACGCAGCGCCACCAGGACGACAACTTCACCTGGGGCGATGAAGTCTGGGCACATTGGTCAGATTCCGCCCAGGTGGTGCTGCCGCCATGAACCCGAGCCTGGCGCTGGGATCCGACGAGCGCAAGCCTTCGTGGCTCGGACGGCTGTTCAGTGGCCGCCATCTGGTGATTGCGCTGCCCTTCGGTTTCTTGCTGCTCTTCTTCCTGCTGCCTTTTCTGATCGTCGCCAAGATCAGCGTCTCCGAAATGGAGATCGTCAGCTTCAAAGACCTGATGACGTACCAGGACGGTGTGTTGTCGATCAGCCTGAAGTTCAGCAACTATTTGTTCTTGCTGCAAGACTCGCTGTACGTCCGCACTTATCTGGCCAGCCTGCAATATGCAGCCGCGACCACGGTGCTGTGCTTGTTCATCGGCTACCCGTTTGCCTACTTCATGGCACGCGCCAAGAGCAGCCTGCAACCTGCATTGCTGATGTTGGTGATGCTGCCCTTCTGGACCAGCTTTCTGATCCGCGTCTACGCCTGGCGCGGCTTGCTGACCGAAGGTGGCTGGGTGGCCGACGCCATCGTTGGGCTGGGACTGGACCAACTGCTGTTGGCCATGGGGCTGATCAGCAGCCCAGGCAAGCTGATGCACACCCCGTTTTCGCTGGTACTGGGCATGACCTACACCTATCTGCCGTTCATGATCTTGCCGCTGTACGGCAATCTGGCCAAGATGGACCTGCGGCTGCTGGAGGCAGCTTCTGATCTGGGCGCCACACCCTGGGTCGCGTTCTGGAAAGTCACGGTGCCGCTGTCCAAGGCCGGCATCATCGCCGGTAGCATGTTGGTGTTCATCCCTTGCGTGGGCGAGTATGTGATCCCTGAACTGCTGGGCGGGCCCGAGACCTTGATGATCGGCCGCGTGCTGTGGGACGAGTTCTTCAGCAACAACGACTGGCCGATGGCTTCCAGCGTCGCGGTGGTGATGGTGTTGTTGATCTTGTTACCGCTGGCGTTGTTCAACAAGTACCAAACGCAAGCGCAGGACAGGCGTTGAGACAAGCACCATGAGCGGCAGCAACCCAAGCAACTTTGGCCGCTGGTTTGGGCGTGGCTGGCTGGCGTTGGGCTTCGCCTTCTTGTACCTGCCGATCCTGGCGCTGGTCATCTACTCGTTCAACGACTCGCCGCTGCCCAATGTCTGGCGTGGCTTCACGCTGAAGTGGTACGCCTCGCTGGCCAGCGACACTGAGCTGCTGGCCGGCTTGTGGCTGAGCCTGAAGATCGCCTTCATGACCGCCTGCGCATCGGTGGTGCTGGGCATGCTGGCGGCCTACGCGCTGGTCAAGTACAAACTCTTCACCGGCCGCACGCTGTTTGGTGGCATGGTCAACGCACCACTGGTGATGCCCGAGGTGATCGTCGGCCTGTCGCTGCTTCTGATGCTGGTGACGCTGCAGCGCGCGATGGAGGCCAGCCTGGG
>JBBQIB010000258.1:0-6367 GCA_038324515.1 Burkholderiales bacterium
GAGCACAACGCGGTGCTGGTGGCGCACTACTACGTGGACGGCGATCTGCAGGACCTGGCGATGCAGACGGGCGGCTGCGTCGCCGACTCGCTGGAAATGGCGCGCTTTGGCCGCGACCATGCGGCGCAGACGCTGGTCGTCGCCGGTGTGCGCTTCATGGGCGAAAGCGCCAAGATCCTGTCGCCACACAAGCGCGTGCTGATGCCCGATCTGGAAGCCACCTGCAGCCTGGACCTGGGCTGCCCGCCAGATGAGTTTGCCGCGTTCTGCGACGCCCACCCCGACCGCCAGGTGGTGGTCTACGCCAACACCAGCGCAGCCGTCAAGGCGCGCGCCGACTGGATGGTGACCAGCTCTTGCGCTTTGGCCATCGTGCAGCACCTGCAGTCCCAGGGCCAGAAGATCCTGTGGGCACCCGACCGCCACCTGGGCGGATACATCCAGCAGCAAAGCGGCGCCGACATGGTGTTGTGGAACGGTGCCTGCATCGTGCATGATGAGTTCAAGGGCCTGGAGCTGGAACTGCTGCGCCGCGAGCTCCCGGACGCGATGGTGCTGGTGCACCCCGAGTCGCCGCAGGCTGTGGTGGCCCAGGCGGACGTGGTGGGCAGCACCACCCAACTGCTCAACGCCGTGGCCAACGGCAAAGCCCAGACCTACATCGTCGCCACCGACAACGGGCTGATGCACCGCATGCGCCAGTTGGCTCCAGGCAAGACCTTGATCGAAGCCCCGACTGCAGGCACCGGTGCCACTTGCAAAAGCTGCGCGCATTGCCCCTGGATGGCCATGAACGCGGTGCAGGGTGTGGTGGCTTGCCTGCAGCAAGGCAGCGGCGAGGTGCTGGTGCCCGAACCCATCCGCAGCCAGGCTTTGGGCTGCATCGAACGCATGTTGGACTTTGTCAAGAGCAATCCGGACAGCATCGCCAAGCCAGCCAAGGGCTTTGTCCCTCACATCGGCGCGGCCTGAAAAATCGGGTCTGGCGGGCCAGCAACACCAGCCTGTGAAGGCTGCAACGGCTGCAATGGCTGTAAAAGCTGCGATTGCCTACAGTTGGAAACGCAGGCTGCCGATATCCCTGCATCTCCAGCTTTGGACAAGGCTCTCGAATGGGTACCGACTTCAGCACCGTGCGCAACCACAACGAGCGTGCTGTCTACGACGAGGTGAAGAGAAACATCGACCGCTACCCCGGCGTCGCCCACAGCCAAGAGCTGCTGGCCGACGTGGCCTGCGTGGCACTGAACAGACTGCCGCCGCGTTACATCCGTCACGAAGTGGACTTTGCATTTTATCTCAGTGACCGCGAGCGCAGTGAGGCTGAACGTCAAATCCACGATGCCGTCGACTATGCTTTCGGCTTCGTCCAGGCGCGTACTGCAATGCGTGCAAGAGCCTGATTGGCTGATTGGCCGGCCGTGTCGTTTTGTCCGTCCTTTTTCCATCGCTCAGTGCCGCCAACACCAGTTCAACTCCGTGAAACCCGATCCGACCGCCGATCCTCCTGGCGCTGACAGCGACGATCTGCAGCGGCTGTGGCAGCTGTGCTGTCTGGATACCGCCCAGGCCCAGGCACTGGCACTGGGCGAGCAAATCGCTGCGGCCGGCGGTGCAGACGCAGCCTGGGGCTGGATGCACGTGGCCCTGGCTCATGCGCGCACTGGCGAAGGCCAGGCTTCGGAGCGAGCGAATCAGCGCGCCAGGCAATTTTTTGCCGACGACCCCAAGGGCCTGGCCTGGTGCGACGAGATAACCGCCATCACGCTGCGCCGGACCGGCGACTACCAAGGCTCAGCCGATCTGCAGCGCGATATCGACCAGCGCCAGGGTCTCGAGCGCAGCCAGTTGATGCTCTTCATGGCCCATAACTCCAGGGCCATCACCCACAAGCTGCTGGGCCATGCGGACGAGACCCTGCGCCACTTCTATGCGGCGCTGCAAGCGGCCACTGCCACGGGCTGGACTGGGCCACGCATCACCGCCTTGTGCAACCTGGGGGGCATCCACCAGGACCTGTTCAATCTGGACGATGCCTGCGCGATCAGCGAGCAAGCGCTGCAGGCCATGCAGCGCTCCGGCAGCTACACGGCCTGGGTACACACCTGTGCCAACCTGATCCTGACCTACCACGCCATGGGCGAGCCCGATAAGGCGCGGGCGATGGTCGAGCAGCTGTTGACGAAGACGCCGCCGAGCCTGATGCCCTTCTTGCGCGGTTTTCACTCCTACCTGGCCCTGGGCCACCTGGGCGTGGCCGAGGTCGATGCAGCGATGGCCTACCTGGACTCCGGGCCCGCTGAGACCCTCGATGACGGCGATGGCCAAGCCATGTGGGCGTGGCTGAGGGCGCGCAGCCTGCTGGAGCAAGACCAGGCCCCGGCAGCGCGCGCGGTGGCTGAAGCTGCTGTGCGCGAACGCCAACTGGCAGACCACGCCGAAGCCCCCTACACCGAGATGCAGTTGACCCGGGTGTTGTCCGACGCCTGCGAAGCCTGCGGCGACCCTGCGGCAGCGCTGCGCTACCTGCGCCATTCGCAGCAGCGCTACGAGCAACTGGTCGGGCGCAGTGCCCGAGCACGCTTCATCGCCCTGGAATTCACCCACCAACTCAACGACATGCAGCGACAGCGCGACTTGGCGGTGAGCTCCAGGCGCAGCGCCGAGTCGGACCGCGAGAAACTGGAGTCGCTGAACCAGGCGTTGCGCAAGCAGGTCGCAGAAACCGAGATGCTGCACGCTCGGCTGCGCGAGCAGGCGCTGCGCGACCCACTGACCGGCTTGCACAACCGCCGCTACCTGTTCGAGACCGCACCCGGGCTGCTGGAACTGGCGCGCCGCCAGAACACACATCTGTGCGTGGTGCTGCTCGATTTGGACCACTTCAAGCTGCTCAACGACACCTACAGCCACCAGGCGGGCGACATGGTGCTGCAGCGCTTCTCGCAGTTGCTGACCAACATGCTGCGGCGCAGCGACGTGATCTGCCGCCACGGCGGCGAAGAATTCGTGGCCGTGATGCCCGACATCGACAGCGACGGTGCAGAAGCGATGCTGGAGCGCTTGCTGCAGGCAGTGCAAAGCCAGCGCTACGAACTGGGTGGCAGGCGCATCCCCAGCGGCTCGTTCTCAGCCGGCATCGCACGCTTTCCGCGCCACGGCCAGACACTGGAGCAACTGCTGTCGCGCGCCGACCGCGCGCTCTACGCGGCCAAGAACCAAGGCCGCGCACGCATCGAACAAGCGCCAAGAACGGGTTTCGGCAGTCTGGTCTGAGGCTGGCTGCGCAAACCTGCGGCACGGATGTCCAGCGACTGAGCGCCTCGGCTCGCCGGTCCCAGGCTCGCTTCGGCACAAGACCCTAGGCGACAAATGCAGCGCTCACGCTGCCAAGATACAGGGTTTCAACCTAGACATGCCGAGCCTCAGCGCTCGCTGAGCTCATGGATTTTGCTGTCAGTGTCCTGCTCGGTACCTTCATCCTCTCGGTGCTGGTATTGTTCATCTTCATCGCCTCGATGGCCAAGGGCTTGTTCGGCAGCGGCGCAGCGGCAGTCCAGATTTTCGACGGTGACGAGCTCGGCGCCGTCGAAGACCCAGCGGCGACCAAGGCCCAGCGCGGCAACCTGCAGCAGGCCATGGACCCGAGCAGCAGCGCCAGTCAGCGCACCGCGCGCGAGGTGGCCACCCGACTGCGTGCCGACCAGAGCAGTTCGCTGGTGGTCGGCGTGTGTCTGACGATGAGCGTGGTCTGGCTGGTGCTGGCGTCACTTGCCGGCCTGATCGCTTCGCTGAAGTTGCATTTGCCTGATTGGCTGGTCGAGCAAGCCTGGATCACCTTTGGCCGCATTCGGCCCATGCACCTGAACCTGGTGGCTTACGGCTGGTGCTCGATGGCCGGCATTGGCGTGGCCATCTGGCTGATTCCGCGTTTGCTCAAGACAGAACTCGTCGGTGCCCGCTATGCCCTGGCCGGTGGCGCGTTGTGGAGCATCGGCGTCGCCGCAGGCACCGTAGCCATCGCCCTGGGTCAGTCAGATGGCCTGGAGTGGCTGGAATTCCCCTGGCAGATCGACATCCTGCTCGTCATCGGCGGCGCACTGGTGGGTTTTCCGCTGTGGCTGACCTTGCTCAAGCGCAAGGTGGAGCATTTGTATGTGTCGGTCTGGTACATCGGCGCCGGCCTGCTGTGGTTCCCGGTCCTGTTCTTGGTGGCCAACTGGCCGGGCCTGCATTTCGGCGTGCAACAGGCCACCATGAATTGGTGGTTCGCCCACAACGTGCTGGGCCTGTGGTTCACGCCACTGGCGCTGGCGGCTTCCTACTACTTCATTCCCAAAGTACTGGGCAAGCCCATCCACAGCTACAACCTGTCGTTGTTGGGTTTCTGGTCCTTGGCCTTCTTCTATAGCCAGGTGGGCGGCCACCACCTGATCGGTGGTCCCGTGCCATCCTGGTTGATCACCATCAGCATCGTGCAGAGCATGATGATGGTGGTGCCGGTGATTGCCGTGGCCATCAACCAGCACCTGACAGTGGCGGGCAACTTCCGTGCGTTGCTGTATTCGCCCACGCTGCGCTTCATCGTGCTGGGCGCCATGATGTACACGGCGGCTTCGGTGCAAGGCTCGCTGCAGGCCTTGCGCTCGGTCAACGCCGTCACCCACTTCACGCACTACACCGTCGCGCACGCCCATCTGGGGCTTTACGGGTTCTACTCGATGGTGATGTTCGGTTCCATCTACTTCATCATGCCGCGCGTGATGAAGTGGGAATGGCCTTTTCCGTGGATGATCTCGGCGCACTTCTGGCTGGTCGTGGGCGGCTTTGCCATCTATTTCATCGGCTTGTCCTTCGGCGGCTGGTATCAAGGCTTGGCCATGCTCAACAAGGATGTGCCGTTCATGGACAGCGTCAGGCTCACCATCCCCTATCTGGAAGCACGTTCGCTGGGCGGTGCGATCATGACCTTGGGCCATCTCGTCTTCGCTGCGCACTTTGTCATGATGGGCTGGAAGTTCGGCCCGCGTCGGCTGGGGGCGGCCTTGCTTGCTTCGCCTGATGCAGTGCCTGACGCAACACCTGCTGCCGCTCCTGCGCGCACGGGGGTGCCGGCATGAGCTTCGGAATGGGCAAGTACGAAATGGATGAGGTGCGTCTCATCATCGGGGCCATGGTGATCCTCTCAGGCGCCACGGCCTTGCTGGTGGTGGTGCCCTATCTACTGCTCAAAGACCTACCGCCTTCACCGGGGCTCAAACCCTATACGGCATTGCAGTTGGAAGGCCGGCAGAGCTACATCGCCAACGGTTGTGTTTATTGCCACTCACAGCAGCCGCGCGACTCCGCCCTGGCGCCTGACGACACCCGCGGTTGGGGCCGCGCCTCGGTGGCTGCCGACTATGCTTACGACACCCCGCATTTGCTGGGCACCATGCGCACCGGGCCCGACCTGCTGAACATCGGCGCGCGTCAGCCGAGCCGCGACTGGCACCTGGGCCATCTGTATGCGCCACGTGCCTACACACCGGGGTCGATCATGCCGGCCTACCCGTACCTGTTCACCGTGCGCCAGGGCTCCGCGCAGCCTGGCGACGTGGTGGTGAACCTGCCACCGGCCTTCGCCAAGCCCGGGCAGGTGGTGGTGGCCAAGCCTGAAGCGCTGGCCCTGGTGGAGTACCTGATCTCGCTGGACCGGACCCGTCCGGCTCTGCAACCGCTGCCCGTTCCTGCCGCCGACGACGACGACAAGGCGAGCAGGTGAGCAGATGATGGGCAAAAACGACAAGAGCGACAAGCCCGCAGGTCCGCCACCCGGCAGCAGCAGCGACCCGGGGGACAGCGAATTTGCCGCCATGCAGCGAGAGAACGACGACCCCGACGAGAAGGTCCAACCACTGCCCTGGTTTTTCATCATGTTGCTGGGCGCCATGGGCATGTGGGGCGCGTTCTACATCGCCACCACGCCTTCGGGCGAGGCTTCTGCTTATGGTGACCAGCGCACCGTGGCCCTGCTGCGCCCGCCCGTGGTGGCAGCCGGCGCCAGCACAGCCATCAACGGCAAGCAGCTCTACGGTGCCAAATGCGTCGCCTGTCACCAGGCCAGCGGCCTGGGGGTGGCTGGGGTGTTCCCGCCACTGGCAGGTGCTGAATGGGTTCTGGGCGACGAGAAAGTGCTGGTCAGCATCCTGTTGCACGGCGTGCAGGGTGAGTTGGTCGTCAAGGGCAACACCTACAACGGGGTGATGCCGGCTTTCGGCACGCTGAGCGATGAAGAGATCGCTGCCGTGTTGAGCTACATCCGCAGCGATTGGGGCAACCAGGCCACGCCCATCACCGCGGCCACGGTGAAGGCGCAGCGCGAGGC
>JBBQIB010000259.1:0-6308 GCA_038324515.1 Burkholderiales bacterium
CGCCCATGCCCGGTGCCGTGACGCTGCACATTGCGGCCGACAACACGCGCGATGTGCTGACAGCGGGCGGCCTGCTGACACCCGCACCGCTGGCGCGGCCGGCCGCAACGACGGCTCGCGCCGCGCGCTGAGGGCCTGCAAGGCCGGCTGCGGAAAACGCGGTATACTTGTTGGCTCAGTCGCGGGGTGGAGCAGCCTGGTAGCTCGTTGGGCTCATAACCCAAAGGTCGCAAGTTCAAATCTTGCCCCCGCAACCACGAAAATAGCAGTTAGATCAACGAGTTAGCTGCGAAGCGGAAGCCACCCAACAGGGTGGCTTTTTGCTTTGTGACGAGGTTTGTGACGAGGTCTGTGTCGTCACAGCGTACGTCGGTTCGCCGAATGACTGTTGGGCCCTGTGGCGACTACGACTGCGACGACCATAGCGGCACCGTTGCCTGTGCGGGTACGCAGGATGCGTTCACGCATGGTCGCCGATCCCAAGGCCATAAACTTTTGTAGTTTGTTCTTTCCGCCATTCGTTCACCAGCCAGAGTTGAGCGGGATGAGATTTATCCTCGCTGTCAAGTAGCATGGTCTTACAAATAAGAACGAGGAGGCGAGGGAATGGATGTATTCGACTTGCGGCGCCAGATCGTCGATGACTACGCCACCTTCGCCCGCTCTTTCACTCGCATCAAAGCCGCTGACCTCAGTACGCAGGTCAACGCAATCTACGCCAACGACCAGTTCTGGCCAGAGCCGCTTCTCCAGATCAGCCCGCACTTCCAACCCGGGGCATCGGTCGAAGAACTGAGTGCTGCTGGCGAGATCGAGCCGATGACGGCGAAGATCTTCCGGGTGCCTGACGCGCCGTGTATCGGCCTGCGCTTGCACACCCACCAACAGGAAGCTCTCACGCTCGCTAGGCAAGGGCGCAGCTATGTCGTCACCACCGGTACGGGCTCGGGCAAGTCACTGTGCTTCTTCATCCCGATCGTGGACGCCATCCTGCGGGCAAAGGCGGTCGACTCGAAGCGGCGCACTCGGGCGATCATCGTTTACCCGATGAATGCCCTGGCCAATAGCCAGATGGAGGAACTCGACAAGTTTCTGAAGCTGGTTGCACCGCAGCAGCCCCTGACATTCGCGCGTTTCACGGGGCAGGAGGATGCAGAGGCCCGTCGCAACATCAGCGCGAACCCGCCAGACATCCTGCTGACGAACTTCATGATGCTCGAGTACCTGATGACCCGCCAGGACGCGGTCGATCAGGACGTGGTTCGCAACTGCCAAGGCCTGGAGTTCCTGGTGCTCGACGAGCTTCACACGTATCGCGGGCGCCAGGGCGCCGATGTGGCGCTGCTGGTGCGGCGCATCCGTGCGCTGCTGGCGCCGGAGGGCCTGCGCTGCATCGGTACGTCGGCCACGATGGCCAGCGGCAACGAAGACGCACGGCGCGAGGCCGTCGCAAGGGTGGCCAGCACCTTGTTCGGCACCTCGGTGCTTCCCAGCGATGTCATCGGGGAAACCCTGATTCGGGCTACGGACCGCAACCGATCGGCGGAGTCGGTCAAGGCGCAACTGGCGCCCGCACTTTCTGCCGGCATCCCGGCAACTATCACTGATGTCCAGCTCGAGGCGCATCCGCTCGCAATCTGGATCGAGACCCGTCTCGGCATCGAGTGGGAAGGTAGCAAGTGGATCCGGGCGAGGCCTCAGACACTCCGAACCGCGACACAGCGTCTCGCGGACGACAGCGGCCTGTTGCTGCAGGAATGCGAACAGGTGTTGCGTCAGTTCCTCATGACAACCTCACTTGCCGAGGCCGATCGACCCAGCGGACGCAACACAGGAGCTCGCGGTTTCTTCGCGTTCAAGCTGCACCAGTTCGTGTCCGGTGCCGGCACCGCCTATTGCACGCTCGAGGCCTCTGGGACTCGCACGCTCACCGTGAATGGGCAGCAGTTCCTGCCCGGTGACGCCACCAAGCGCCTGTACCCAGTCCACTTCTGCCGCGACTGCGGTCAAGAGTATCACCCCGTCTTTCGCACGCGTGAGGACGGGTACGAACTCTTGCTGCCGCGCGAAATCGACGACGTTCCGCCAGTGCCGCCCAAGGACGGTGAGAACTCATCTTCGGATCGTCCCCAGTACGGGTTCGTCATGCTTGATCCGCCAGGTGGCACGCTCGACTTCACGGGGCGCGATGAAGACTATCCAGACGCCTGGCTGGAAGAGGACAAGCACCACGACCTTCGGCTGAAGGCCGATGCCCGAAAGTACAAGGCTGAACGCATTTCCGTGGCGCCAACTGGTGCTCTTGGCAGTGGAAATGCCGCCTGGTTCATCCCCGGCAAGTTCCGCTTCTGCCTGTCTTGCAAGACGCTGCACGCTGCCCAAGGGAAGGACAACAACCGACTGGCCGCCTTGTCCGCTGAGGGGCGTTCATCTGCAACCACGCTTCTCACGCACTCTGTCCTGCGCTGGATGCATCGCCAGCCCGAGGCCGGCATGCCGACCGCCCGCCGAAAGATGCTCGGCTTCAGCGACAACCGCCAGGACGCGGCGCTTCAGGCCGGGCACTTCAACGACTTCCTGTTCGTCAGCCTCTTTCGCGCTGCGTTCCTCGGTGCCATCCGAGGTGCCGGCGACGAAGGCTTGTCGTCCGACCGGCTCGGTGTTGCGGTCTTCAAGGCCCTGGGTTTCGACCGGCCCGGCGAACAAGGCATGCGCAGCGAGTGGTTGGTGGACCCTGAGCTTGAGGGCGCCAACCTCATCAACGCCCAGAAGGCGATGCGCCAAGTGCTGAGCTACCGCGCCTGGTTCGATCAGCGCCGCGGTTGGCGGTTCACCAACCCCAACCTCGAGCAGCTCGGCCTGGTCCGCGTCAACTATCTCGGCCTGGCCGAGCTGTGTGCGGACGAGACGAAGTTTGCCGGCGCGCCAAACCTGTTGGTGGGCGCCGACCCTGCCGCGCGCATGAAGGCATACACCGTGCTGCTGGATGCCATGCGGCAGGGTTTGGCCATCGACCCCGAGGTGCTGGACACCGCCGAGCAGGAGTCAGTGCGTAGCCGCTCGATCAACACCCTGCGAGCTCCTTGGGGCCTTGGTCGAGAAGAGCAGATGCGCAGTGCCCGCTTCCTGATGCTCTATCCGCCAGCCCGTCGAGGCAACTCGATTGCCGACGAGGAGAAGCTGCTGCGTGCGGGTCATTTGTCCGGCCTCGGACGTGAACTCCGCAAGCCCGACAACTGGGGTGGCCGCCTGGAGGCCCGCCACCTCAAGCGCAACGATTACATCCAGCTGCTCGAACGCATGCTGGCAGTGGCTGCCAAGGCGGGCCTGGTCTCCCAGGTCCCTACGCCCTTCGGAGATGCGATGGGCTGGCAACTCAAGAACGCCTGCGTCGAGTTTCACGCCGGTGATGGCACGTCCGCGCGCGGCGGGATGGACAACGCCTACTTCCGGTCTTTGTACGACAACCTGGCGCGCGCCATCGGCGCTGAGTTTCATCACTTCAGCTTCGAAGCGCGTGAGCACACCGCCCAGGTCGACAAGGACCGCCGCGAAGCGCGTGAAATGCGCTTCCGCTACGGCACCGAAGACCAGCAGCGCCTGGCCGCCATGACGAGCGAGCTCCGGCAGCTGGGCGAACACCAGCGTTTCTTGCCGGTGCTGTTCTGCTCGCCGACCATGGAATTGGGCGTGGACATTTCGGCTCTCAACACGGTGTACCTGCGGAACATGCCGCCCACGCCAGCCAATTACGCACAGCGCAGTGGCCGCGCAGGCCGCAGCGGAATGCCCGCGCTAGTTCTCACCTACTGTGCCGCGAAGAGCCCCCACGACCAGTATTTCTTTGCTGATCCTCCCGCCATGGTGCATGGCGAAGTCCGTGCACCAACGCTGGATCTTGCCAACGAGGAGCTGGTTCGCAGTCACCTCCAAGCGGTCTGGCTGGCCAGCACCAACTTTCCGCTCAAAGCTTCCATCGCCGAGGTGGTCGAACCCGACGAAGAGAAGAGCCTCCCCTTGCGCGGTGAGCTCAAGACCGCTTTGTCCGACCCCGCGATCACGCCCTTGGCGACAGAACGCATCCGCAGCGTCCTCAAGCTCATGCAGGGCGAGCTCACGGCCGAGGCCGCACCCTGGTTCAAGGGTATCGACACACTGACGGACGAGGTGGTGAGCCGTGCCGTCGAACGCTTCGACAATGCGTTCGACCGGTGGCGCGAACTGTTCATGAGTGCTGCCCGCCAGCGCGACCAGTCGCGCCGCATCATGGACACCCACGGGCTGCCCGAACGCGAGATCCGCGCGGCGCGCATCCTGCATGCCCAGGCCATGGACCAGCTGTCGCTGCTGCAGCGGGGTCAAGAAAGCTTGTCGAGCGACTTCTACACGTACCGCTACCTCGCCACCGAGGCGTTCTTGCCGGGGTACAACTTTCCCCGCCTGCCGCTGACGGCTTTCATCCCAGGCAGCGGCGAGCGCGGCACCAAGGGGGCTTACCTTCAGCGCCCGCGCTTCCTGGCGCTGTCCGAGTTCGGGCCCCGCAGCCTCGTGTATCACGAAGGCCGGGCCTATCGCGTCGTGGCCGCTCAACTGTCAGCCCGCGGTGAGTCCAGTCTCGCTGGCGGGCAACTCAGCACCGAAGTGGCCTACATCTGCCGGTCGTGCGGTGGCGGGCATTTCCAGTCCGACCCGGCAGACAAGGGCCGGACACACTGCCGCGCATGTGGTGTACCGCTGACCGACAACACCGACATCGTGCTCAATCTGTACCGCATAGAGAACGTCCGCACGGCACCTGCCGAACGCATCACGGTCAACGATGAAGAGCGACAGCGTCAGGGCTTCGACCTGCAGACCACGTTCCGGTGGGCTCGGCGCGACAACGGCCAACCCGACTTTCGCGAGGTGTTGGCTGTGGACGCAGAAGGTACGGTCGCGCGCCTTCGCTATGGCCCGGGTGCCGAAATCAGCCGGCTGAACAAAGGTCTCCGGCGCCGTGCGGTGCAATCCGAACACGGCTTCATGATCAACCCGCTCAACGGCTTCTGGGCGAAGGTCGAAGAGGATGACGACGCGCCTGACCCCACCAAGACGGTCAATCAACCCATCGTTCCCTGGGTGCTGGACCGCAAGAACGCACTACTGCTGCAACTGGCCGAACCCGACACGAATGAGACCACCATTGCCACCCTGCAGTACGCCCTGAAGCGTGGCATCGAGTCGGTCTACCAGCTCGAGGAGTCGGAGCTTCTGGCCGAGCCGCTGCCCGACCGCAAGACCCGGCGCGGCGTGCTGTTCTATGAAGCCACCGAGGGCGGCGCTGGCGTGCTTACCCGTCTCGTTCACGACCCCGATGCACTGGCCCGGGTCGCGCATGCGGCGCTTCGCATCCTTCACCTGAAAGTTCCCGCCTTCGGCTCACCGCTGCCGGCGCTGGATGAACTGGTGGATGTCGAGAACACGCAGTGCGTGGCGGGCTGCTACCGGTGCCTGCTTTCCTACTACAACCAGCCTGACCACCCCGTCATCGATCGGCGTGACCGGCTTGCCCGGGAATTGCTGCTGCGCTTGGCAGCCGTGACCACGGTAGTGCCCGCTGCGAGCGCCTCACCACCGGCCGATGCTGCGGAGGGCGGCGCTTCACCGCAAGGCGACGCTGAGCCAGGGCTCACCTTCGATGCTGCGGCGCACGGCTTGTCGGCGCCAGACCGTGTCCGCTTTGACTATGACGGCACCTCAGTTCTCGCCCTGTGGCGTTCACATCGCGTCGCGCTGCTGGCTGGCGACGCCGAGGCCGGTCCTCTGATCGACAAGGGCCTCATCTGTATCTCGTGGCCCGCCGATCAGCAGCAGCAAGTCGCCGCCCTTGCCACGCTTCGCCAACATCTGGGCTGACACCGCATGAGTGCCGTTCTCTCTGAAACCTCAAACCGCTTTCCACCGGGGGCCTTGATTCGGGCCCGCGGTCGCGAGTGGATCGTCTTGCCTGGCAGCTCGGCCGAAATGCTGCGGTTGCGCCCGCTGTCTGGGTCCGAGGGCGATGTCACGCTGTTGTCCCCGGTACTCGAGGCCGAATACGAAGCCGTCGCACCCGCCACCTTCCCACCACCTGCGGCCCACCAGGCCGCCAGCCACGAGTCGGCCCTGCTGCTGCGCGATGCGCTGCTGATGTCGCTGCGTCGGGGCGCTGGCCCTTTCCGCAGCTTCGGCCACCTGGCGTTTCAACCGCGCGCCTACCAGCTGGTGCCCTTGTTGATGGCGTTGAAGCAGGACGTCATCCGTCTGCTGATCGCCGATGACGTGGGTGT
>JBBQIB010000260.1:0-6308 GCA_038324515.1 Burkholderiales bacterium
TACGGGGCAATTTCGGAGGCCCGCGGCCGCGCTCGCAAATCGCGCAGCAGTTGCTGGAAAGAGGCCGACTCGGCGAGCAAGGTCTTGGCGGCCACGCGGATGCGGGCCACAGTGGCGGCTTGCGAGCGCAATGGGGCATGCGCACAGCGCGTCTTGCGGTGCCTGGGTCGGCGAGGCGCTCGTCAACACCATCAAGGTGCGGATGCCCGCCTCGGCGGTCACCCGCGCGAAGCTGGGGAACGACATCGGGCCGCGGCTGGTGTCGCTGCTGTCGCTGGTGCGCAGGCTGCAGGCGCAATGATCAGCAGCAAGGTTGACGCAGCATCGGCATTGATGAACAAAGTGGCCGTGCCGATGTGGCGGGCATGGGGTTCGAGAACGTCTTCTCTGCTGGAGGTGGTGGTCATCTTGGGAATGGTGCAGTGGCGGGTGGGTACGGATGCGCTGGTTGGCAACCGGCTGGTCGAACCCCGTTGTCGGCAGCGCAGTGCAAATCTGATGTCGGCGCCGGCCGCCATTGCGAGCCGCATGCAGCGTCCTGGCAGCGCTGGCAGTTTTGGAGTCAGCCCATAACCGCCTCGTAACGCTGCCTTCGCTAAAAGCGGGGGTGTCCGGGGTGCACTGGGTGCCGCGGCCCATCCGCATCAGCACAGCCTCACCCAGCACTCCGCCCTCATTCCGAGAGCGGGTGGCGCTTCGCCCACTACCGAAAGACACCCATGCACGACGACCACGGCAACTTCATCAGCAACAGCGCCCCGTTGGCCTTGGGCAGCAAGCGCAACGGCAGCATCGAGGTCGTGCGTGATCAAGACGTCTTTGCTGTGAATCTAACGGCCGGGTTCTCGGTCACTTTCGAAGCAGCCCGCCTGGCCAGCGCGGCCAGCGGCGGGCTGGCGGATCCTTACCTGGTCTTGCTGGACGCGACAGGCAAAGAACTGGCCTCCGACGATGAAGGCTTTGGCAGCCGGCAACGCGCGGCTGCATTACAGCGTTCCGACCACCGGCACCTATTACCTGGCTGTGTTCGACAACGACAACGGCATCGGCACCTACTCGGTGGGCGCCTACCGGCGCATCATCTTGCCCACCAGCAACTTCGACGACATCCTGACCGGCTCCAACTCGCCAGACACCTTCCTGATGGGCCGGGGCAACGACTCTTGCCGCGGCAACGGCGGAGACGATTTGCTGGATGGAGGTGAAGGCCTCGACACCATCACCTACGCTGGCCCAGCCGCCAATTACAGCATCGAGCGGGTGCCGGTGGGGGGCTGGTCAAAGACCGCCGCGTTTGGCTTTGTCGTCCGCGACAAAGTGGGCACGGAAGGCAGCGACACCGTGGTGGATGTCGAACGTATTCGTTTCTCCGACTCGCGCCTGGCGCTGGACCTGCAGGGCAATGCCGGCACCACGGTCAAGATCATCGGCGCCGTGTTCGGCAAAGAGGCCGTGAACATCAAGGAGTACGTGGGCATCGGCCTGACGCAACTCGACGGCGGCACCAGCCGTGACAGCCTCATCTCCCTGGCCTTACAGGCCCGTTTTGGCGGCACGCCCAGCGCCACCGACCTGGTCAATGTGCTGTACACCAATGTCGTGGGCGTGGCACCCGCGGCGGCCGACCTGAAGTACTACACCGATCTTCTGAGCAGCGGTGCCTACACCCCCATCAGCCTGGCCGGGCTGGCCTCGGACACCGGGCTGAACCTGAGCAACATCGGCTATGAATCACTGGTGAACACGGGCATCGGCTACGTTTGACGCTGCGCCCGGCGTCCGGGCACCTGGTCTTGGGGTGGGGCCAGGCGCCAGACTTGGCTATGCTGAGCGGGTAGACATCACCATCATGTGGTGTGTAACGCTCAAGCTGGCCCTCGATGACCTTGCTCACCTTGATCGGCGAGCCCCGTTGGCATTCCGATGCGCGACAGGGGCGACTGGCCCGCATCGACGCCGCACTTTTAGGGCTGCTGGCGCTGGCCGGGCCACAGCCGCGCGACCGCGTTGCCGCCTGGTTGTGGCCCCAGGTGTCCTTGCGCAACGCCAATCTCACGTTGCGCCAGCGCTTGTTCAAGCTGCGTCAGCAAGTGCAGCACCCGCTGGTTGAATCAGGTCCGGTGTTGAGTTTGGCGGCGGGTGTCACGTTCGACGCCAGCCCGCAGCAGCCGCCGCCGCACAACGGCGAACTGCTCGGCGGTCTGGACTTTGGCGACCTCGAGGCTTTCGACACCTGGTTGACCGAGCAGCGCGACGCGCTGGAACTGCGCCGGCTCGACGGCCTGGCCGGCGAAGCAGCACGTCTGGAGGCGCGTGGCGCTTTGGCCGAGGCCATCGCACTCAGCGAGCTCATCATCGCGCGCCGCCCCGCACTGGAACACGCCTGGCGGCGCTTGATGCGCTTGCACTACCTGCGCGGCGACCGCGTGGCCGCAGTGGCGACCTTCGAGCGTTTCGAGCTGCAGGTGTGTCGCGAACTCGGGCTGCAACCGGCGCCCGAAACGCTGGCTTTGCTCGACACCATCGAGCGGCTGCCCTTGGCCATGGCGGCGACAGTGGGGACGGCCGCCGGCGCTGCCACACCGGTCTTGTTGCCGGCGGCACTGACGCGGCCACCCCGTTTGATTGGCCGCGCCGAGCCGCTGGCGCAAATGGCACAGGCCTGGGCCGAAGGCCGTGCCGTGTTGCTGCTGGGCCAGGGCGGCATCGGCAAAAGCCGCTTGATGGACGCCTTTCTGCAGGGTTGTGACGGCTGCCTCTTGATGCGAACGCGGCCCGGCATGGCCGCGATGCCGTATGCCAGCATCGCTCAGCTCCTGATCCTGGCCCTGGAACGGTATGCGCCTGACCTGACCGCGGCCACGCGCCATGAATTGGCGCGCCTGCACCCGGTGTTTGGCCCCGCACCCGAGAGCCCGGCGCGCCAGGGCCTGGTGTGGCAAGCAGTCGAGGCCCTGCTCGGGGCCTGTGCCTTGCATGGCCTGGCCGCAGTGGCCTTGGACGACCTCCACCAAGCCGACGCGGCCTCGCTGGAGCTGCTGTACTGGTTGCTGGGCAGCGAGCGGTTGATGGCGCTGCGCTGGTGCTGCGCGGCGCGCCAGCACGAAAGCGAGCCTGGCTGCGATGCGCTGGCGCATTGGCTGGGCGACTCGCAGCGTGTCGAGCCAGTGGCGCTGGCGCCCCTGCAACCCGCACAGGTGACCGAACTGGTGGCATCGCTGGCCTTGCCACCAACCCTGCGCGACAGCACCAATCTGGTGGCCGCCCTGGTTCGGCACGCCGGCGGCCACCCCTTCTTCACGCTCGAAACCCTCAAGGGTCTGTGGCTCAGCGGCGCGACGCTCGACCAAGGCTTGCCGCGCCCAGCCGCTGCCGAGGCCTTGATCGCGCGCTGGCTGGAGCGCCTGACGCCGGCTGCGCGCGACCTGCTGCGCTTGCTGGCACTTGCGGGCCCGGACTTGCGGCTGGACGTCGCGGCGCGCGTGCTGTCGCAGCCCCTGCCCACGCTGGCGCAGGCCTGGAGCGAACTCGATCAGGCCCAGCTCACGCAGGGCACCGACATCGCCCACGACCTGGTGCGCGACTGCGTGCTGGCCCGCCTGCGCCAGATCGACGCCTCCTTGCAGGTACGCCGAACGAGTGCGCCACCAGGCCGTGCGTCCTATTCCGAGCACTTGCATGATCTGCGCCCCGGAAATACCTCGGTCCAGACAGGACAGCACATGCGCCCTGTTCTCCCCTCGCGATGGATGCAATCGCTTGCCACGAATCGCCTCGATGAAAGATCGGTCCTCGTCGGTCAGGTGCAGTTCGGTCTCGCGCATGAGAAAACTCCCCTAAGCCGAAGGGCGGTACGCCAGGTGTATTCATGTTTCGTTGTTGACGTGTTGATGGTCCAGGTGCACCTCGCTGCGTTGCCTGCGATCTGTTGACTCGATCTGCACTACCGGGTTGTGCTGGCGCTGGCCAGCGGATGTGAAGTGGCATGCAGGCGCCCACGCGATCGGTCGCGACATCACCGCCTGTCAGCCCAGCCTGTGCCATCGGGCTACAGTTCACGCTTCGATCTCAGGCGCTGATCGCTCCCAATCCATGACAGATTCAACCCAGTCCCAACACGCCCCCGCACGCTTGGTGGTCGTCATCAGTGGCCAGTCCGCCCAAGCGCAGCAACAGGTGGCGCTCGGTCTGCGCTACGCCGCCACCGCCGCTGCGCTGGACGTGGCGGTGGAGTTGCACGCCGTAGGCCCTGCGGTGGCGCTGCTGAGGCGCGGCGCGGCGGGCGAGCCGCTGCTGGCATCCATGCGTCAAGCCGCAGAGTTGGGCGTGCAGATCTTCGTCTGCCCTCAGGCCCTGGCCGAGCAGGGTCTGCGTCCAGAGGACCTGATCGCCGAGGTCAGCGGCGTGCGCGGTGCAGCTTCGCTGCTCGACGCCGGCCTGGCCAGCGGCGCGCGCTTCTTGTCGTTCTGATCCCGCGCGCCCTGGATTGCTCTTGAAGTAAGGTCCGTCTCTTCGCGCCGACGTAGACTACATCCGATGTCAGCTTCCGCCCGAGCCCTCCATCAGCCCATCGCCGCTGCACGCCAGCGTGGCGAGGTGGTGCGCGTCGGCAGTGTGCTGCGCAACAAGCGCTTTGATCGCTTCAAGCATTTCTACACCTCGATCTCGCGCTGGGCCGCTGGAGTCGCAGCGTTTGCCCTGCTGCGCTGCGTGCGCAGCAGTGGCCTCCAGGCCGGACCGGCCGCAGGCTCAGCGCTTCACGCCTGCCGCGCCGAATTCGCCCCCCTTCTATTTCGCATCCCCCTGACCCATCCCACCTCCAGCCGCTGGCCCACGCCAGGCTGGCCTCCGGCGTGGCCGTCTCTGTCATCAAGCCGAAGGCCCGCTCATGCACCATGACCTCGAGTGGAACGCTGGCGAGATGAGTTGCGGCGACCTGGTGCTCGAACTGCGCCGCCGCGTGCGCGAAGCGCCGGGCAGCGTCATCAAGGTCACGGCGCTTGACGCCGGCGCCCCGGCCGACCTGCCGGCCTGGTGCCGCATGACGGGGCACGCGTTGCTGGCGCAGGACGCGCAGCTCAAGGCTTACTGGATTCGTGCCAAGGATTGATGTCCCCCGTGCGGCGCACGCGCCGCTTTTTCTCAACCCAACCCCAGGAGAGCGAGATGCCCGGAAAATACGTGATCAGCCTGACCCATGGCGGCGACAACCCTGACAAGGCCACGGTCGCCTTCGTGGTCGCCAACGCCGCAGTGGCCTCCGACAAGGACACCGTGGTGTTCCTGTCCATCGAAGGCACGCGCCTGTCGCAGAAGGGCGTGGCCGATGCCATCCACGAAGAAGGCTTCGCGCCTTTGAAGGAGTTGATGGACAACTTCGCCAAGGCCGGCGGCCGCATGTTTGTGTGCTCGCCCTGTTTCAAGAAGCGCAAGCTCGACGAGAACAGCCTCGTCGCCGGCGCTGCCGTGGTCGGCGGCGCCAAGCTGGTGGAATTCATGAGCGACGGCGTCTGCCCGAGCATCAGTTACTGAGCCGCAGCAGGAAGGGCCCCCATCATGACCACCTCGCGCAGAAGCCTGCTCGCCGCAGGCGCTTTGGTTCTTGCCGGCACCACGCAGGCGCAGACCCGGCGCAAGTTGCGCTTCGGTGTCGGGCCCTTGCTGCCCAACCCGGAGGACACCAAGAAGTCCTTCGGCCCCTTGTTCGCGCATCTCGCGCAACAGCTTGATGCCGACTTCGAACTCGTCGCCACCACCGACTGGGCTGGCATGGCCGTGGCCATGGGCTCTGGCCAGCTTGACCTCGCATGGATGGGCCCCTGGGGCTACATCATCGCCAACAACAGAACGGGCTGCACCGCGCTGGCCACGGTGAAGTACGACGACAAGCCGATCTACCACGCCATCGTGGTCGGCCGGCCCACCCTCAACGTGACCCAGTTCCCGCAAGGGACCCAGGGCCTGTCGATGTCTTTCGCCGACATCGGTTCGACCTCGGGCTGGCTGATCCCGACCTGGTACGCCAAGGAGGTGTGGAAGATCGACCCCAAGAGCTTCTGGAAGTACAGCGAAGGTGCCACGCACGCGGCCAACGAAGTCGCAGTGCAGGCTGGCCAGGTCGACATGGCCACTGACTTCGACCGCAACCGCAACGCGATGATCGAGAGCGGCCGTCTCAAGGCCGACGGCACCAAGGTCCTGTGGACCTCGGACCCGCTGCCCAACGATGCCATCGCAGTGGCCAAGGGCACGCCCAAGGAGTTCATCGAGCGCGTGCAGAAGATCCTGACCTCGATCAGCGTCGAGCA
>JBBQIB010000261.1:0-6299 GCA_038324515.1 Burkholderiales bacterium
GCGGCGCCCGTTCATTGCGACATCCTGACGACGATGAGATGGCCGTCGAGCTTGACGCGGCCGCTTTCCCAGGTCGGGCCGAACATGCCTGCCGATCCTGATGAGCCCCAAGGTTCGGTGGGCAAGCCCACCAGGTTGGCACCCATGCGGCCGTCGCTGTCCAAGTCCTGGAACAGGGTCAAGGCCAACTCTTGGGCGGCCCCCAAACCACACAGTTGGAACTGCATCATCGCCTCGCCTGCGGGCAGTTGCAGCTGCGTCAGCGGTGTCTTGCGATAGCTCAGCGCGCTGTCGAAGGCCGCGACCATCAGCCGGCCTTGCTGCGGGCGCACGCCGTGGACCTCGACCGTGACGCAGCCTTCAGCTGGAGATGCCAGCGTCTGGGTTGGGGCTGCGGTTTGGGCCGGGGGTTGAGCCGCTGTTTGGGCACCCGCCTGTTGCGCCAACAGGGCAATCGCTGTTGCAGCCAACGCGGCCCGGATGCGGTCAGGCTGCGGAAAGGTCGAAGCAGAAGTCATTGCGTGCTCCAGCAGTTGTTTGATGCCCTGGATGTTGAACACGCGCTCGGAATCCGTCAGCCGACTTGCGATGAACTTGCCGGCCGGTTCGCGAAACGCAGCTGTGGCGGCGCCAACGGGTTGCTGCAGCGGGTTGCTGCAGCGGGCTCCGCCAACGGGTTGCGACAGTGGGTTGCGCCAACGGGTGCGTTGCTTTCTAGAATGCAGACTTCCTCGTTGCCCGCAGACCCCCCATGAGCTCCAAGCCGAAAGACGCCCCCGCTGCACCTGAGCCCGATCTGTCGCACATCAGCCGCCGTGACCAGGCCGAGATCCTGGCCCAGGCTCTGCCCTACATCCGCAAGTTCCATGGCAAGACGCTGGTCATCAAGTACGGCGGCAATGCGATGACCGACCCCGGCCTGCAGCAGGACTTTGCAGAAGACGTGGTGCTGCTCAAGCTGGTCGGCATGAACCCCATCGTGGTGCATGGCGGCGGGCCGCAGATCGACGAAGCCCTGAACAAGATCGGCAAGAAAGGCACCTTCATCCAGGGCATGCGGGTGACTGACGAAGAGACGATGGAAGTTGTCGAGTGGGTGCTTGGCGGCCAGGTGCAGCAAGACATCGTCGGCCTGATCAACGCCGCCGGTGGCAAAGCGGTGGGTTTGACAGGTCGCGATGGCGGCATGATCCGCGCCCAACAGATGAAGCTGACCGACAAGAACGACCCTGCCTTGCAGCACGACATCGGCCGTGTCGGCGAGATCACCGCGATCGACCCGAGCGTGGTCAAGGCGTTGCAAGACGACCAGTTCATCCCCGTCATCAGCCCGATCGGCTTTGGCGAGCACAACGAAAGCTACAACATCAACGCCGACCTGGTGGCGGCCAAGCTGGCGACGGTGTTGCAAGCAGAAAAGCTGCTGATGCTGACCAACATCCGCGGCGTGCTGGACAAGAACGGCGAATTGCTGACCGACCTGACCGCGCGCGCCATCGACGAGTTGTTTGCCGACGGCACCATCAGCGGCGGCATGCTGCCCAAGATCGCCGGGGCGCTGGATGCTGCCAAGAGTGGCGTCAACGCGGTGCACATCATCGATGGCCGGGTGGCGCACGTGCTGCTGCTGGAGATACTCACCGATCAGCCTTACGGCACGATGATCCGATCGCACTGAGCCTGCGCAGCGCATGTTGCGATTGCCGCCCAAACGACTCAGACGGGCCAGGAGAAAAATACCGCAGATTCGGCACAGTCGGCACAGTCAGCAGGCCAAAGCGTCCACCGGCCCCCAACACGCCGGGGCCATCAAAACACCGGCGCCTGTTTTTTCGAGCGCTCTGCACCATCGTGCGCCAGTCTGGTTGTTTGATCTTGACGATACCTTGCACGACGCCTCCGGAGCGTCGATGCGCGAGTTGCGCCAAGCCATGGACACCTACATCCGCGAGCATCTGGGGCTGGACGCTACAGCCGCAGATCAGTTGCGGCGCCGCTACTGGCAGCGCTACGGCGCCACCCTGTTGGGGCTGGTGCGCCACCATGGCGTCAGTGCGGCGCATTTTTTGCACCACACACACCTCTTGCCGGGCCTGGAGCAACGGGTGCGCGGCCATGCCCATGACTTGGCCGCCGTTGGGCGCCTGCGCGGCCGCAAGTTCATCCTGACCAATGCACCTGCGGCCTACGCCACGCGTGTGCTGCGGACCTTGGGTGCGATGCACCTGTTTGACGGTCTGATCTCGATCGAAGACATGCAGATGTTCGGCCACCTGCGGCCCAAGCCGGACAGGCGCATGTTCAAGCGCCTGTGTGCCCACCTGCGGGTACCGGCTGCGCGCTGCATCCTGGTCGAAGACACCCTTGACCACCAAAAGGCGGCGCGCAGCGTGGGCATGCGCACCGTCTGGATGCAGCGTTGGCTGCCGGGTTCCAAGGCACGGCGGCGGGTGCAGCGCCGGCCCGCATTCGTCGATCTGCGGCTGCACCACTTGCGTGCGCTGTTGCGCATCGATTGGCTTTGAAGCTGCGCGGCACCCTGCAGCGCCCGTGACGCTCAGGATTGGTGAGCGTGCACGGTCAGGGTCAAAAACCAATGTTGATAGCAGCCGTGCCTGGCCTCGCAAGTCAGTGTTTACCTGCAACTCTGCACGCCACATAGCTGTGCAAGAATGGATTGCATCAGTTGTAAAGATTTTGCATTTCAGTCGCTGCACAGCCAGTCCTTGCCATCGGCTGTATCTGATCCAGTCTCCGCGTCGTCTGCTGCCATGCTGATTGCAGGCGACGTACCTACGCAAGAGCCTGAGCCGCAACCCTGCAACTCCGCAAGTGCAGCACCTGCTGCGCCCTTGGACCAAAGAATATTCACACTTGTCGCTGCTTTGGCCACTGAACCTGCTGTCCCTGAAATGCCGTCCGCCGCCGAGCCTGCGCAACAGCCTGCGCAAACAGCGGAACACGGGCCTGGGGATTCGCTGAAGCCCGTACAGCCGCGATCACAGGCGCTCTCTCAAGTGCCTCGTCAAGTGCCGCCTCAAGTGCTGCCTCCAGTGCCGCCTGAAGTGCCGCTCTCGTTGACAACGGCCCTGCCCTCCCCCCTGCCTACAGTCGATCCGGGCGCTGCGCCTGAAGGGCCCTCAGCCGCAACCCCTGTGCGCAAGCGCCCCAAACCCGGCGAGCGCCGCGTGCAGATCCTGCAGACTCTGGCCAGCATGCTGCAGCAGCCCGGCGCAGACCGCATCACCACAGCAGCGCTGGCAGCACAGTTGCAGGTCAGCGAGGCGGCGCTGTACCGCCACTTCGCCAGCAAGGCACAGATGTTCGAAGGCCTGATCGAATTCATTGAAAGCAGTGTCTTCACCCTGATCAACCAGATTCTTGAGCGTGAGCCGGTGCCCACACTGCAAGTGCACCGCATGGCCAGCGTGCTGCTGCAATTCGGCGAGAAAAACCCAGGCATGGCACGTGTGATGGTCGGCGATGCGTTGGTCTTCGAGCACGACCGACTGGCGCTGCGCATGAACCAGTTTTTTGACCGGCTCGAGTCGCAGCTGCGGCAAAGCCTGCGCGCTGCGGCCGAAGCCGCAGGCTCCAGCACACCGACGGTGGATGCGCAGGCCATGGCTTCTGCGATCACCGCACTGTTGATCGGCCGGCTGCAGCGCTTTTCGCGCTCCGGCTTCAAACGGCTGCCTACCGAACATCTGGAGCCTGCACTGCAACGGCTGGTGGGCTGAGAGGTTGAGAGTCTCGCGCACGTGAAGAATCCACGCGCCCCAAGAACTCGCGCGTGCCGAGTTCAGCGTCAAGCGCTTGTCTGAGCTGCCGCTCATCCAGCTGGGCACGGCGCGGCTGCAACTGCTGCCACAACGCGCAGCCTACCTGGTAGACAGTCAATGCCTGCTGGTGGCCGACATGCACCTGGGCAAGGCCCACAACTTCAGGCGCCTGGGCGTGCCGGTGCCGGGCGGCACCACGGCTGCCACGCTGGCGCGCTTGAGCCAGGCGGTGCAGCAAACCCAAGCCCGCCAGGTGGTCTTCCTGGGCGACCTGCTGCACGCCAAAGGCGGCGCCAACCCTCAGACTTGGCAGACCGTACAAGACTGGCGCCGGGCCCATGCGGAGCTGGAACTGGTGCTGGTGCGCGGCAACCACGACCAGCAGGCTGGCGACCCACCCGCCGACTGGCAGATCCGCTGCGTGACCGAGCCATTGCTGTTGGGCGGCTTGGCGCTGCGGCATCACCCGCAGGCCGTGCCGGGCCACTACACCTTGGCCGGGCACCTGCATCCTGCGGTGGTGCTGCAGGGGCGCAGGCCCGGTCGGATTGCTGTCGGGCGGCGGTCTGGCCCCGGCCCCGGTCGATTGCGACTGCCCTGTTTCCACTTCGGAACGCAACTCGGCGTGCTGCCGGCCTTTGGCGAATTCACCGGCATGTTCGTGCCCCCTCGGCTTCGCGGCGATCGTGTCTTTGCCATCGCCGATGACAGCGTGCTGGAAGTGCCGGGCTGATTGGCCAAGGCTCAGTTCAACGCTCAGTTGAATCTAAACTCCCGCTCCCATGACCTCACCACCTTCTCCACCCACCACACCTTGTTCGGCCGAAACGCAGCAAGACTTGAATGCTGCCCTGCACCGCCTGGTGAGCCGCGCAGAATCGCTGATGCAGAGGCTGGAAGCCGCGCTGCCACACCCGGCCCAGCCGCCGGACTGGGGCGCAGCGGTGGCCTGGCGCTACCGCAAACGGGGCCAGGTCGGCGTGCTCGAGCCAGTGCGCCACCTGGCCAGTATTCGCTTGTCGGATCTGAAAGAAGTCGAGCAGCAAAAGGATAGGCTGCTGCGCAACACCGAACAGTTTGTGGCGCGCCACGGCGCAAACAACGTGCTGTTGACGGGCGCGCGCGGCACCGGCAAGAGCTCGTTGATCAAGGCCTGCTTGAACGAGTTCTCAGGACAAGGCCTGCGCTTGATCGAAGTCGACAAGGCTGACCTGATGGACCTGCCGGACCTGGTGGATCTGGTGGCAGAGCGCCCGGAACGCTTCATCGTCTTTTGCGACGACCTGAGCTTTGATGAAGGCGAAGCCGGCTACAAGGCGCTGAAAAGCATCCTGGACGGCTCGGTCTCGCAATCCAGCGACAACCTGCTGATCTACGCCACCAGCAACCGCCGCCACCTGCTGCCCGAGTACATGAAAGAGAACCTCAGTTACCAACACACCGCAGACGGCGAGGTGCACCCGGGCGAGGCAGTGGAAGAAAAAATCTCGCTCTCCGAGCGCTTTGGCCTGTGGCTGAGCTTTTATCCTTTCACGCAATCCGAATACCTGACGATCGTGGACCAATGGCTGCGCGCCTTTGGTGCCGACGAGGCGGCAATGCACGCCGCCCGCCCCAACGCGCTGGTGTGGGCGCTGGAGCGCGGCTCGCGCTCAGGCCGCGTGGCACAGCAATTCGCCCGCGACTTCATCGGCAGCCACGGTGGCTGAGCGCAGTCCCGTTGATGTGGCGGTCGGTGTGCTGCTGGCCAACCGCAGCGCCGACAGCCAGTTCTTGCTGACCTCACGGCCCCCGGACAAGGTCTACGCTGGTTACTGGGAATTCCCGGGCGGCAAGCTGGAGCCTGGCGAAACTGTTGAACAAGCTCTGCGCCGCGAATTGCAAGAAGAACTGGGCATCACCATCGGCCCCGCCGAGCCTTGGCAAGCCGAGTTGATGGACTACCCGCACGCCCGCGTGCGTTTGCACTTTTGCAAGGTGTTTGACTGGCAAGGTGAATTCGAGATGCGCGAAGCCCAACAAATGGCCTGGCAAAGCCTGCCGGTGCAGTTAAGCCCCGTACTGCCCGGCACCCTGCCGGTGCTGAAGTGGTTGGCCCAAGAACGCAACTACAGCGGACCCACGCACCAGGAAAATTGAGCCGCCATCTGCGGATCACTATCTGCGGATCACCTTCTGCAGATCACCCTCTGCAGATCACCTTCTGCAGATCACCTTCTGCAGATCACCCCAGCAACACGCCATCAGCCGAACACCATCTGCACCCTGCCATCCGAAGCACGCCACCACAGGCACCGGATCTGGACGGCAGGGCGTCGTATGGAGCGAAGTAAAGAAGGAGGCGCGGGCGCAGCCCGGGCCGGGTGACATGAGCGCAATCCGACGCCCTGCCGTCCAGATCTCGCAGCAACGGCCGAGCGCAAGCAAAGTCGACCACCGCAGCTTGAGTCGATCGAGCCGACCGAACCCAACTGAGAGGCTGAGAGCCAAGCCGCCCCCTTGCCATAAACTGCCCCC
>JBBQIB010000262.1:0-6273 GCA_038324515.1 Burkholderiales bacterium
GCGCCTACGCCACGCACGGCACCTGGGCGGCGTTGCTGCTGTACCTGATGGCCCGTGGACCTGGTGTGTTCTCGATCGATCACCTGCTGGCGAAACGCCAGATGGGTCGTCGCTGACCCCGACTGCTGAAGCCCTGGGGGCAAGCTCAAGGTGCCGTCGTGGCGGCAGCCAGTCCGGCCAGCGCCTTGGCCAGATTGGGCACCACCGGACAATCGGCTGCACCGTGCCGGGCGCCAATCCACGCCGGATCGTTGTAGCCGAACCAGACCTGCCCCATCGCGTCCTGCCAGACCAGTGCCTTGAGGGGCAGATCGATGCCGGCGGATTGCTGGCACAGCATGAGCGGTGTGCCGCCTTGCGGATTGCCAAAGATGAAGACTTCGGTCGGACGCAAAGTCTTGCCCAGGCTGGCGGCGCCGGCGGCGTGGTCGATGCGCGCAAACAGCTTGAGGCCGCGCTCCTGCAAGGCGACGACGAGCCGGCTGCCGGTCTCTGCTGTCGTATGGGGGCTCTTGACGGCCACCAGTCCGTCGGCGGCGTGAGCGGTCAGAGTGAGTGCGGCAAAGAGCGCAGTGACTACGGTTTTGAAAGGGATCATGGTCATCTCCGGTGGTGTGTAGCGGGAATCAAGGCGATGAGGATGGAAGCGTCACGTGGTTGCCTAAGCCACTGACGTCAGAGTCGGCGGTCTGTCGGGGTCGGGTAGGGACGACCGGCGCGACCAGCAGGTGTCGACCGAAGTCAGCACTTGGGAGGGCGCATAGGCAGGTCCTTTGGTGATGCGCCGGAAGTAGGACAGCCACGCCGCGTCAGCCACCGGCCATTGAGCCAGGAATTCTGCGCGCCAGCGCTCGACATCGAAGCAGACCGGGACCAGGGCCACACAGGCCCCCGCGACGCGGGTCTCATGCAGAACCGGATGCGGAGAGGGTACGGCAGAAATACGCGTGCACAGCCCCGCACGGTCGCCCTTGAAGTTGGGCATGCCCGCTGCGCCGTTGTTGACCAAGCAGCCTTCGCGGCCCGCCGCGAGCGCGAAGTGGCGCAAGGCCGGCAGGCAGGTGTGCGTGCTGGCAAACAGATCCACGTCGGCTTGCTCGAACGCGGACTGCAACCAGGGCCCGGCGGCCGGGTCTGCGAGCGCGGCAGTGTCGAAGCGCCACCCTGCCAGCGAGTCGGCGTCGCCGTGCACCACGCCGACCCGACAGCCTGCGACCTGGCAGCGCGCGAACATCGGCAACTGCGCGATGCGGTGGCGCAGCGTCTCGTGGCGACTGGCCGTTGCCTTCAATTGGCGATGGATCCGGTTCGACCGTTCGACCACCGCCTCGTCCACGCCTGAAGCTTCGAGGCTGCATGGAAAGCGGTTGGGGAAGACCGGGAACCGGCACATGTTGAACTGCCGGGAGATCACCGAGCTCTGCTCCGAAGAAATGGAGCGGTCGCTGCGTTTGCGCGAGCAGATGTCACTGGGAGCACATCTTCTGATGTGTTCTGGCTGCACGAACTACCGCAAGCAGATGAAGACGCTGCGACAAGTTACGCAGGCCTATGCTGCTGGACATGCCGTGACCGCGGAGCGCGGAGATGCCGATCCGGCATCCAGAGGCGGCAGCCAGTGAGAGCGGTCGAAACAGGCGGGCCAACTCCGGCATTCGACGGGCAAGTTCACCTTGCGCTCGCGCTGGATCAACATCGAGGACGAAGCCGAACGCGTCGGTGACTTCGATGCCGAGACCTTTGCCAGGCTTGCCGTCATCGGTGAGGACGGCGTGCGATTCGCCGCCCTGCTGAAGCCGCACGTCGACACGCTGCGCCGCGTGCGGACGCGCTGAGCCTGCGCACATCAGGTCGATCAGGGCGCAGGCATGCTGCCCAGCGCTTGCACATCCGTGTCGATTTCGGGTTTGCTGAGCCGCATGGCTTCGTTCCTTTCGATCTGCATTCGGCCGAGTATCGACAGACTCAACGCCTGAGCTCATGCCCATGACCATCCCAGCCGTCAACGTTCGCAACCGGTTCCGCGGCGCCATGGCAGTTGCCAATCAAGGCGAAATCCTCGATGGGGCGGTGGGCCGGTTGGCGTGGCATGTTCATATCGCTGTGCGCGTCTCGATCTTCACCTCTGAGTGCAGCGTGCGGTGCACGGGGCAGCGGTCGGCGATTTCCATCAACCTTGCGCGCTGCCCCTGGTCGAGCGGGCCGACCAGTTCAATCACGCGCTCGATGCGATCGACCTTGCCTTCCTTCGTCTCGCAGTCCGTGCAATCTGCGGCGTGAGTCTTGCCGTGCGTCAGCGTCACATGAACGTTCTCGAGTGGCCATTGCTTCTGCCGCGCGACCATGCGCAGCGTCATGACCGTGCACGCGCCAAGCGCGGCAAGCAGCAACTCGTACGGGCTGGGCCCGGCGTCGTCACCGCCGACGGATGTAGGCTCGTCGCCGATGAGCGTGTGTCGCCCAGCCTGCATGCTGACGGCGAAGGCGCCGGTGCCACGCTCGCTGACGCGCACGGTGCCGTGCTCGAGCACCTCCTTCGAGCGTGCAGGCTCGGACGCTTCGGGCAGATAACGCGCTGCCCATGCCGCGATCACATTGGCGGCGTAGCGCGCATCGACAGCACGCGTGAGCAGGTGGTCAGCCCCGTCGAGCGAGACGAAAGACTTGGGGTGCAGCGCGGCCTCGAAAAGGTGGCGCGCGTTGTCGATCTTGACCACGTTGTCGCCGGGGGCGTGGAGCACCAGCAGCGGGCGGCGCAGGGCGCGGATCCGCGCGGCCTGCGGCTGGCCACTCACATCGTCGATGAAGGAGCGGCGGATGGTGAACTCGCGCCCGGCGAGCTTGACCCGGGCCTGTCCATCCCGTTCGATCACCGCCAGGTCGCTGCCGAACTGATGCGTCACATGCGCCGGGTCGAAAGGCGCGCCGACAGTGGCCACGGCAAGCGCATCATCGATACGCTCAGCAGCGGCGAGCACCGCCGTGCCGCCCAGCGAGTGGCCGACAAGCAGTGCGGGCAGACCGTGGTGCTCGCGCAGCCAATCGGCTGCGGCCACGAGGTCATCGACGTTCGAGCTGAAGTGCGTGTTGCTGAAGTCGCCGCCGCTGCCGCCCAGGCCGGTGAAATCGAAACGCAGCACGCCGAAGCCTGCATCGGCCAGGGCGCGCGCGATGAAGGTCGCCGCCTTGGTGTCTTTCGAGCAGGTGAAGCAGTGGGCAAACAGCGCCCAGGCTCGCGGCACGCCGTCGGGCGTGTCGAGACGGCCGGCCAAAGTATGACCTTGACCAGCGGGGAATTCAACGCGGGTACTGGGCATGGCTTAGGGCGACGCTGAACCAGTCCGCGCGAGTGTCCACGCCCTGGTTTGGGATGGGATGAAAGGCGCAAACCGCAGACATAGCCTAGTCTATGGCGAGGATTTGCAATGCCGCAGACCGCCCAAGGCAGGGATGCGGGCGCCGCGAGGGACTTGTTCAGCGTTGCCTTAGCCTCCTGTGACTGACGCGAATCAGTCGCACAGGGTAGCCGTTCATGACACCAAAATTCCGCGCTTTGCCCGCAGATGCAGGTGTTGGAGCAGCCGCAGCGTCGCCACCGCAGTCGCTGCAAAGCCAGCTGAACCTTCCCCGCAATAACGGCTCCCACTTGAGTCTGCAGAATTTGACCTGCAGAAGTACTGCGATTCTTTTGCCTCCGCAGCCTGAACAAAGGAACGCCATGAGCGATTTCGCCGATCTCCGCGCACTGTTCATCAACACCTCGCTGACGCGCAAACCCGAGAACAGCCACACGGGGCTGCTGCTCGATGCGTCTGCTGCCATCATGAAGAAGAACGGCGTCGCGGTCGAACATCTGCATTTCGTTGCCCACGACTGCCCGCCCGGCATCTACCCCGACATGACCGAACACGGCTGGCCCAAGGATGAATGGCCTGCGATCTGGGAGAAGGTCAAGGCAGCCGACATCCTGATCGTCGGCACGCCGATCTGGCTCGGCGAGGAGAGTTCTGTCTGCCGCATCCTGATCGAGCGGCTCTACGCGATGTCCGGTGAGCTCAACACCCGGGGGCAGTCGATCTACTACAACAAGGTCGGCGGCGCCGTCATCACCGGCAACGAGGACGGCGTCAAGCATGTCGCGATGACGATTGCATTCGCCCTCAACCACCTCGGCTACACGATCCCGCCGCAGGCAGACTGTGGATGGATCGGCGAGGCCGGCCCCGGCGCCTCGTACGGCGATGAGAAAGACGACGGCAGCCGTACCGGCTTCGACAACGATTTCACGCAACGCAACACGACGATCATGACCTGGAACTGCATGCACCTTGCGAAGATGCTGAAGGCCGCTGGCGGCATCCCGAATCGCGGCAACGACCGCAACGCATGGCAGGCCGGTGAACGCTTCGGTTTCGAGAATCCACCCCAGAAAACCGGGTCCTGAAGCGATCGATTTGGGTGTGGTGGGACCGATTCAGTGAGTGCCCTTCGCTCTTCTGCTCTTGCGACATCGAAAGCCAGGGCGAAAGGACGCGGATTTTTCAGGTAGTTCGATCACGTTCGCCTGGACCCGGACGATGAATGCCTCAGTTGCAGCTCAACCCAATCGACCATTGGCCAGCAAGCTCACCCTTGAGCGGGTGGAGCCCCCAGCCGGGCAGGCCCATGTCTTGAGGGCCTGTGGCAGCATCAGGTTGCGCGAGTTGCCTCGTCAACCGGGAAGCGTGGGCGGGTTGAACACTTGCCTTGCTGCCGTTGCGGAAAAGCGCCGCAAAGCCTTGGTGAGTGAACGTTGCACAGCCGGGATGCGGTGGTGGTTGCAGCTGCAGACGAATTCAATCGCCTGGAGGGCGCGCCAACCGGCGAGCCGTTGATCGAGGATCGGCAAGCGCGAAGTGCCGTGCCGCCCGCAGTGGGTCCGGGTCGGGCTCGTGCTGCACCGCGCGCAGCGTTTGGACCTATGCCCAGCGTCTCTGCAGCATCCAGCGCGGGCTGCTCGGCCAATACGATGCGCCACAAGACACCCGAACACACCCTGGGTGACCTGAGAGGCTGAGAGTCTTTCGATCATGCCCGCTCGTCACGCCAAGAGACACCCGCTCTTCGTTGCAAATGCGCGCCATAGCCCGAGCCCTCACTGGCCGCCTTGTGCCAGCGCAACTCGAACCCCGGCAACCGCGCGACAGCCACAAAGCGGGCGCTGGGGGTGCGCGCCAGCAGTCGGCAGCTCAGCAGCCAGCAGCCGACTGCTCAGCAGGTAGGAGCGATACGCAAAATACAGCGCAGAAGTGAAAGGGGTGGACAGGTTGGCCGGGATCGATGATGTCGAGCTTGTCACTTGAACAATTCTCCTTGGACTGGCGCCTCATAGGGCGCATGAGATGGCGCGCTATGCTTGGGATGAGATGCCTGCAGGGCAGGTATCGGATGTTGGTTGACCTTTGCCCAGTAAGCTGAGAAGGATCTGCAGCGTACAGTCGGCTCGAGAAAGGGAGCTGGCTCTGGCGACAGCGACAGCTGCACTGCGGCTGGAACCTTCCCCGAGAGTGCCCCTGACACAGCCCCCTGCAAAGGCAACACCCGTTCGCCACTTTGCGGCGCAAAGTTGGGGCCCAAGTGCAGGTTGTAGACCCCGCGCACCGAGCGCGCCGATTGCAGCGCCTGCAAGATCTCCGCGTTGCTGCCCCACCATCTGTGGCGGGTCAGGGCCTGCATCCTGGCAGTGACGAAACGCCAGCGCCGCTCGCTCCAGGGCCAGCGAACAAAGAAGTCGGCGTCGATCACCGCCACAGCCATACAGCCAGCCGGCGGATCAGCCAGGCACCAAGGGTGCACCAGCCAGACATCCTGGCCACGCACAGTTTCGGCATTGGGGGCTTGCCATGCCAGCGCTTGCAGCAGCGCAGCGTCGGGCTGATGCTGCAACGGCGGTTCGCTGATGCCCCAGGCGCTGGGCGCCGCAGCATCGTCCTCCTGGCTTGGAGGGCTGCCTCGCAGACGCGGTCCGCGTTGCAGCAGCACTGCAGCAGGGTCTGCAGCCACGCGTTGCAGGACTTCGTAGGTGGTGTCAATGACGCTGCCTGCGCAATGCCAATCGGGCGGGGCATAACGTGCGACGTTCTCGGCGTTGAAGAGGTAAGGCCTGGCACTGGCAGTACCGGCCACCCACTGCCACGACAGATGGTTGCTGGCCAGGTCGCCGTCCAGCAGATGGCCAAACATCCAGTCAGCACCGGCTCGCCAATGCACTTTGCGAAAGTGCACCACATACGA
>JBBQIB010000263.1:0-6221 GCA_038324515.1 Burkholderiales bacterium
CACCGGACCGCGGTCCCAGGCGACTTTGCGCATGTCACGCAACGCGCGCTGCAGAAAACCACCGCGCGCGGCCAGCGACAGCATGCGCATGGTGGAGGTGATCCACTGCTGCGACTCGCCGCTTTGGCCCACCGGCATGAAGAACTCGATGGCGCGCTCTATCGTGGCCTCGCCGTCGCCCGTGGGTACCGGCAAGAACGAGACCACGATGTACAGCGTCTTGTGGCCTTCCTGCGTCCAGTACTCGATCTTGTCGGCCACGGCCGAGAGCGCCCCCTTGGGCCGGCTCTCGATCACCGTGCGCATGGGGTCAATTGGCACCGTGGTGGCCACTGCGTTGGCCGCATCGGTGGCGGCGCTGCCAGTGTCGAGCACCGAGCCGAGGATGCTGTTGGGCCGGTAGGTGGCCAAGCCCTTGAGCTGGGCGCGCCAGGCCAGCTGATACAAGCTCTTGAAGTCGTCGAACGGGTAGTCGGCCGCGACATTCACGGTCTTGGAGATCGCGGTGTCCACGAACGGCTGCACCGCCTGCATCATGGCGATGTGTTCGCCAGCGCTCATGCCCAGTGCGTTGACGAAGTACTCGGGCAGCGCGTCTACATCACCACCCAGCCCGCGGTACAGGCGCCAGGCGTGGTCTTCGACCGCGTACTCGCGGGTGCTGCCGTCAGACTCGCGCTTCTTGCGCCGGTACATCCACGAGAAGGATGGCTCGATGCCGTTGGAGGCGTTGTCGGCAAAAGCCAGGCTCACCGTGCCGGTGGGGGCGATCGAGAGCAGGTGGCTGTTGCGGATACCGTGCTGGCGGATCTGCGCCTGCAGCGCATCGGGCAAGCGGCTGGCAAAAGTGCCAGCCGCCAGATAGGCGCTGGCGTCGAACTTGGGAAACGCGCCTTTCTCTTGCGCCAGTGCGACGGAGGCGCTGTAGGCCGCGTCGCGCATGCGCTCGGCGATCTTTGCTGCCATGGCACAGCCTTCTTCACGGTCATAACGCAGGCACAGCATGGCCAGCGCATTGCCCAGGCCCGTGAAGCCGACACCGATGCGTCGCTTGGCCGCCGATTCTTCGCGCTGCTGCGGCAGCGGCCAGAAGGTGATGTCGAGCACGTTGTCGAGCGCGCGTACCTGAATGGCCACCACCGCCTCAAAGGCATCGAAGTCGAACACCGGCGCACCACCGATGCCGAACGGATGCCGCACAAAGCGGGTCAGGATCACCGGGCCGAGGTCGCAGCAGCCGTAAGGCGGCAGGGGTTGCTCGCCGCAGGGGTTGGTGGCCGAGATGGTCTCGCAATAGCGCAGGTTGTTGTCGCGCCCGATCGGGTCGAGAAACAGGATGCCGGGCTCGGCGAAGTCGTAGGCCGACTTCATGAGGGTGTCCCACAACTCGCTGGCGGCGAGGGCCTGGTAAACCCACAGGCCGTCGGCGCGCTGGTAGGCGCCTTTGTCGATCAGCGCGCTGCCAGGGCGGGCCTTGTGCACCAGGTCCCAGGGCTGGTCGGCAGCCAGCGCCTCCATGAAGGCATCGGTGACAGCGACCGAGACATTGAAGTTGTTCCAGCGCCCGGGGCTGCGCTTGGCGGTGATGAACTCCATCACGTCCGGGTGGTCGATGCGCAGCACGGCCATCTGCGCGCCACGCCGCGCGCCAGCGCTTTCCACGGTCGAGCACGACTGGTCGAACACGTTGACATAGCTGCATGGCCCGGAAGCCAGGGAGTGCGTGCCCCTGACCTCGGCGCCCCTGGGGCGGATGCGCGAGAAGTCGTAGCCCACGCCACCGCCGCGGCGCATGGTTTCGGCGGCCTCGCGCAGGGCTTCGTAGATGCCAGGAAAGCCCTCGGCGTCCACGCCCTGAATGGCGTCACCCACGGGCTGCACGAAGCAGTTGATCAGGGTGGCCTGAATCCCGGTGCCGGCGGCGCTCATGATGCGGCCGGCACCGATGGCGCCGGCGTGCAGGTTGGCCAGGAACTTCTGCTCCCACTCGGCGCGCAGGTCTTGCTGCTCGGCCGAAGCCAGCGCGCGCGCCACCCGGCGGTAAATGTCTTCGACGCCGGACTCGCCGGGTTTGAGGTACTTCTCGGCCAGCACGTCCTGGCTGATAGGTTGGGTCTGGGCTTGGGTCTGGGCCTGGGGCTGGATCAAAGCCTGGGCGCCGGGACTGGGATCGCGTTTCATGGGGACCAACTTTCGGATAGTGGCGGGCGTCGGCTTCCGGCAGGCGGTATTTCGTGGCCGGGTCTGTCAGACCCCATCATGACCGCAGCGTCCGCCGAAACCAAGACGACCCGTCTTGCCGGAAGGGTACAGCTCACCCGGCACCGCGCGGCTCACCTCGCCCGGCCGAGAGCCGGGTGAGAGCCGGGTGAGAGCCGGGTGAGAGCCGCGTGAGCCTACTGCACCAGGGGCGTCTCTGCGCCCTCCAGCGCCACGCCTTCGACCTTTGCCTGGCCCACCAGCAGCTTCAGGTACTGGCGCATCGCGGTCGCGCGTGATTGCTGGGCCAGGCGGGCTGCGATCTGCGGCCGCACCTGTGAAAAGTCGGGCAGTGTGCCGGCCCGATGATCCAGCACTTCGATGATGTGCAGACCGTAGCGGCTGTGCACCAGACGTGGGTGCACCCCCAGGCCCAGACGGGTGTCGGTCTGGAAGAAAAAGGCTTTGGCCAACTCGGGTGCGCAGTCTTCGGGCGTCAACCAGCCCAGGTCGCCGCCTTGGGCACTTGACGGGCAATTCGAAAGCTCTGCAGCCAATTGCTCAAAACGCCCTGCGCTGGCGTCTTTGCGCTTGAGCTCCAGCAGCGCCGCTTCGGCGTGCTGGGCCAGCGCCGTGACGTTGATGCCCGGTGTGACGGCAAACAGGATGTGCCGCACATGCAGGGCCTGGCCGACCACCAGGCGACTCTTCTGTGACTCGTAGTGGCGCAGACATTCGTCGTCAGTCGGGTCGGGTGTGGTCACCGCCGCATCGACCATGCTTTCGATGGTTTGGCGCTGGGCTTCGTCAGGCTCGACATACGTGGGTGCCAAAGGGCGCGGCAACAAACCCAGTTGGATGGCCTCCTGACGCAACAACTCGGTGACGGCGCGTTCGCGCAGGGTTTGCGGATCAGCGTCATCACCAGGTGCCTGCAAGGGGATGCCATTGATACTGGCAGCGAAGGGCAGGGCCAGCCCGGCAGCGGCGCCATTCTGGCTGCCAAGCCCGATGATCGATTCGGCGTTCATGACAAGACTCCTTGTTCGGGGTATCGATACTCAGGCGTGGGGCTGACGCGGCTTGCTGGGGTCCAGGCCGACCTTGCGGCTGCGCACCACCTGGTAGGGGCGGAACAGGTAGGCCACCGTGCCGAAACCGCTCCAGACGTGCACCAGCCGACTGAAGGGGAAAAGCAGGAAGATGGTCATGCCGAACACGACGTGAAGCAGATAGGGCCATGGCAGGCCCCACAGCGCTGCGGAGTCCACCTCGCGCAGCGTCAGGATGCGCTGCGCCCAGTCAGCAAGCAGCAGCATCACGGCGCCGTCGGAGTGCGCCCAGGAGAACGGCAACGTGACCAGTCCGATCACCAGTTGCACCCACAGGATGATGAGGATCGCCAGGTCGGTCTTGTGGCTGGTGTAACGAATGCGCTCATCGAAAATTCGGCGGTAGATCAGCATGGACAGGCCGATGAAACACACCACACCGAAGAAGCCCCCCGAGTAGACGGCGATGCGCTGTTTGAAAGACGCTTCCATGAAGCCCGCATAGAACGCGTGTGGTGCCAGCAGGCCGATCAGGTGGCCGAAGAACAGGAACAGGATACCGATGTGGAACATGTTGCTGCCCCACCGGAGCAGCCCCGTGCGAAGCATCTGCGACGAGTCGCTTTTCCAGGTGTACTGGTCGCGCTCGAAGCGCAGCAGGCTGCCCAGCAAGAACACCGTCAGGCAGATGTAGGGATAGACGCCGAAAAGAAAACCATGCAGGGAAGTCATGGACGTACTCCTTGGCTGAGGGGTGAGGGCTTTCTGACAATCTGAATGGGCTGCGCCTGCCCAGGCTTGGCTTGGCCTTCGGTCGAGCAGCCGCCAAACACTGGCGGCTCGGTCCACGACTCGTCGATGGCTGGCTCGGGCGCCAGCGGCACGGTCTGTGCCTTCTCGCCGGCCAGTTCCAGCACGGCGGCCAGCACGCTGGCGTAAGGGCTGCCCTGGGATTGCAACGCGCTGAAGATGTTGCGCACGATGTGGGCAATCTCGGCCAGGAAATCACGTGCCTGCTCGGGGGGCTGGGTAGACGCAAACTCCAGCACCACCGGCAGGTAGTCAGGCAGCTCCTCGGCGTCCATGTACAGACCGCCCTTTTCGTAGGTCTGGATCAGGTCGATCATCGCCGGGCCGCGGTCGCGCGAGTCGCCGTACACATGCTCGAACAGGTGCAGCGCCGTGCGCCGGCCGCGGTCAAACAGCTCGACGTACTCTGATTCGATCTCCAGCGCCGGCGTGCGCTGCAGGTGCTTGAGCAGGGCGCCCAGCTCGGCCAGGCGCATCGGCGCCAGCGCTTGCTCGGCCTTCAAGGCTTGCTGCATCTCCGGGATGTGGGTGCGCAGATCGGCGTTGGGGTAACGCAGCAGGTGCGCCAGCACACGCAAGGTGTAAGGCGCCTTTTGGGGTCGGGTGTTGAAAGGGTTCATGTCACAACTCCACTGTGATCGGGATGGTGCGTTTTTTCTCGCTGCCGAACAGGCTGGTCTCGGTCTGCCCTTCAGAGCAGCCGTTGCCAAAACTGAAGCCACAACCGCCGCGCACGTTGAAGGTGTTTTCGGCGTACTCGCGGTGCGTGGTGGGGATCACGAAACGGTCTTCGTAGTTGGCAATCGCCATCGTGTGATACATGTCCTCGACCTGCGCCGTGCTCATGCCCACTTGCTCCAGCACGGCCGGGTTCAGCACGCCGTCCACGTGCTTGGTGCGCTGGTAGGCGCGCATCGCCAACATGCGCTCCAGCGCCCGCACCACGGGTGCGGTGTCGCCCGCAGTCAGCAAGTTGGCCAGGTACTTGAGGGGGATGCGCAGTTGCGAGACATCTGGCAGCTCACCGTTGTTGCTGACCATGCCCGCGTTGACACCGGATGTGATGGGAGACAGCGGCGGCACATACCAGACCATCGGCAGCGTGCGGTACTCGGGGTGCAACGGCAGCGCCACTTTCCAGTCCACCGCCATCTTGTAGACCGGGCTGATGCGGGCTGCGGCCATCCAGGCGTCAGGCACGCCGTCGAGGCGCGATTGCTCGATGACTTGCGGGTCGTTGGGGTCCAGAAAAATATCCAGCTGCGCCTGGTACAGCTCGGTCTCGTTGGGCGTGCTGGCGGCCTCGGCAATGCGATCTGCGTCGTACAGCAGCACGCCCAGATAGCGGATGCGCCCGACGCAAGTCTCGGAGCACACCGTGGGCTGTCCGGCTTCGATGCGCGGGTAGCAAAAGGTGCACTTCTCGGCCTTGCCGCTTTTCCAGTTGTAGTAGATTTTTTTGTACGGGCAGCCGCTGACGCACATGCGCCAGCCGCGGCACTTGTCCTGGTCGATCAGCACGATGCCGTCTTCTTCGCGCTTGTAGATCGAGCCAGATGGACAGCTCGCGACACAAGACGGGTTCAGGCAGTGCTCGCACAGGCGCGGCAGATACATCATGAAGGTGTTTTCGAACTGGCCGACCATGTCTTTCTGGGCCTGCTCGAACCCATTGAAGTTGGCGTCCTTGCTGCGCTTGGCGAACTCGCCGCCCAGGATCTCTTCCCAGTTCGGGCCCCACTCGATCTTCTCCATGCGCTTGCCGGTGATCAGCGAGCGTGGCCGCGCGGTGGGCGCATGCTGCATCTCGGGCGCAGACTGCAGGTGGTCGTAGTCGAAGGTGTAGGGCTCGTAGTAGTCGTCGATCTGCGGCAGGTGCGGGTTGGCGAAGATCTTCATCAGCAGCGTCCACTTGCCACCCTGCTTGGGCTGGATGGTGCCGTCTGCCTTGCGTGTCCAGCCACCTTGCCACTTGTCCTGGTTCTCCCACTCTTTGGGGTAACCGATGCCGGGCTTGGTCTCGACGTTGTTGAACCAGGCGTATTCGACGCCGGGCCGGCTGGTCCAGACGTTTTTGCAGGTCACCGAGCAGGTGTGGCAACCAATGCACTTGTCCAGATTGAGCACCATGCCGATCTGAGCGCGAACTTTCATGATGGA
>JBBQIB010000264.1:0-6174 GCA_038324515.1 Burkholderiales bacterium
CCGATCGCCCGCACCGAGGGTGCGCTTCAGCCAGGGCATCTGGCCAGCGGCCACGGCCTGCGCCAGGTAATCGGGTTCACAACCGTCGACACAAACCACGACCGTGGGTTGCGTGGGCAGGGCGTAGTGGCGACCGTTGACCTCAAGCATGGGTGACTTTCTCGCGGGCCGCCGGTGCCGCAGGGGCTGAAGCGGTTGCAGCCGTTGCAACCGTTGCAGTGGTTGCAGTGGTTGCAGTCGCTGCAGTGGCTGCACAGGGATGCTGCGCAATCTTTGCGCGCACTTCACGGGTGTTGTTGCGTTGCGTACGCGCCTTGCTGTCCAGTACATGTTGGCGCATGGCCAGGCCTGCGGCCTGGGCGTCGCCGCTGGCGATGGCCTTGACGATGGCACGGTGTTCGCTGGCCGACACCGGCAGCTGTGTGGAATCAGCCAGGTTGAGGCGCCTGAACAGCGACAGTTCGTTGATCAGACGCCGGTACAACACCGTCAGCTTGCGGTTGCCGGTGAAGGCCAGCAGCGCGTCGTGGAATTCAAGATTCAGCAGGTGATACTGGTCGGCGTCGCCCGCCTTCACTGCGCGCTCCATGGCGTCGACCATGGCGCGCACCTGGCGCAGCTGCTCGGGTTTGATGGCCACGGCCAGCTGGCGGCCCACGGCTTCATCCATCATGGCGCGCAGGTCGAAGATTTCCATCGCCTCGTCCACTGGCACGTGGCGTACGAAGACGCCGCGGTTCTTTTCCTGGCGCACCAGGCCGGCCTCTTCAAGCATGCGAAACGCTTCCCGCACGGGGCCGCGAGAAACGCCCAGAGACTCGGCCAGCGCGGCTTCAAGCAGCTTGTCGCCCGGCGACAGTTCACCGGCCACGATGCGACGTTCCAGCTCTTGCTGCACCACCGATGTGAGCGAGCTGTTTTGCAAGATGGCAATGGTCGGATGTGTCATGACGGCGCGGAACGGCGGGTTCCTCATTGGAAACCGCAAATCGTAGATTGTCAACAATAGGCAAAGTACCGTTGACACCGACGGGCCCCGGCGCATAGATTGGTCAACGGTTGGCAGGCAATCAAGGGCTGGCACGTTCCCTGCTGCATCCCGGAGGGGAGGGCACCACGGCGATGAGGGTCGACCTCGCCCAAGTCTGCCCACACTTGTCAAGACGTTGTCACGCGGCAGCGGCACCATGTTGGGTTGGACCCTATTTTCATCACCTTCACCGGAGAACCTCGATGCAGATGAATCGCACCTTGTTGACGATGGCTGCTGGCGCGATGCTGGCCCTGAGCACCAGCGCCTTTGCCCAAAAGACCACGCTGCTGGTCTACACCGCGCTCGAAACCGACCAGCTCAAGGCCTATCAGGAAGGCTTCAACAAGCATTACCCCGACATCGAGATCAAGTGGGTGCGCGACAGCACCGGCGTGATCACCGCCAAACTGCTGGCCGAAAAGGCCAACCCGCAGGCGGATGCCGTGATGGGGGTAGCGGCCAGCAGCCTGGCGCTGCTGGACAAGAACGGCATGCTCGAGCCGTACCGGCCGCTAAACGCCGACGCCATCATGAGCCAGTACATCGACAAGAAAAATCCACCGGCCTGGTTCGGCATGAACGTCTGGGGCGCCACCATCTGCTTCAACACGGTTGAAGCGGCGAAGAAGAACATCCCCAAGCCCGAGACCTGGAAGGACCTGCTCAAGCCGGTCTACAAGGGCCAGGTGGTGATGCCCAACCCGGCTTCGTCCGGCACCGGTTTCTTCGACGTCACGGCGTGGCTGACCTTGTGGGGTGACAAGGACGGCAAAGGCGACGGTTGGAAATTCATGGACGGCCTGCACGAGAACATCGCGCAGTACACGCACAGCGGCAGCAAGCCCTGCAACATGGCCGCGGCGGGTGAATTCGTGATGGGCATCAGCTTCGAGTACCGCGCCAACAGCAACAAGGCCAAGGGCGCGCCCATCGACCTGGTGTTCCCGAAAGAAGGCCTGGGCTGGGACCTGGAGGCCTTTGCCATCCACAAGGGCACGAAGAAACTGGATGCCGCGAAGAAGCTGGCCGACTGGGCCAGCAGCAAGGACGCGATGCTGCTGTACGGCAAGAACTTTGCCATCACCGCTCAGCCGGGCGTGGCTGCGCCGCTGGCCAATGTGCCCAAGGACTATGAAGCGCGCCTGGTGAAGAAGGACTTCAACTGGGAAGCCGACAACCGCGAGCGCATCCTTGCCGAGTGGAACAAGCGCTACAACGCCAAGAGCGAGCCCAGGAGATAAGGACTCCCCGCATTTCCTGCGGCGCTTGTCCCAGAGGGCGCCGCTGGCGGCACGGCAGAACCGGTTTTCTGGCGGCCGCTTGATTGCGTTCGATTGCGCCGATTGGGTCGATTGGGTCGATTGGGTCGATTGGGTCGATTGCGTCGATTGCGTTTCATTCTGTTCATCAGCAGGTTGGCAATTTGGTTCCCTATCTCAGGCTTGAAGGCATCCGCAAGGATTTCGGCAGCTTCACTGCGCTGAAGGGCATCGACCTCGACATCGCGCAGGGCGAGTTCGTGTGTTTCCTCGGGCCCAGCGGCTGCGGCAAGACCACGCTGTTGCGCGTTGTGGCAGGGCTCGAGGTGCAGACCGCAGGCCGCATCGATTTGGCCGGGCGCGACATCTCAGCCTTGCCGCCCGCTGAACGCGATTACGGCATCGTGTTTCAGAGCTACGCGCTGTTCCCCAACCTGAACGTGGCCGACAACGTGGCCTACGGCCTGGTCAACCGCAAGGTGCCCAAGGCGCAGGTGCAGGCCCGCGTGGCCGAGCTGCTGGCGATGGTGGGGCTGCCGGGCAGCGAGGCCAAGTTTCCATCGCAGCTCTCGGGCGGCCAGCAACAACGCATTGCGCTGGCACGCGCGCTGGCCACAGCGCCGGGCCTGCTGCTGCTGGACGAGCCGCTGTCGGCGCTGGACGCCATCGTCCGCGTGAAGCTGCGCAGCGAGATCCGCAGCTTGCAGCGCAAGCTGGGCGTGACCACCATCATGGTCACGCACGATCAAGAAGAGGCTTTTGCGGTGGCTGACCGCATCGTGGTGATGAATCAGGGCTGCATCGAGCAAGTCGGCACGGCGACGCAAATCTACCGCGACCCGGCCACGCTGTTTGTGGCCGAATTCGTGGGCCGCATCAATGCGCTGCCTGCCATGGCCCATGAAGGGGGTTTGCGCGTGGGTACGCAGATTCTGGATTGCCAGCATGTCTCGGTACACGGCCACACCAGCGGCCGCGAGCTGCGCGTGTATCTGCGCCCCGAAGACGTGCTGGCACGCCCGATCGCGCCCGGTGACAGCAATGTGTTCGAGGGCCTGATCGAGAAGATCGAATTCATGGGCCCGTATTGCCTGGTGCGGGTGCGCGCCGACATGCTGGGCGCGCAGGCGCTGACGGTGTACCTGTCACTGAACTATCTGGCCGAAGCGCAGCTTGAAGTAGGCAGCCGCTTGCCGCTGCGGCTGCTGCCTGAACGCATGCGGGTATTTGGCTGAGGCTGCCGGGTGAGCACCACTGCACTGGCGCCCCAAAGCACCCCCGTGCGCCAGCGTGTGCATGCCAGCGAGCGCATCGCGCATGCGGCCTTGGCAGGGGTGGCGCTGCTGCTGCTGGCCTTTTTGGCCGCGCCACTGAGCACCCTGTTGATCAAGGCGGTGCAGGACAGCGGCGACCGCTTTGTCGGCCTGGCCAACTTCATCAGCTATGCGCAGACGCCGGCGCTGATGCAGTCGCTGTGGAACAGCGTCTGGGTGAGCGGGGTGGTGACGCTGGTGACGGTGCCCGCTGCTTTCGTGTTTGCCTACGCACTGACCCGCAGCTGCATGCGCTTGAAGGGTCTGGCACGCGCCATCACCCTGGTGCCGCTGCTGGCGCCTTCGCTGCTGGCGGCCATTTCATTGATCTACTGGTTCGGTAACCAAGGGGTGCTGAAGGGCCTGATGCAGGCGCTGGGCATCGATCAGATCTACGGCGCACCGGGCATCGTGCTGGCCGAGATCTTCAGCACATTTCCGCACGCGCTGATGATCCTGGTGACGGCGCTGTCGGCATCCGATGCCCGCCTGTACGAAGCGGCCGATGCCTTGGGCACCAGCGCCCAGCGCAAATTTTTCACCATCACTTTGCCGGGTGCCAAGTACGGCCTGATCAGCGCTGCGCTGGTGGTGTTCACGCTCGTCATCACCGACTTCGGTATCCCCAAAGTCATCGGCGGCAACTTCAATGTCCTGGCCACCGATGTGTTCAAGCTCGTCATCGGGCAGCAAGACTTCAATCGCGGCGCGGTGGTGGCGCTGCTGCTGCTGGCGCCGGCGGTGCTGACGTTTGCGGTGGATCACTGGGTCAGCCGCAAACAGACAGCGATGCTGACTGCACGCGCTGTGCCCTACCGGCCCAAGAAGGCGCCGGTGTTCGATGCTTTGATGTCGCTGTACTGCGTCGGCGTGTGTGTGCTGATCCTCGCCATGTTGGGCATGGCGCTGTTTGCGTCCACTGCCACCTTCTGGCCCTACAACCTGCAGCCCAGTCTGAAGCACTATGTGTACGGCCTGCTGGAGGCCGAGGTGGATGTGGCTCTCATCAACAGCCTGCTGATGGCGGGCGGCGCGGCGGTGCTGGGCACGCTGCTGGTTTTTGTGGGGGCCTATCTGCTCGAAAAAACCAACGGGCCACGCCCGCTGCGCATCGCTGTGCGCTTGCTGGCCATGTTGCCCATGGCGGTGCCGGGTCTGGTGCTGGGGCTGGCCTACATCTTCTTCTTCAACGAGCCGGCCAACCCGCTGAATGGCCTGTATCACACGCTCACGCTGCTGACCATCTGCACGGTGGTGCACTTCTACACCACCGGCCACCTCACGGCTGTCACTGCCTTGAAGGCCCTGGACCCAGAGTTCGAGGCAGTGTCGGCATCCATGAAGGTGCCTTTCCACAAGACTTTCTGGCGTGTGACGCTGCCCATTTGCACGCCGGCCTTGGTGGACATTGCGCGCTACTTCTTCATCAACGCAATGACCACCATCTCGGCGGTCGTCTTCTTGTATGCACCCGATACCAAGGTCGCCAGCATCGCCATCCTGAACCTGGACGAAGCCGGCGAGATGGGCGCCGCTGCCGCCATGGCCATACTCATCGCTGCCGTCAACGCCGTGGCCACGCTGCTCTTCATGGGCCTGGGCTGGTGGGTGGACCGTCACACACAGGCCTGGAAGGCCCCCTGACTCAAGGAGCCCTCATGGACCGCGACCACATCCTGCTCACCCCCGGCCCGTTGACGACCACGCTGCGCACCAAGCTGGCGATGCTGAAAGATTGGGGCAGTTGGGACACCGACTTCATCGCCGTCACGGCAGGCGTGCGACGGCGCTTGCTCGACATCATTCACGGCCACGACAGCCATGTGCTGGTGCCCTTGCAGGGCAGCGGCACTTTCAGTGTGGAGGCAGCGGTGGCCACCGTGGTGCCAAAGACCGGCCATGTGCTGGTACTGGACAACGGCGCTTACTGCAAGCGGGCCGCCAAGCTCACACAACTGATGGGCCGCCAAGCCACCGTGGTGCCGCAGGACGAGGTGGAGCCGGTGTCGCCGCAGGTGCTGGAGAAGCATCTGCTGGTCGACCCGAGCATCACGCATGTGGTGCTGATTCACTGCGAAACCGGCACCGGCGTGCTCAACCCGCTGCCTGAGGTGGCGGCGCTGTGTCAGCGCTTCGGCAAGGGCCTGATCGTCGACGCGATGAGCAGCTTCGGTGCGCTGCCCATCGATGCGCGGCAGGTCCGCTTCGACGCACTGGTGGCTGCCAGCGGCAAGTGCCTGGAGGGCGTGCCCGGCATGGGTTTCGTCTTCCTGCGCAAGGCTGTCCTGGACCGCTGCGCGGGCAACAGCCAGAGCCTGGCGATGGACCTGCATGACCAGCACGTCTACATGGAAAAAACCGGCCAATGGCGTTTCACGCCGCCCACCCACGTGCTGGTGGCGTTGGCCGAGGCCATCGCCCAGTTCGAGGAAGAAGGCGGCCGCAGCGCGCGGTTGGCGCGTTACACCGACAACTGCCGTGTGCTGGTGGACGGCATGGCCGCGCTGGGCTTCAAGCCGCTGCTGCGGCCCGAGGTGCAGGCACCCATCATCGTCACCTTCCACGCTCC
>JBBQIB010000265.1:0-6165 GCA_038324515.1 Burkholderiales bacterium
ACGCTGCGGGCGGGCCTCTGCCCAGCTCGGACGCCGGCATTCAGCGCACTGGCGTGGCGGTCGGGACCATCGACACCATCATGGCCGGGCCGTAAATCATCGCAAAGGCAACGTCTTTGGCATCGCGCCCGCTGGCGATGCGCACCAGGCCGTCCAGAGGCGACATGCGCGTCGCATCGAAGAGCACCCATCGGCCACCCAGATAAGCTTCGAACACGGCATGGAAATCGGGCGGTGGCGTGTTGAAGTTCGAATAGCCCGCGAGCAGCCGCGCAGGGATGTTCAGCGCACGGCAGAAGGTCACCCCCAGGTGGGCGAAGTCGCGGCACACGCCAGCACGCTGCGTGAACACATCGCGCGCGGTGGTCGTGGGCGTCGAGGCGCCGACCTGGTAGTCGATGTGGGCGTGGATCCAGTCGCAGATCGCTGTCACCCGCGCATGGCCGGGCGGCAAACCGCCGAACAGCTTTTGCGCGGCGTGCGACATCAGGTCGGACTCGCAATAGCGCGTCGGCAAAAGGTATTGCAGCACCGGGTCGGGCAATTGCCAAATCGGCACCTCGACCGCGTTTGAGTCCTCGGCTTCGACGGCACGGCGCACGCGGGCCTGGTAATGCAACTCGAAAATCCCCGACGCTACCTGTAGCCGTGTGCAGCGGTGCAATTCCGTCGGGTCGACGTACACATGCACAGGCATGGGAGGTGTCAGGGTCAGCGACTCGGACAACACCGCCTGGTCGCGCCCGTGCAGCGCGTGGATCTGGAACACGAAGTCAGTCGTGCCATTGACCTGGTAGGTCAGCACGCAATCGACGTCGAATTCCTGGCCGCCGGTCGGGGTTGGCGTTGTCGCGGTCGCATCCACGTTCAAGACTTCCTGGTCGCAGACTTCAACGCTTCCTTGGCATCGCGCATGAGGCGCTGGGTCTTGCCGGTGCCCTTCGTCTGGCCTTTGTACATCGTGTGTGTTTGAGATGGATGAAGAGAGGGCTGCTGGCGTGGGCCGTTGACACCCCCGTGCTCGGCCTTGGGGAAGAAGCCGGCGTCACAGCAGAGCGGCTGGAGGCTATGGGATATAGGTTATCTCAAGGACGTTCTTCGCCAACGCGGTCGATGCGGAGAAAAGTGGTCATGACCCTCGGCAAGCCGCGTTCGAACGCATAGTCACTACTTTGAAGAATGTGCCGGATGGCCCGCATTCACCTGGACATAAAGCCGCAGATGCAATGGAAAGTGCGGGTCGGTTCAGCCCCTTTTCGAGGCGCCGTTTGGCCCGTGCCCAGGCTAGATTGCTCGCTCCATTCTCAAGGGTCAGGTGAAGCAGGCATGTCAAGCCACCGTTCGAGCCGCTGTTCCAGCCGCCGTTGTGACCCCCTCCGTGCATCCATGGCACGGCTTCTGAGCTGGATCGCCATCGCCTGGGCTGTCGCTCTGCCGCTGAAGGGCGCAGCCGCTGGCTGCCACGATCCCGCATTTGTGGACCAGATCGCGGAATCAGCCTGGGTCAATCTGGACGTGATGCCAGCGCAAGGCACTGCCGGGATAAGGAACGCACTTCGCGCCGCGCAAAGCCAGCATGCGACGCAACCGGTTCGCATACGCCTCGCTCCAGGCCACTACGCAGACAATCTGGGCAGTGAGGTCTATGCCCAGGCACTGTGGCGAACTGCTGCCACGCCGATCTGGCTGCGCGCCACCGACCCCCGACCCAATGCCACGGTGCTGGGCCACGGCATCAACCTGCTGGCCGTTGCCTATGTGGCGATCGATGGCGTGACCATCGGGCCAGCACGGGTCGGGCCGTGGGACGGCACCCGCCATGCGACGCCCGGTCCCTTGCAAGCCGCTGCGGGCATCCATGTTGCAGGGGTGGCGCTGGATGGCACGCGGTCTGCGGCCAGTGGCTCCACACTCAATCTCCAGATCTATGGCCGCTTTCAAGCTTCGCACCATGTGTTGGTGCGCCGGGTGACGGTGCAAAACCTGTTTGGCGCCGACGAGCGTGATGCCGAGACTGCCGAAGGCCACAGCATGGACGGCATGAAGTTCAACCAGGTACAGGACCTGTGGGTGCTGGACAGCCGGGTGCATCAGACCTCTCGCCATGGCATCGACAACGTGGGCGTGCACCGCGCAGCTTTCTGCCGCAACCTGGTGGCACGCACGGGCGGCGGCATGGGCATCGAAGCCAAGGGCGGATCGGTGGACGTGCTCTACGACAGCAACACCTTTTACCGGGTGCGCAGGGTCGAACTGGGGGGCGAGGAAACCGACGCGGTGTACTACTTCTCGCTCGACGGCCGCTGGGACTACGAGGCGCTGCGCACGGTCGCGCGCAACAACCTGATCGTCGATGCGCGCGAGTCGGCGCTGGATTTTTCGGGCTGCAGCGATTGCAGTGCGGTGGGCAACACGGTGTTCTTCTCGGCCAGCTACACGCCGCCGGGGCCGGCCACGGAGCCACGCGGCGGCGACGCTGTGCGCGCCCATGACAGCCGCCTGCTGGGCGCGGTAGATGGTGCCGGCAACGATTGCCAGAGCTGGGACGCGGCGCGCGCCGACTTCGTGACCGTGAACCCTTGCTGGGGCGTGGGGTCGCGAGCCCCGGCCCCAGTGAACAAGGTGCTGCTCAACCAGCGGCTGGTGGTGGCCAACAACGTGTTCTTCAGCGAACGGCCGCTGTGGGGCCGAGGCGGCGGCGCTGTGGTGCCCTGCCCGTTGAACGTCAACGGGCCAATGCCACAGATCAGCTGGAACGGCAACCACTGGTGGAACGGCGGCGCCGCCTTGCCTCAGCTGGGTTGCAGCGCCTTGGCTGAAGGCAGCGGCTCGCGCCTGCCGCAGGCCGGCCAGGGCACGGCGCCCTTGCGCGGCGGAACCTTCGACAGCAGCAGCCTGGAGCGGATGAGCAGCAGCTTGCTGGACATCACGCGCCCGGTCCTCGATGGGGCGCTTCGGCACGCGGTCACCGCGCAGGCGATGGCTGCGTACGACCACCAAGGGGCGCCTCGCGGCACCGCTGCTGGCGCGCTGGGGCTGGTTGTCGGGGCCTGGGGCGGCGCTGGCCAATCGGCCGATCGGATCTTCAACTGGGCTGAGCGGCTGTACCCATCGCTGTTCCCGACTGCAGCCCTCAGCCAGACCTTGGGTGCCTACTACGCGCGGCACTACCCTCAAACCCAAACCTATGTCGGCGCGTGGAACGGGAAGATCTATGGGTTGGGCCCGGCATTCGGCCCCGATATCGTCGAGTTGGGCAGCGTGGCGAACTTCCTGGAAGCCGCTATCCAGGCCGGCCACTGAGCGGGCCGTTCGCAGGGCTGGGCTGGCGCCCGTCCAGGCTGAGGGCTCTCGCTGCCTTCAACGCCAGAGCGCACCGACTCAATGGTCAGCGGCTCGATCGCAGAGCCTCAAATCGCCGTTCGACAGATCCAGTTGCAACCGGCGCCCGGCACTGCGCTGCCACAAGTAGCGGCCGTCTTCGCTCAACTCGGGCTCGCCGGTGCACCACAGGCCGCGGTCGGCAACAGCCATCACCTCCGGGACGCTGGCACCGAGCAGCTGCACGATCTGCTCTGCGCCGTAACACGCCACGATCTCGCCGCGCAGATCCAGCAGGCTCAAGGCCAGCAAAGAGGGCCGGCGTATCCAGTCGTCCAGCAGCACCACGGCGCCGCTGCTCGCTACAACTGCTGTCCTGGGGCCCCACTCGTGCGGCAACAGACGCAGCCAGGCTGCGGGCTCCCCGTGGCTGGCCTGCTGGTCGACCCACTCCGCCTCGACACGCACAGGGCGCTCGGCGGCCAACAGGCGCAGGTCCAGCTTGTAGCGGCCATCGGCTGAATAGACCTGCCTGCGCTCAGGCGGGCGGGTCGTCAGATCGCGCGCCCTGGGCGCCAGATGCTGCACGCGCGTATCCATCACAAGCCAGGCTCCGGTTGAAGGACTTGTTGCTGAAAATGGTGCTGCATGCAGCTCACGCAGCAAAGTCCATGCCATCAACCACAGGTAGTCTGGACGAGGGGCCACCCCGGCGCCGGAGTGGCAAAACCAAGCCTGCGCCTGCCCTGGCGTGGCGCGATGCCGAAGCGGCGTCGCCGAAGCCACGGCGTCTGCGGCCCCGGCCGCGAAGGTTTTTGCGAGCAGAATCAAGCGCTTAGACAAGCGCGCCGAATCGGGCGCCCGCTGCCGCCGACAGGCGCTCAACACCCGCATTACATTTTGTCGATATTTCTTACATTTGAACTCGAGCCCGCCCCGGGCTGCCTGACCAACAACGCGCTCTGGGCGCCTGTGGCAGGTCCGGAATGGGTTCGCCCTTGAACCGCATCCCCACCTGGGCCTGGTTCAGCCTGGCCGCCAGCACCAGCCTGATCGGCGTCTACGTCGGCCTGTCGAAGCTGTTGGTGGCTGTTTTTCCGGTGCTGCTGCTGGCCTGGCTGCGTTTTGGCATTGCTGCAGTGGCGATGCTGCACTGGGTGCGACGGGTGCCAGGCGAAGCCAAGTTGTCCCCACGCGACCGCAAATTGCTTTTTCTCGAAAGCTTTCTGGGCAACTTCCTGTTCAGCATCTGCATGCTCTACGGCGTGGCCTTGACCTCAGCGCTGGCAGCGGGCATCACCTTGGCCGCGATCCCTGCTGCCGTGGCACTGCTGTCGATGCTGTTTCTGGGCGAGAAGGTGCGGCCACGGGTCGCCATGGCGATTGGCTGCGCAATGGCCGGCATTGCATTGCTGGCCTGGGCGCGCCAGTCGGCAGGCGACACCTCGGTCGCGTCCACCTGGGGCTATGTGCTGCTGGTCGGTGCGGTGATCTGCGAGGCATGCTACGTGGTCATCGGCAAGATGCTGACGGGCCAAGTCTCGCCGCGCCGCATCAGCGCGCTGATCAACTTGTGGGGCTTGGCGTTGGTCACGCCTTTCGGGCTGTGGCAGGCCTGGCAGTTCGACTTTTCGCAGGTCAGCGCGCCCACCTGGGGCCTGCTGGTGTTTTATGCCCTGGCCGCCAGCATGGTCAGCGTGTGGCTGTGGATGCAGGGGCTGCGCCACATTCCGTCGTCACGCGCCGGCGTCTTCATGGTGCTGCTGCCGGTCAGCGCGGCGCTGGTCGGAGTGGTGGTTCTGCACGAGCCGTTCACGGCTGCGCACGGCGGCGCACTGGCGCTGGCGATGCTGGGGCTGCTGCTGGCCACCTGGCCAGATCGCGACGCGAAATGACAAAATCAGGACTGGTCATACTCTAGAGAAAATGTCATGACCACAGCAAAAGTGTCAGAAGGGGGTCGAGTGGTCATCCCGGCGGAGCTGCGCGCCAAGCATGGCATTGCCGTGGGCGACACCATGCAGTGGATCGACGATGAGCAAGGGCTCAGGCTGGTCTCGCCCAAGACTGCGCTGCGCCGCGCACAGGCCATTGCAGCCCTGTACAAACGACCTGGCCTGGACGAGGTCGAGGCATTTCTTGCCGACAAGCGCGAAGAGGCCAGCCGCGAATGAAGGTCTTCGACGCTTCGGCGGTCCTGGCATTGATCTTCGCCGAAACCGGAGCGCATCGGGCCGAGCAGTTGATCGACGAAGGTCACGCGGTCATCAGCAGCGTCAACCACGCGGAAGTGGTGGCCAGGTTGCTGGACCGGGGGATGCGCAGCTCCGAAGTCAAACAGGTGTGCGAGGCGTTGCGGCTGCAGGTGATGCCGTTCACGGCACAACAGGCCGTGGCGTCGGGGTACCTGCGGCCCATCACCAAGCCCTTGGGCCTGTCGCTGGGCGATCGGTGTTGCCTGGCGCTGGCGCTCGAGCAGCCCGGCGCCACGGTCGTCACCGCCGACCACGCCTGGCAGGGCTTGGAAAGCTTCGATGTGCAGCTCATCCGCTAGTGGTCCATTCCGCCAGACCGATGACATGAAATCGCGCATTCGCCCGCCATGCGTCGTTGTAAATCCGCTCCGTCGCTGCAGCTATGGCTGTGGTTTGCGCCCCAGCCTGACGATCGAATGCGTCAATTTCATTGGTAACCTCATTGACGGAACGGACCACCAGGGCCTGGATTTCAAGAAGTCAAAGCTTCCAGTACCGTTGACCCATGACCGACACCAGCCCCAACAAATCGACCCCGGGTGACGCGACCGCGGCGCATGCCGCCCCGTCGGCCCAGCCACGCCCCAGG
>JBBQIB010000266.1:0-6132 GCA_038324515.1 Burkholderiales bacterium
CATGGTTTGGCTGCTGGCACAGTTTCGTGAGACCGTGCACCTGTCAGTGCTCGATGGCGACGAGGTGGTCTACATCCACAAGCTCGACAGCCCCGAGCCCGTGCGGGCCTACAGCCAGGTCGGCGGCCGTGCGCCGGCCTACAGCGTGGCGACGGGGAAGTCCATGCTGGCGTACCAGAGCCCGGCCTACCTGGAAGCGATTTCCCACCGTTTGCGCAGCCATTCGCCGCGCACCATCACCAAGCCGGTCGAGTTCCTGCGCGAGATGGAGAAGGTGCGCGAGCAGGGTTATGCGGTCAACCGTGGTGAATGGCGCGAGAGCGTGGGGGGCTGCGCCGCCCCGATCTTCGACCCCGCGGGCGGCGTCATCGCATCCATCGGTTTGTCGGGCCCGATCGACCGGCTGCGGCCATCGATGTTCAAGGCCATGTCGGCGCACTTGATCACGGCCGCCACTGGGATTGGCGCCGAGATTGGGGGCGGAGTGAAAACCTTCAACGGTGGCGGTTTGCCTCCGGACTTCTCGAGCTCGACCAGGCGAGTTTGAGCTGAGCAAGCTTGCGACAGCGTCGATGTGCCGATTTTGCCGATGGGTCTTGTGATGATGCGGTTGAGCGTGGCGGATGGATCGGGCTTCGTGTTAGATTATTCCTGGAAAAGATACGCTTGTTCTGCATTCAGGAACAAATGAAATCCAACCCAACCACGGGAAAGTGCATGCCGACAGTTGTTCTTCCTCTGCTTGGTGTCAAGGTGGTCGAGTTCTGCCATGTGGCTGCGGGCCCGTTTTGCGGCATGTTGCTGGCCGATTTCGGGGCCCAGGTGATCAAGGTCGAGTCGCCCGAGGGCGATGCCATGCGGCAGTGGCCGCCGCTGAGCGAGGGTTTCAGCGAGAACTTCGCTGCCCTCAATCGCGGCAAGCAGTCGGTGGTGCTGGACCTGAAGAACCCGCAGCAACTCGCGCAGGCCCGTGCGCTGGTGCTGCAGGCCGATGTCTTGATCGAGAACAGCCGCCCGGGTGCCATGCGCCGCCTGGGCCTGGGATGGGAATGGTTCGAGCCACGCAAGCCGTCGCTGGTTTACTGTTCGATTTCTGCTTACGGTCAGGACGGTCCGCGCGGGCCAGAGGGTGGTTTCGACCTGACCATCCAGGCCAGCGCGGGCGTGATGAGCGTCACCGGTGAGCCCGACGGTGCGCCGGTCAAAGCGGGTGTTCCGCTGGTGGATTTCACGGCCGGGCTGTACGCCGCGTTTTCCATTGCGGCGATGATCGCGCGGGTGCGCGGCGGCGGTCCGGGCGGGCAACTTGACGTTCCGATGTTCTCTACCACCATCGCCGTTTCGGCGCTGCAAACCAGCGAGTATTTCGGCACGGGCCGCAATCCGCGCAAACTGGGGTCGGCGCACCCGCGCAACGCGCCTTACCAGGCCTACCGGGCCAGCGACGGCTGGTTTGCCGTGGCGGCAGGCAACAACAAATTGTGGCAGCAGGTGTGCGAGCTGACACCCGCGCTGGAGTTGATGGACGACGCGCGTTTTTCCACGCCCACCTTGCGCGCGGCGAACCAGGCTGCGCTGGCCGCTTTGCTGGAAGCGCGTTTTGTGCAGCTGCCTGTCGCCCACTGGCTGGCTACCTTCGGGCCCGCAGGCGTGCCGAGCGCACCGATCAACGGGTATGCCGAGGCGTTGGCCGACCCCCAGGCGCAGTACATGGAACTGGTGCAGCCGATGACTTTGCCCAACGGCGTGCAGACCCGCACTGTCGGATGCCCGGTGAAGATCGATGGCAACGTGGTGGCGGTAAACACGCGACCGCCGGCGCTGGGTGAACACACGGGGCAAGTGCTGGCGGCGCTTTCCGGCGCGGGCAGAACCGACATCTAAGGCGACGCTGAACAAGTCCCCGCGACTGTCCGCGCCCTGGTTTGGGATGGGATGCAAGGCGCAAACCGCAGACATAGCCTGGGCCATGGCGAGGATTTGCAACGCCGCAGACCGCCCAAACCAGGGATGCGGGCGGAGGCCATCGCCTGGGTCAAAGACGCCATCGCCCGCTACGGTTTCACGGCGGCGGATTCGGGTCTCAGAAAAGCTCCTGGCCGGCCAGGCAAATCTCCTGCAGCGGTAGGCCGCAAGCCCGCGAAGAAGGGGCGCAAGAGCACGACAGCCAAGCCAGCCGAAAGGGCGGTGAAGTTCAAAGACGATCGAGACCACACCTGGGGCGGCATCGGCAAGCGACTTGACTGGTTCAGGGCTGCGCTGGCTGCAGGCAAGACACCTGAGGACCTTGTGGCCAAGGGCTGATGATGGCGACTTCCTATCCCTGGGCCTTCGGGGCCGGCCTTCGACGCAACGCGTTTGGACGGAGCCTCACGCGCGAGGGCCATCGAACGCCCGAACGAGGCAGGGGGTCAGATCGAGTGCCGTGGAAGCTCAATTCGCGATCGACATCGACGGCGGCTGCATCGCGGCCATCGTCGTGCCTGGCAGCGTGAAGACCCTGAGCCTGAGCGCCTGCGTTCTGGCAGCTGCCACCTTCAACCTAGAAACCGCAGTTGACCGCTTGGCACCACTGAACAAGCCGCGTGGGTGCTGCAATTCATGACCACGGCGCACTTCACCTGTTGGGTGAGACCGCTACGCACCCGATCGAGCCACGCTGGACCACGCTGGCAGCGTTGCGAATCCGCGCGATGCCACAGGGCATCGCTGTGGTTCGCGCCTTGCCATCGCGGCCCATCCTGGCCCGCTCGGGCGCGTCCAACTGAGGTTTCTAGGTTCAAAGCCTTCAGCGGGATCGTCGCTGTCACTGCGTGACACACTTGGCTCAGCCTATGTTGGCACTCTGCGCTGTCCGATGAACCTGCTCATCTCGATGAAATACCTGGTGGCGCTCGACGACCACCGCCACTTCGGCCGCGCAGCGCTGGCCTGCCATGTCACGCAGCCGGCGCTGTCCAACGCGTTGCGCGCCCTGGAACAGGGGCTTGGCATTTCCATCGTCAAGCGCGGGCGCAACTTTGCCGGATTCACGAGGGAAGGCGAAAGGGTACTGACCAGCGCGCGGCGCATGCTGCGCGAGCAGGAGTTGCTGCAGCAGGACTTGCACAGCAGCGAAGGCCACCCACAGGGCCAGCTGCTGGTGGGCGCGGTGCCGACGGCGATGCCGATCGCGGCCCGCTTCGTGGCGCTGCTGCAGGCCCGCCACCCGGACATCGTGCCGACCCTGCGCTCGCTCAGCTCGGTGGAGCTGGAGACCGGCCTGGAGAGCCTGGCCTTGGACATGGGCCTGGGCTACACCGAGCGCATGGACGGCAGCGGCTCGACGCTGCGCGTACTGCCGCAGTACACCGAGCACTACTTCCTGCTGCGCCGCGTTGCCCCCGGCAGCGTTGCGGGCAGCCTGCGTCCGGCAGCGGCCATGAGCTGGCGCGAAGCCGCATCGCTGCCGTTGTGCATGCTGGGCGGCGAGATGCACAACCGCACCATCGTCGACCGTGCTTTCGCTGCTGCGGGCGCCGCGGTCCAGCCGGCCATCGAGACCAACTCGACGGTGACGCTGGTGATGAGCGTGCTGGCTGGCCAAGTCTGCAGCGTACTGCCCGGCGCCTTGCTGGGCACTGTGATCGGGCAAGGCGAGCTGCAGGCGCTGCCGCTGGTGGAGCCGCATGTCGAGGTGCCGATCGCCTTTCTTGTGCACAAGACCAGCCGCCTCTCGCGGACGCTGGAAGCCGCCATCGCCTTTGCCGAGCACCCGGAGTGGCTGGGGCAGGCGGCAAAGCACTCGCGGCTGCCGGCCGACTGATCACTCAAAGTCATCGGGTCATCACGCAAACAAATTGGACGGGGCCAGGACAGCAAGCCGACACTGCCGAGTCGGCAATGTTGCCGACGGATCGATGAAGGCACAACCTGTGATGAGCCGGGACAAGGGTGGGACAGCCCAGGCGCCTGTTGACCAGGTGACAGGCGAGATCGGTGGCGGGGTGTCAGCTGAGACGACAAGCGAGATCACTGCCGGAATACTGGCGCGTCGCGCTCATCAGCCGGGCGCCTTGCTGCCCATCCTGCACGAGTTGCAAGACCGGCTGGGCTGGGTGCCCAAGCAAACCGTGCCACAGATCGCCGATGCCCTGAACCTGTCGCGCGCCGAGGTGCACGGCGTCGTCACCTACTACCACCACTTTCGCAGCAGCGCGCCGGGACGGCACGTGGTGCAGGTGTGTCGCGCCGAGGCCTGCCAGGCACGCGGCGCCGATGCCTTGTTGGCGCAGGCCGAGAACCTGCTCGGCTGCAAATCTCACCACACCCGTGCGGATGGTGCCGTGACGCTGAACCCGGTGTACTGCCTGGGGTTGTGCGCGCTGTCGCCAGCGGTGATGGTGGACGAGCGGATCTACGGTCGTGTGACGCCGCAGCGGCTGCAAGAGATTGCGGCAGCGCTGGAGCTGGCCGCATGACGGCATCGGCCATCACCGTCTATGTGCCCCGTGACGCCGCCGCGCTGGCGATGGGCGCCGATGAGGTGGCGGCAGCGATCGCTGCCCATTGCGCGGCGCGTGGCGAAGCCGTGCGCATCGTGCGCAACGGCTCGCGAGGTTTGTTCTGGCTGGAGCCGCTGGTCGAGGTGGTCACCGCCGAGGGCCGTATCGCCTATGGCCCGGTCACGCCGGAAGAGGTGCCGGCATTGCTGCAAGCCGGCCTGCTGAGGGGTGGCGCGCACCCGCTGCGGATGGGCGTGCCTGAGCAGATTCCCTTCCTGGCGCTGCAGGAACGGTTGACCTTCCGGCGCATGGGTGTCACCGACCCCATGTCGCTGGCCGACTTTGAGGCCCACGAAGGCTGGGCTGGCCTGCGCCGGGCGGTCGCTCTCTTGCGAGCCGAGGGCGGCGCCGCCATCGTCCAGCAAGTGACGCATTCCGGCCTGCGTGGTCGCGGGGGTGCGGCCTTTCCGGCCGGCATCAAGTGGAAGACGGTGTTGCACGCGAATGCGGATGAGCCCGACGGCCAGAAGTACGTGGTCTGCAATGCTGATGAAGGCGACTCGGGGACCTACTCTGACCGCATGACGATGGAGGGCGACCCCCTCATGCTGATCGAAGGCATGGCAATCGCAGCGCTGGCCGTCGGTGCGACCCAAGGCTACGTCTACATCCGCTCGGAGTATCCGCATGCCGTGGCGACGATGACTGCAGCAGTCGAGCGCGCCACAGCGGCCGGCTTCCTGGGCGATGACGTCTGCGGTTCGGGCCTGGCTTTCAGGGTTGAAGTGCGCAAGGCCGCTGGGTCGTATGTCTGCGGCGAAGAAACGGCGATGCTGGAAAGCATCGAAGGCAAACGCGGCATCGTGCGCGCCAAGCCGCCGCTCCCGGCGCTGCAAGGGCTGTTCGGGCGACCGACCGTTGTCAACAACGTGATCACCTTCGCCACAGTGCCCCTGATCCTGGCGCGCGGCGCGGACTTCTACCGCAACTTTGGGGTCGGCCGTTCACACGGCACGCTGCCTTTCCAGTTGGCGGGCAACATCAAGCATGGCGGGCTCGTCGAGAAGGCCTTCGGCGTGACATTGCGCGAACTGCTCTACGGTTTTGGCGGCGGCAGCGCCAGCGGGCGGCCGATCAAGGCGGTGCAGATCGGCGGGCCCCTGGGCGCGTATGTGCCCGAGTCGCAGTGGGACGTGCCGCTGGACTATGAAGCCTATGCCGCGATGGGTGCGGTGGTTGGCCATGGCGGCATCGTCGTGCACGACGACACGGCTGACCTGTCGAAGCTGGCGCGCTACGCGATGGAGTTCTGTGCCATCGAGTCCTGCGGCAAGTGCACGCCCTGCCGCATCGGCTCGACGCGCGGTGTCGAGGTCATCGACCGCATTGCCAGCGGCGAGAACCGCGAGCAGCAAGTCGTATTGCTGCGCGACCTCTGCGAGACCATGGTGCACGGCTCGCTGTGCGCGATGGGCGGCATGACGCCCTTCCCGGTGCTGTCGGCGCTGAACCATTACCCGCAGGACTTCGGCCTGGCCGCCGCCACCGCGCCTGTTGTTGCCTCTGCCTGAGCCGTCAGTACCGGCCAGAGCGACAGTCAAGCACACCCTTCAAGCGCACCCGCCACGAGGAAACCCATGCTGCAACA
>JBBQIB010000267.1:0-6122 GCA_038324515.1 Burkholderiales bacterium
CGCTGCATTGCTGACCTCGCCCGCTTCAGCCTGAGCGGCAGCAGAGGATCGCGGCTTGCCGGCCCGCCCCGAATTGCCGGCGGTAAAGTGGTCGTCGGGCTTCGGCAGAACTGTGGACGTCGGTACTTGACGTTTGCCGGCGACAGTCGCATCCAGACGCGGCTGGCGGCATAGGTCGGCCTCTGTCGGCCGGCTCAGACTCGGTTCAATGGCCCCGCCGACGCCCGGAGACGCACTGGAGTCATTCAAGGACCGGTTTGGCGCAACCCGCGCATTGAAGCCCTGGTTCGTCGCCGAGAACCACAAGGAGATGTGTTTGACGGCGCACCTATCGGACGGTCGCCGACTCTCAGCCGTCGTTGGCCGGCTGCGTGTAGTACGAAAAACAGTGATCCGGCATCAGGATGGGAATTTCGGCGTCGTCCGACGCGCATGACATCCAATACGGTCCCGCAATCTTCATGAAGACTGCGAACTGATCCTTTACATCAAGCACCGCACCGGTGGTCTGACCGACCGTTGGATACAAGTACATTTTGTCCAGAACCATGTTCTCCACGGATGTCTTGGTTTGCTTGGGCCAGCACTTCGGGTCGCCGAAGAGGTAGTTGACACCTTCGAAAAGGACGATGCGGCTGAGGAAGATCTCACCCTTGCCGAACTGGGAGACGGATCGGAAAACCTCGGTGGTCTGGCCCGAAATCAGCTCGCGGAAGCGGATCACGTCAGCCGTCCTGCCTACCTCCTGGTGCAGCCCCAACCTTGTTCCGTCCATCGCATCTATGAACGACTGGAATTCCGGGAGAGCCCCACAGTCGGCAAGAAAGTCCCGAAACATCCCCAGCAAGCATTGGCCGGTTTCCTGGACCGGAAAGTCGCAAAAGACCCACGCCTCGACAGTGAGCCGAGCGGCATAGGTGTTGTCGCCATCCCCTTCTCCGTCTGCCAGGAACGTCCCGGAGAGGTCGTTCCAGCACCTCGTCAGCGACGGGTACTTGCCCATCTGGATAGTCATCATTGCGAACGTCGTCAGGCCCCGGAAGCCGCGAATCAGCCGCTGCCAGCCCGGTGGACCGGGCACGGGTTCGTTGATGAATGAGACCAGGCAGTGCTCCGCGTCAGGATCCTGGGCCAGTACAGCGCTGGCGCCAGGATGCAACTCATCGAGGAACTTCAGCCAACGGGCTGACTGTTTGTCGTCGTCGTGGGTGTGCATGTTGTTTCTCGCAGGGGTGCACTGGTTCAACGGCGGAGCCGTACTTCCTGACTGAATGCTACCCGCAGCGCCGCCTTGCCCACTCGTGAATCCCACCTCTTCATCCTTCTACTGCTTGGATTCCTGAGTCCAACGGCGGCTTTCCCGGGCGACGAAATCACCTCTTCGGACGTCGGCACCGGGTCGCAAGCCGATGACAAAGTCATCACTGCGTCTTCCTGAAAGCCGCCTCCGGTGCAGTCCTGCCGGCCGCTGCCTCAATGGATGAAGTTCGTGCCGGATGGCCGGCGCGGAGTCGAGCCTCAGGCGGGCTGATGCTCGGCCGATGGGTTACATGCTCAGCAGTCGGCGCTCGAGCAGGGCTTTCAGGTCGCGGCGTCCATCCGCAATCAGCAGCACCGCAACCTGGTCGCCGTCCACGCGGTAGACCACGCGGTAGGGTTTGAAGAACACCTGCCGGTAGCGCCGGATGGCCAGGTCGAGCAGTTCCGCTGGGTAGGCGCCGCGCTCTGGCTGCATTGCGAGCTTCTCGCAGGTCTTGAGCACTTCGCCCGGTACCTGCTCGGCCGCGCCCGCAGAGTTGCAGGCTGCGATGCGTTTTCACGGGCCCATCGGTGTGGACAAGCAGGCCGTTGGTGCCTGTCGAAGCGACGCTGGCTCGACGCGTCTGTGAGCAGTCCTTGGGCGAGCGGCTGCAATCGAAGCTGTTTTTCGAAGCGCTGCAGCGCACGATCTGATCGCTGCCGACTGACTGTCTTCAGGCTTCAAGAACGGCGCTTTCTATCTCCGCGTTGGATCGGATTGGGTCAGTCGCTCTCGTGATCAGGATACTTTGGCCGCTGCCCTGCTGACCTGCTGCCCTCATTCCGTCCATCACGTGGTCGGCCGCGCATGGCCCGCTGCGGCCTTCATGTGTTCCCTGAGCCGGCCAGCCAGGCGCGCAGCGCCTGCTGCGAGCTGCGGATGAACCCGTGCCCCCACGGTCGGTGATCCAGCGTGGGCCAATCGTCAAGCATCCACGCCAGGGTGAGAAACAGCCGCGCAACGATCAGCACTTGCACCTGCTGCTCCACGCGTGTCGGCAGCGCAGCTTCGGCGGCGTAGCCTTGCAGCAGTGCATCGTGCAGGGCCGGGTACTGGCGACGGTGGTCGTGGTGCATGACCAGAGGGTGGCGCAAGTATTGCAGCGTGGCGGCCAGATCCATGGCGTGGTGGCCCAGCCCACAGTCGCTGAAATCGATGGCCCCCGCCGCGCCGCGCACGAAAAGCAAGTTCCACAGATGCAGGTCACCATGCACCAGGCCCCAGCTTGCGGGGCCGCGGCCGAAGGCTTCGATCGCGGCGTGCAGCGGCGCGGCCGCATCTCGAAGCAGCGCGCGGTGCATGGGGCTCAGGCGTTCGGCACCGGGGCGCGTGCCCGTGGCCCAGGCCGGCAGGTCCAGCGGCACGGCTTCGCGCTGCAGGCGAACGCGGCCGGCAGCATGCAACTCAGCGGCGACTCGGTGCGCGGCGCCGGTGAAGCGGCCCACGGCATGCAGCCGTGCGGGCGTGAGGCAGCGGTCGTGCTGGCGCCCGCCAAGCCAAGTGAGCAGTACCGCATAGCGCCCGTCGGGGTGGCGGTGCAGCCGCGTGCCATCAGCTCCACTTTGCGGCACCGGCACGTGCAGGCCGGCGGCGGCCAGCGCTTGCAACCAGTCCAGTTCGGTGCCGATGGCGTCGAGATCCTGCTGACGCAGCGGATAGATGCGCGCTGCCAGGTCGGCGCCGTGCTCAGGGCGTACGCGCCAAACCTCGCAGTCCAGCCGCGCCACGCAGCGCAGGGCCCGGGCGCGCACGCCGTGGCGGCTGAGCAGGCTTTGGATGAAAGAGTCTTTCACGACATGCGGCCGATGTCCTCGAGACCTGGGACTACATCGCAGAGGGCAGCACCGAGCAGGCCGATCGATGGGGCGAGGGCGCTCCACAGTGCTCGCGACATCGATGCGATCTTCGCGGATGCGTCTGGTGCGTGCGCCTTGGGAAGCTTGGCCTGAGGGCGCAAATGTACTGCCAGCGCAGTCTCTCAAAGGTACTCTTTCATCGTTCCACCTCTCCCGCTGGTCGGCACGTGCGCGGCGCCGCTGCCAGCATGCAGCAAGCCCGCGGAGACGGGCCCCGTGCCAGCATCGGTGGCGACGCCGGCCGACGACGACAACAACAACGACAACATCGCAAACTGCGAAGTCACCGAAACCCCTGAGCACGCGCGTTGTTACATCAGGGCGCGCTGCTGGCGATCATCAGCCCCGAGGCAATACTTTTTTCGCAGGGCAATTTCAAGTCCGAAGCGCAACACTCGGTTGAATGAACTGACGCTTCCATTCGGATGCCTGGCAACAACCCGAACCAGGTGCCGCCGACCTCGTTGCGAAACGGGCTCAGCGAAATGGCCCCGGTCGCAGGCCGGCAGACCGAAAAGACGCGATTGGGCGGCTCCAGATCGCTGCCGCTGCGGCTAAGTGCCCGGGGTTGATATGGGACGAAACTCGCGTCAAAGCAGCAAAGGGTTGAGCGCGCCAGCGCGGTGCATGCGAGACCTGGGCTTGGCGCATTCCCCCTGGAACTAGGGGGTCCTGACCCGGTTGAATTGAAAGTATCTATCTGCTACTGTCAAAGCCCTAACGATTTGGGGAGTCGACAACATGGCCATTCAGCCCAATTTGCATACTGACGACTGGGAGAAAATTGGTTCAGGGCTGCGCTTCAGCAGCTTCGACGCCAGCGGCCGGGAGCGTGTGGACGACCGCCAAGCTCAGGAAGGCCGCAGCTACAAGTTGAGCGTGTCGGAGGGAAGCAATGACTTACCGGCCAACATCAGCAGCACCGGTATCGTGACTGTCGGTGCGGGCATCAGCACCGGCCGAATCAACGTGCCATCGGACGCCGACTTTTTCCGCATGGTTGTCAGCGTAGGCAAGGAATATACGGTGACCATGCAGCTGCTGGACCTTGACAACTCCCTCCTGTTTGTGCTGGACCGAGCAGGCACGAGCATCGGTTTTTACGACGTCAGCGGCGACCGCAACCATCAAGCCACTTTTACGGCGCCCTTCACAGGCACAGTCTGGGTTGTCGCAGACGCATTTGGCGGCGACACCGGGGGCTATCAGCTGTCTGCCTTCGAGCGCAACGTCATCAACGGCAGCGTCCGTGCGGACAGCCTGGTCGGCACCAGTGGCCCTGACACCTTGCGCGGCATGGCCGGGCCTGATCTGCTGCAAGGCAATGCGGGCAGCGACATCTTGGAGGGCGGTGATGGCATCGACATGGCGGTGTACAGAGGCTCCTTACAAAACTTCGGCATCGAGCCAGTCAGCCGCTACGAGCTGATCGGCAAAACGAGCAGCAAAGGCTATGCCCTGCTGGACCTCAAGGGCGATGAAGGGCGCGATCTGTTGTACGGCATTGAGCGGGTGCGCTTCAGCGACGCCTACGCCGCACTGGATTTCGACGGGCATGCAGGCACCACAGCGCGCACGCTGGGCGCGGTGTTTGGTGCGGCATCGGTAAACAACGCCGAGTACTTTGGCATCGGACTGGGGCTGCTGGATGCCGGCATGAGCCCATTGGCATTGATGCAACTGGCGCTGGATGCAAAACTGGGCGTCGGCGCCAGGCACACCTTGATCGTGGATTTGCTCTACACCAACGTGGTGGGCGTGCGGCCCGACATCCCCACGCTGCTGTACTACCGCGGATTGCTGGACAACGGCAGCCACACCCCGGCCAGTCTGGGCCTGCTGGCAGCTGAGACTGATCTCAACGCCCAGCGCATCGACCTGGTGGGCATTGCGGAAGTTGGCGTGCTGTACATCCCGTACACGCCCTGAAAAGCTGCCGCTCCTTGCCGGGGAAAGATTCAGCGCTGTCCTGAATCCGACAAGGCGTGCATGGCGCTGGTCGCCATGGACGGCGTGAGTGCGTTGCGAGAGGTGCGCGATGGCCGGTCCGCACACGTCCTCGTCGGCCCGGTTCATCTCCACCAGATTCTCCACGTCGGCGGCCGTGTCCTTGAGCGTGAAGGGCGCGGCCGGGCGCGATATCGCTTGCGCAGAGGCTCCTGCGCCTCACGGTTGGCGGTCCAGCGCGAGACCAAGCGAGTCAGCTGTGCACGGCGGTAGCCGCTCGTTCGTCGCAGGCAGGCCGGCACTGCTCCGCGGTCATGCTGGCTGGCACTGCGGACAGTCGAACCGCGCCAGCATGCGGCTGATGTGCTCGTAAAACCGGTCGTCAGCCGCCCCGGCCCGTGGACGGCGCTGCGAACGCCACCTCGGACCTTGCTCTGAGAAATTGCTGCACCTGCTCAATCGTGCGCAGCCGTGTCTCGTCCATGTCGATCACCCTCCTTGTGGTGATCAACCCCCACCGATTCACCTCAACTTGCCCACCTTCAGGCTCATTTCTGGTTTGAAACACGCAGCCCGTTCAGGCTCCCACCATGTTGGACAAGGCTATGGCAGTGGCAGTGGCTTGACTCGGTCTTGCATCCCGGCGTACCATTTATCCATGTCTCCACCGCAAACCTCCTCCAGCAAGCCGAAGTTTTCAGTCACTGGAAACGAGAAAATCCTGGATTCGTTCATCACCGACTTGATGAAGGAGTTTCGGGGCGTCGAAGTCTACGACGGCAGTGGCAAGTTCAAGGCTGCTCGTGCGCACGAAAAAGGCTTGCTCGAAGGGGGCTTGCTCGACCGTAAAACAGCACCGAACTTGAATGCGACGCAGCCCCCGAATGACATTGTCATCGACCTCTCGAATGGCTGGATCGAAGTGAGCCGGGGCAATGAGCGTCAACGTCTGCCGATCGGCAATGTCGAGAGTTTCGGCCAGATGGATTTGCTGTTCCGTCGCGTGTTCCAGATCATCA
>JBBQIB010000268.1:0-6116 GCA_038324515.1 Burkholderiales bacterium
ACCCGCGCAGCGCGTGCCAATGCCAGGTGGCCGTCCTTGAACAGCGCAGTTGCGAGCGCAGCGCGAACGCCTTCAAGGTCCATGGCGCCCAAGGACGCCAGACCCACCATCAACGCATCCGGCCGGTCGTGGTTCATCACCACCACCAGATCTTTCTGCGACTTGCGCAGCGCCTCGGTTGGCACACCCACACTTGCTTTGAGACTCCTGTGGCGCGTGCATCGGAACGAATTTCGCCGTGCTGACTCTGCTAGACTTTTTGCCTCTTCCACTGCCTTGGGCGAATTTGATCGCCCCCGGTTCCGAAACATGGCGCGGACGTTTCGATCAGGATTGCAGACGGCTGCGCGGCGCCGAAATCGGGTTGGACTGACACTGAATAACTGAAGGCGGCATGAAGCGAATCATGGAAAATGATACTGATCTTGATATCTCTCGTATGCTGGCCAGCGCGTGCGCGCGCGCGATTGTGTGGTTGTTCGATCGAGTTCAAAGCGAGGGCGACGTGCTCTTGCTTTCAGGTTGGGCACTTGTTACCAAAGGGACACACGACACCTCTCGCTTCCATGTCAATGGCGTGCCGTTCGAGTCAGTGACATGGATGGACAGCCCAGACCTTGCCGAGCACTTCTATGGCGTCGCCAATTCGGGTCGCGCACGTTTTGAGTGCCGTGTGAACAAGAACGTGATACCGGCGGATGACTACTATCGTTTTGAATTTATTCAAGACGGCGACATCGAAGACGCCCGTCGATCTGCTTGGTGGATACGGGCGGGACTGGGTGCCGGTGGGCCCAGCGGCGAACGAGTTTCAAGAGTGATTGGGTCCGAGGAAAGCCTCCATTTTGAAATTGGAGGAGCAACTCTCTTTTATCGCATCGATGACTACTTGCGCCTCCGCTTTGGTCGGGGCTTCGAGGACTTCGAGGGCTTTCTTGATTGGGGCTGTGGTGCAGGTCGACTGCTTTCGCACCTTTCTAACATCAAGGGGCCGGAAATTTGGGGCTCAGATATCGATCATGACAACCTGAAATATTGCCAGGATCAGTTTCCTTTCGCGAAATGCAGCGTCTTTCCGCTACGTCCGCCAACCCAGGTTGCAGACGGGAAATTCGACCTGATCGTTGGGATATCGGTCTGTACTCACCTGTCTGAAAAGGACCAGCAACTTTGGTTGAAAGAGCTGCACAGGATGACGATGCCTGGTGCATTGGTCATGCTGTCGGTTCAGGGATTTGCGCAATCAGCGCTTTATCGCGTCAATCCGAAGCTGATCAGAGATCTTCGAAAGCACGGCTTTGTGACCATGGGTGTCAATCCGAGAATCAATGACATTGTCGGTGAAGAAAATTACTACAAGGATGTCGTCCAGACCAGGGCTCACATTGAAAGCAATTGGGGGAAGCACTTCGAGGTTCTGGAGTTTCTGGACGGCTTTGCTGCCAACCAGGATATGGTGGTGATGCGCAAGCGTCTCATGTAGGTGCGAGACGATCAATCGGGTCGCCGCCGACAGTCTCGGCTTTGCGGTACACCGCAAACACAAAGCTCTGCTCGATCGCATGGGTCTCTATCAAATCGGCTTCAGCGCGCACCAACTGCTTCAGGATCTGAACATCATCGGGCTCATCGGGGTCGAAATTGGCGATGATCTCGGCCAGCATGAACTGCAGCAAGGTGCCGCCAAAGTCGCGCGCTTCGATCAACTCGAATCTGGCAGCGCACGCTGCCAGGATCTTTGAGGAGTGAATGGCTTCTGAGGGGTCCACCGCCACCACCTCTTCCACGGTGAGCCGATGCACGTGGTTGCGCACGGTGCCGCTGGCTGGCTCGATGCGGTATCTGGGCGGCAGTTTGAGCAGCCACTCGTTCATCAGCCGGTTGACGTCGTCGCTCCACTGAAAGCGGTCCGGGCCGATGTATTCGTTGATCACGAAGTGCCCGCCTGGCCTCAGTGCGCTTGCACATGCATCCAACGCTTCTTCAAGCCGGTCGATGTGGTGCAAGGATTGCTCGAACATCACCAGGTCGAAAGGCCCTTGCAGCACCGGCGAATTGAGGTCGGCGACGTCGAACGCCACCCGATGCTGCAGGCCCTCGGCAATGGCTCTGCCTCTGGCCACTTCAACAGCGCCGGGGGAGATGTCCAGGCCCTGCATGTGGGCCACGATGTCCAGCCGGGCACAGTCGATGACCGCAGCGCCGCTTCCGGAGCCAAGAGATAGCCCACGTTCGCCTGGTCTGGAAAAGTAGCAATCCTTGAGGTGGCCGATCCAGCCCCGTTCCGGATCATCTGAAACGCACCGGTTGATCTCACGTGCAGTCACGGGGTGCGAAGTCCAGTTCCTCAGAGCGTGGAGTTCGCTCAGGCGAGCCTGAGCGTCGCGACCCCAAAGATCGGCAGTCCGCTCGCTGTCGCTCGCCTCACTGGCGACCTGATGCGCTTGTTGCTTCAGCATCGCTGAAAGCTCAGCCAGGCGCTTTTGATGGGGCGTCAGCGGCACTGCCTTGGCGGGTGACCGTGGCTGCGCCACTCCCGTCACTGCCCGGATGGCCCGGGCAAAGGCCAGCGGTGAACAGTCACGGCTCACCGCTTCGAGTGCGGCTTGCCTCTTGTTGGCCCAGTGGATCGGATCGGAGTGCAGTCTGATGCAGGCCGCTGCAAACCCTTCTGTGTCGATCCCTACATCCACCACCTGCTGCCAGCCCAGCTGCTCGGCGATCAGCGTGGTGGTCACCAGGGGCAAACCGTGGGCCGCTGCTTCGTGCGCCTTGAAGGCAACGCCGGCCGCAAAACGTGTGGGCACCACAAAGGCACGACACCGCTCGAACCAGGGCCGCAACTCGGCAACGCTGCCGTGCAGCACGACGCTGTCGCTGGCCAAGCCCAGCACGCCAGGGGCCTCGCAGTGGCCCACCACGTGCAGCTTGGCAAGGCTTCCAAGTTGGCGGGTGATGGCAGGCCAGACTGCACGCACGAACCAGATCAGACTGTCTGCGTTGGGCGTGTCGTCAGTCAGCGATGCGCCAACAAACAGGAAGCCCGAGCGGTCCTCAAAGGTGGCATCGGTAGGGTTGGGTTCAAGCGCATGGCCGACGAGGTGTACGTCTTTGAAATTGGCTTGGCAATAGTGCAGAGCCTCTTGCTGGGTCACGGTGATGATCGTGTCGACACCCTGTGCGATGGCCAACTCTGCAGCCATCCGACGCTGTTTTTCTTCAGCGCTGAAAGGCTGGGCCATGACCTCGGCCTTGGCAATGTCGCGCAACGAGAAAAGCGCTTCTGCGTCGTACACCAGCTTGGCGCCTTGCAAGCTTGTGGGCTGCTGGGCAGTGACTGCACGCAGCAACTCCATGTTGTGTGGTCGGCTGACCCAGACGATGTCGTACAGACCCGCGCGTTCAGCCAGAAAGCGGCTGAAGCCTGCCAGCCCTTGATCCACCATCACCTCGACGGTTTGCGGCAGCACGCGCTTGACATCGGCGGGGTCTTCGTGCGGGAACTGCAAGGGGTAGTGCGTGACAAAGTGGCCGGCTGCCACCATCTCCTGAATCAGTCTGGCGGCGCGGGGGTAGCCTTGGCCGAGCCACGGCAAAGGGACACGGTCATCGATGACCAGAATGCGCCGCGCATCAGGTGCAAGCCGGTGTCGGCCACGCAGGATATTCGCGCTGGCTGCGAGTGGCCTTTGCGACAGGAATTTTGGATGTTTGGCGACAAAAATCTGCTGGTTTCGCGCTTGCAAAGCCAGAGCCTGGCCGCTGGACTGCTCACTGGCAAACTCAAAATGCCGCACGCGCACTGCGGGGTCGTAGACCACTCGGTAGCCTGACTCCCAAAGTCTGGCGCAGAACTCAGTCTCCTCGTAGTAGGCGGGCGCAAAGCTGTCGTCCAGGCCACCGAGTTGCTCGAACAGATGGCGCCTGACGACCATGAAGGCGCCCGAACAGTAGTCCACGTCACGCACAAAGCGGTAAGGTGGCAAATCGGGGTTGTCTCCGCGCCCGTAACCCAAGCAACTGCCATCCTGCCAAATGATGCTGCCGGCTTCCTGGAGGCTGCCGTCCCACAGCAGGATGGGGCCACCTACGGCGCCTGCGTCGGGCTCCAGAACGAGCCGGTCCAGGGCCAGCTTCAAGCTCTCTGGCTCCACCAGGGCGTCATTGTTGAGCAGCACCAGATGCTCGCCACGCGCTTGCAAGGCAGCAAGATTGACCGCGCGCAGAAAACCCAGATTGCTGTCTTGAGGCAGCAGCGTCGCGCCATCGATGCGCTCCAGCAGCGGCTGCATGCGGTCGGTTGATGCGTTGTCGACCAGGATCAGCTCGAAGCTGACGCCTTCGCTCATGGCCAAAGCCTGCAGACACAGCAGACTCAAACCCGCCTGGTTGTAGAGCACCACGATGACGCTCAGCTGAGGCGCTGTGGTGTGACTCTTGAACTCGATGCGCTGCGCGTTCTGCAGAAAGTGAGACAGCTGACGCTCTGCATCTGCCCGCACGGCCTCTTTGTCCAGCTTTGCTGGGACGGTTTTTGCGCCCGGCTCACGATCTTGGGTGCTGCTGCTCGCCGCAGTTGTTGCGGTTTGCGCTGAACTCTGCAAGACAGTGGGGCTGGACGACAGCGCAAACCACGGCAACCAGCGCGCCGCCCAGGGGCGCGCCACCATCCAGACTTTCAACTCTTGTTTTCGTTCGCCAGACAAGGGCACGTGTCGCAGCGCGCCGATGAACACCGCGCGCAGTCGCTCGCTGCCTTGAGAGCTTGCTGCAGGTGCGCCGATCGAGTCGATGGATGAGGGTGCAGCTGATGGCTCACCGAAAGCCCGGCCCAAGGCGCCTCGGATGCGCCGCAGTGGGCTGAGCAGCCGCCAGGACAGCGAATTCGTGACCTGCAGATAGCCCGATTCCAGGTGCTTGTAGCCATGTGTTGTCTGCTCAAGTTGCGATTGGACTTGGTGCACGCGAGATTCGAGAAAACTGGCCCTCTCTTGCAAACCGGAGCGTGCACTTTCTGATGAGTGAAGTTGCCTTTGCAAGTCCGACACTTCGCTCAGGCGAGCCTGCTGGACCGCTTCAAACTCATGCTGCACCTGGACATGACGCGCTGCCAGCTGATGCAGCTCGGTTTGAGCGAGTTGGGTCTGAGCCTGTGACGATCTGGTCTGTTCGTGCGCGGTCTGCAGCGATTCACTCAATTCGGAAACTCGCTCGGCGATTTGGTCCAGCGACGCTTGAGTTCGATGAAGGGCCTCATGAAGAGCTTGCTTTCCGGCGCTGTCGCTCAGTATCAGGTCGAGCAGTTGTTTTCGAAGCTGCTCGGCGCTGTCGCTCAGTGTCAGGTCGAGCAGTTGTTTTTGAAGCTGCCGGCAAACAGTTTGCAGCTCATTGACTTTGGTCGAGTGTGTCGCAGCAAAGTTCGCAATGGCTTCAAGCTGCGAGCTTGAAATGCTGCGCGTCCACTTCTGATAAACCGCCAGGCGGGCCGCCCGGGTGAATGCCGGGTCTGGTTGACTGCTCAGGCCCGAATCGCCTTCGACGTAATAGCTGGCCGACACCCCAGGTACATGGATGAAGCCGCCGCGCTGTGACAACTGCAACCAATAGTCCCAGTCTTCGTAGACTTCCAGGGATTCGTCGAAGACAGGCGCGTCGGCCTCGGTGCTGCGAGTGAAAAGCACCGCATGGATCGGCAAGAAGTTCTCGCACAGCAACTGGACCGAGTCAAAGGGTTGATCCAGGACCCTTTGCAATTGCCCATCTGCATTCAGCAGGCGCACGCCGGCATACGCAGCAATGGCATGCTGCTGCCGACTCAGAGCCACCCACAAGCGCGCAAGATGGTCGGGGTCCAGCGTGTCGTCGTCGTCAAGAAACAAGACGTATCGACCCCGCGCGCCGGCAAGCGCCAGGTTGGCGGCCTCGGGGCGGCTCAGTGGCCGATCTGCGCCCACCAGTCGCAGCGGGAACGGCCCGCAATGCGGCTGCAAAGGCGGGTGGACCCCGCCCGTGGCATTGATCACCACCACCTCCAAAGCCACGCCGGTTTGAACGGCGACAGAAGCCAGCGTACGGCTGAGAGAAGCGCGGGCCATGCTGCGCACCAGCACGCTGAC
>JBBQIB010000269.1:0-6100 GCA_038324515.1 Burkholderiales bacterium
GGAGTCAGCAGACCGCCACGGGCTGCTGCGTGATGTCAGTGAGGTTTTTGCCAAAGACAAGATCAACGTCACCGGTGTCAGCAGCCAGACCCAGAGTGACAAACACAGCCTGCGCATGAGCTTCAGCGTCGAAGCCCAAGACGCCAGCCAATTGGCCAGCGTCCTGAACCTGGTAGCGCGGCTGCCCGGCGTGCGCCGGGTCTGGCGGCGGTAGTGCTGCGGCTGTGACAGGCTGCCGGACCAGGCGGGCAGCAGGCGCACGGGGAGTATTTTCCAATCCAGGTATGAGCCTGAAGGGGGCGCGAAGTGATGTTGTGCAGTGGTCGAGTTGATCTGGCCAGAGCGCACAGTTTATCGAGCCGCCGCTTTGCTGCGGTTTGGCGTACTTTGTGGGATGTGGCTGTAGCCCATGTGCTTGCGCACCACGAGACGCCCTCGACGCCGTCCAGGTCCACTTGATGGACGGTGTCGATGCGCACGAAGCCGGCCCGGCCGTTGAGGTTGGGGGCCTTGCGAAAACCGACGGGGTTGCACACGGCGCGGGTCTTGACAAAGCTCACTCGGCGCGACTGGTAGTCGGCGCGTTTGCGCAGGTCCTCGCCAGCACGCCGTTGGACAAGCCAAGGTCGGCTACGAGCCGCTATTCGTCGACGGCATCCGCATTGACTGCAGCTTCGGCCAGTTCCGTCATCAGTTCATCGGAGCGGTACATGCCACTGACCGCTGCGCGAAGTTGCTTGTTGTCGTCTGTCAGCCCCAGCGCCTTCGAGAAGGCGGCAACGGTGCCGAAGCCGGTGATCCCGTAATGCGTCATGCGTTGGCACTGGGCGATGATGGCAGCGTCCAGCACCGGGCCCTTGTCGGGGCCGGATTCGACAATATGTTTCAGGGCTTCGGCAGCCAGCCCTTCCATGCCCTTGCAGTGTTCCTTGGACAACTTTTCGTCCCGGTTGGCGAGCAAAGTCTTGAGCATGTCAGTGTGCGCTGCGATGCCCGTCTGGGACTGTTCCAGCATCTGTTTGAGTTTGGGGTGCGTCGCCTTGGGTGCGATCTTCTTCAAGACGCGCGCCATCTGGTCGTTGGCTGACCACAAGTCCTTCAGTTCGTCGGCGTATAGATCGGACAGATTCGATGGGTTGGACATTTGGATTCCTTCTTCATACGGGGTTGGCGGGAGGCGCGATCGGGCGCTGGGGATTGGCCAGTCTCTGTGCCGCAGCACGTCGTCGATGTAGGCAGAAGAGAAATCCCGCTGTGGGACAGAAGGCGAGACCCGCGGCACGCGCAAGCCCCGCCCCGTGTTCCGACTGCTACTGCCAGGTCGTTGAACCGTTGAGCGATAACGCTCGGCTTCGGAGACGCAAGCCACCGTCAGCGGTTTGATCGGCTGGGTCGCCAGCATGATCATGAAGACGGACGCCCAGCAGGGCTTGATCCTCAACATCGTCGTCGGCATCGTTGGCGCGATGCTCGGTGGATGGCTGATCTCGCCATTGATCGGCGTCGGCAGCATCAACCAAGGCGCGCTCAGCATCCCTGCGGCGCTGGTTTCGCTGGTGGGCGCAATCATCCTGCTGGCCATCGTCAATCTCTTCCAACGCGGACGCGCTCGCTGACAAGCCAGCGCCTTGCGGCAAAGAGCACGCCGGTACAGCGTGGCTCTTTTTTTTGTTTGAGCTGAGGATGAGCACCCTGAAAGAGCCGGATCTGCCGATGCCAATGCCGTTGTCGCAGCGGCTCCTGGCTGCAGCCGTCGTCGTGGCGGCGCTCTACTTCGGGCGCGAGCTGCTGATTCCGCTGGCGTTGGCGACCTTGCTGGCCTTCGTGCTGGCCCCGTTGAACGCCCGCATCCGGCGGTTCGGCCTGCCGCGCGCCATTGCGGTGACAGCGGTGGTCGCCATCACGCTCGGCGCGCTGGTCGGATCCAGCGTGTTCATGGCCGGCCAGGTGCGCATGCTCGGCAAGGAATTGCCGACCTACCAGAACAACATTGCAGAGAAGTTTGACCGGCTGCGCGCACAGCTGCGCGCGCCGGGTGTCTTCACCGAGGCCAGCAAGGTGATCGACGCCGTCGAGTCCGAAATCGCCCAGACCCAGGGCCCGTTCGATGGCCGGTCCGCCGCAGCGGCGCGGCGGCCGTCACGAGTCGAGCTCGTCCCGACCCCGCCAGGGGTGAACCCGCCCTGTTCAATGGCCGATCTGATCAGAATCGACGCTTCGGCCAGAATGGCGATGCAACGATCGCCGCCGAAAGCGCGAAACGCGCCCGGCCTGAATTCAAGGGAGTCTTTGATCCTGTTGGACCGGGAGAAATCCGATGTCAAACGCCAAAACCGCCGAACTCCATCGCATGGTCATGCCCGACCATATCTGCCCCTATGGGCTGAAATCGAAGGATCTGCTCGAGCGTGAGGGCTTTGCGGTCGAGGATCACCATCTCGAAACGCGCGCGGCAACCGATGCGTTCAAGGCACAACACAACGTCGAGGCGACGCCGCAAACCTTTATCGATGGCCAGCGGATCGGCGGCTACGACGACCTGCGCGAGTATTTCGGCAAGGAAGTCGCCGATCCCGACGCGACCTCCTACCAGCCCGTCATCGCCATCTTCGCCGTTGCGGCGCTGATGGCGCTGGCGACGAGTTGGGCCGCGTTTGGCGCGCTGCTGACGATGCGTGCCGCCGAATGGTTCATCGCCTTCTCGATGGTGATGCTGGCCGTCCAGAAACTGCAGGACGTGCGCAGTTTCTCGATGATGTTCCTCAATTACGATCTGCTCGCTCGCCGCTGGGTGCGCTATGGCTACGTCTATCCGTTCGCGGAAGCTTTCGCGGGCATCCTGATGATCTCCGGCGTGCTGACCTTCCTGTCCGCACCCGTTGCGCTGTGCATCGGCACCATCGGTGCAGTTTCGGTGATCAAGGCTGTCTATATCGACAAGCGCGAACTCAAATGCGCCTGTGTCGGCGGCAACAGCAACGTCCCGCTGGGCTTCATCTCGCTGACCGAGAACCTGATGATGATCGCGATGGGTGCGTGGATGCTGGCCAAAGCGGCGCTTTGAGGGGGCGCTTTGAGGGGCATCAGCAAAAAAGGGCCGCAGCAAGTGTGTTGTGGCCCGCCAACCTGAGTCTGACAGACAGGAGATCTACCCGCGTCGAGCCCAGCCGTGCAAATCCTTTCCGGGTTCTGCACCCGCCTCAGTCCATCATCCACCGCCACGCCGCCGCTGCCGCCTGCGGGTCCACCAGCAGCACGAACAGCACCCCTGCGACGGCGCCGCCGATATGGGCGTCGTGATTGACGCGCCCACCGCCGCGCTTGGACGCCCAGATGCTGTAGGCCAGGTACGCCAGCGCAAACAGCGGCGCCGGGATCGGCACGGGGATCGGCAGGATGAATATCGACGCCTGCGGCACATAGACGATCGACGCGAACAGCACTGCTCCGATCGCACCCGAGGCGCCCAGCGTGCGGTAGCCGGCGTCATTGCGGTGCTGCAGCCAGGTCAGCGCATCACTGGCCAGCAGGCCCACCAGGTACAGGGCGATGAACTTGGGCGTGCCGATGGCGCGTTCGAGCCCGAAGCCGAAGGCCCAGAAGGTGAAGCTGTTGAACAGCAAGTGCGTCAGGTCGGCATGCAGGAAGGCGCTGCTGAACAAGGTGCCCCATTGCTTGCGCCTTAGCAGCCAATACGGCCGCAACACGCCGCGTTCGATCCACTCCGGTTGCCTGAACAGCGCGTTCAGGCTCGCCAGCACGATCGCCGCCAGCAGCAGCGCTGCAGCCGGTGAGGTGGTGATGAACGTCAGCTCGTCGGGTGGCATCAGCTGCCCGGACCACAGTCCAGCTCGTTGGGCTGCGGGCCCAGCTGCAATGCCTGCCGCAGGTCGCGCAAGGCGGTGCGCAAGCCCTCCTCGATCGTCGGGTGGTAGAAGGGGTACGACAGCATCTGCTGCACGGTGTCGCCCCTTGCCACCGACCAGGCCAGCAGATGGGCGATGTGCTCGGCACCCGGCCCCACCATCTCGGCACCCAGCAGCCGCCCGGTCCCCGGCTCGCCATAGACCTCCAGCGCGCCCTGATTCACCGCCATCACCTGCGCCCGGCCCTGGTCGGCGTACGAGACCCGGCCCACCTCGAAGTCGACCCCGGCCTGCGTCAGCGCCTCGAACCCCTGCCCCACCGTCGCCAATTGCGGCGCGCTGAAGACGACCTGCATGCGCGTGCGGCGCGTGTGCTTCTGCACCCGGGGGAAGGCGGCCGCGGCAGCGCCGGCAAAGCGCCCCTCGTCGGCGGCTTCGTGCAGCACCGGCCAGTCGGCGGCCGCATCGCCGGCGATGAAGATCGGCATCGAGCCGACCTGCATGCTGTGGCGGTCGAACACTGGCACGCCATCGTCGTCCAGCGGCAGGCTGGTGTGGCACAGACTCAGCGCCTGAACATTCGGTGTACGGCCGACCGCCGCCAGCAGCAGCTCGAAGCGTTCTTCGGCTGCGCTGCTGCCGGCACTGCGCACGCGCACGGCGTCACCGTCGCGGTCCACCTGCAGGTTGCCGGCCCCCAGCGTCAGCGGCAACCCCTCCCCGAAGATCTCGCGGCACTGCGCCTGCAATGCTGGCGACGACAGCGTGCCGACCCGGTTCTTGGCATCGTACAGCCGCACCCGCACCTGAAGCCGGTGCAGCGCCTGCGCCAATTCCAGGCCCAGCGGCCCGGCGCCGACCACCGCCACCGAGGCCGGCAGCGTGGGCCAGTCGAAGACCTCCTCGTGCGTGACCAGGCGCTTGCCGATCGCCTGGCACCAGTCGGGCGGCCGCACCGGGCTGGCCCCGGTGGCGATCACGATGCGCGCTGCGTGGATGCGGGTCGGCGCGCCCATCTCCGCAACATCGATGGCGAGCGTGTGGTCGTCGACGAAGCGGGCGCGCCCGGTGACGCGGTGCGACGGCGGCCAGCCGTCGACGATCTTCAGCACCGAGGCCACATAGCGGTCGCGTTCGGCGCGCACACGCGCCATCACCGCTTGACCGTCGACCCTCGGCGCGCCGGCCTCGATGCCGAAGGCTCTGGCTTGCGCCACGGCGTGTGCCGCATGGGCCGCGGCGATCAGCAATTTGCTGGGCATGCAACCCACGCGCGCACAGGTCGTGCCCCAGGGGCCGACGTCGATGACGACCACACGGTCGGTCTGCTTGGACACCTGTTCGTAGGCGGCCATGCCGGCGGTGCCGGCACCGATGATGGCAACGTCGACTTCCAGCGTCTGGGACATGGCGCGTGTCAGGGGTTGCGGATGGAGTGTCGAGAGTGCCACATTCCGTAGCCGCCAGCCCTCAGCCGCGGCGCAAGCCCTCAGCCTCTTCTCGGCCGGCGTGCGCTTGGCGATCGCCTGTGGAGGTGACAGCCGTGGCCACCGGCGCGCCCAAGACCGGCTGCATGGTCGAGACCATGGTGACTGCGATCGTGCACAACATCGCCAGCGGCAGCCCGCCACAGCCAAAGGCATGCGTCGGATTGCGCGGCTTGAAGTATCCGGAACCTGCCTTCGGACAGGATGGAGCCGGCGCCTGCCGATCGAGGACGACGATCGAGGACGACTATCGGAAATGTTGTCTCAGGCCTTTGCACTCTGAAGGCGGTCCGCTATTGGGATGGAGCTCAAGCGCCACGAGGGCCTTCGACATCGCCTCGACCAGCGGCACGGTGGGTGGCGCCGGCGGTGCTCGCAGCCCTGCGCAGATCCCGCATCGCCTGCGCGCAAGGGCGGCGCTCATCCCTCTCTTGCGCGATGGCGCGCGCGCTGAGAATACCTATATTGAGCGCCGGCAAGCTTGAGGAGAAAGCAAGGTATCGGGCTGATCGGGGAACTGGCGCCGGGGCCAGACTACAAGTCGTACCTCTCGCCTGAGTTTGTCGAAACCGAATCGGAGTTCAGGCGGCTCAGGTCGGGCATGGTCAGAGTCGCGGATGTCAAGACGTTCAAGAACTTCATGGTCGAGGTTCGGGGGTCACCAGGCGCTTTCCGTCAGATATACTCTCATGTTGACTCAGGCGCGTAGCTCAGCTGGTTAGAGCACCACCTTGACATGGTGGGGGT
>JBBQIB010000270.1:0-6066 GCA_038324515.1 Burkholderiales bacterium
CTACCTCAAGAAGGCCGGCATGAGCTTCAAGGACGTGAAGGTGCGCTACTTCAACACCTCGCCCGAACTGGCGCAGGCCTTCATCGTCGGTGCTGTCGACGCCATCTGCCATATCGAGCCCTACGCCACGCAGTGCCTGACATCGCGCAAGGGTTCCACCGTGCTGTCCGACGGCAGCGATATCTACGGCCAAAACTACGCCGATTGCGTGCTGGCCCTGCGCACGCCGCTGATCAATAGGAACCCGCAGGCTGTGAAGGCCGTCATCAAGGCCATGATGGTGGCGCAGGGTCAGATCGAGACCGACCCAGAAGCCGCGCTGCGCGACACCATCGGCAGCTACTACAAGACCACCATGGCAGCCGGCAAGCTTGCGGCCAGCAAGCAGCCCGTGATGATCGACCAGCGAAAGAACAAGCAGTTCATCCTGGACCGCGGCCAGTCGATGAAGGAATTGGGCTACATCAAGAAGCTGCCGCCGCCGGCAGCCATCGACTGGACCCTGCTGGAGCAGGTGATCAGCGAGAACAAGGCGCTGTACGCCGGGTTAAAGCTGAAGTCGATGGCCTGAGCCGACTACAAGCGCCATGGAGCCCCGCATCTCAGCCTTGCCTCTGGTCGGCGCCAAGTCGGCCACCGTATCGCCGCCTTCCGTCAGCCGAACCAGGGCGCTGGCCTTCGTACAGCGCAGCTTGTGGTCGCTCGCTTCGGTGGGCATTTTTGTCGGCATCTGGGAGTTCTGTTGGTGGCAGGGGATCGCCGACCCGTTGATGCTGCCGCCGCCTCATATTTTTCTGGCCAACCTGCCTGAGCAGTTCAGGTTCTTCGACCCGGCAGGCGCGCGCAGCCTCGAAGAAGAAGGAGGCGGCTTCCTGTCGGTGCTGGTGGTGATGGGCTGGACTTCCATGCGCGTGGTGCTGGGCCTGACCCTGGGCTTCGTCGGCGCCGTGGGTGTGGGGCTGGCCATCCGCTACTTCCCGGTCTTCGGCAAGCTCACCCTGCCCACGCTGACCCTGTTGACGCCGATCTCGCCGGTGGCCTGGCTTCCGGTGGCGATCTTCATCTTCGGCATCGGTAACGTACCTGCGATCTTTCTCGTCTTCATCTCGGTGTTCTTCATCATCGTGCTGTCCACGCTCTCGCAGATCGACGCGGTGCCCGCGCCCTACATGCATGTGGCCCGGATCATGGGTGCCACCAAGCATCAGCTGTTTCGCCACGTCATCCTGCCGACGATCCTGCCCAGCCTTTTCATCACGCTGCGGCTCAACCTGTTTGCCGCCTGGATGGTGGTGCTGATCGCAGAAGCCGTGGGCGTGGGATCGGGCCTGGGACAGATCGTCATGATGGCGCGCAACACCTTCAATGCGAGCCTGGTGTTCTTCACCATGACCTTGATCGGTCTGCTTGGCTTCGCGTTCGACCGGGGCTTGCTGTGGGTGCAGAACCGTGTGCTGTGGTGGGTCGGCCCTTCAGCGGTGGGCGGGAAATGAACATAACAAAACCCATGATCAGCCTGCGCAACGTGCGCAAGGTCTGGAACCCCGACACCCCGAAAGCACTGACCGCCATCGACGATTTGTCTTTCGACGTCGCACCCGGTGAGTTCCTCGTTTTGCTCGGTCCATCGGGCTGCGGCAAGAGCAGCCTGCTCTACATGGTGGCGGGTCTCGAGATGCCCACCGAAGGTGAGTTGGAATGCGACAGCCTGCCCATCACCGGCCCTGGCACCGACCGCGGCATGATCTTCCAGGAGGCCTCGCTCTACCCCTGGCTGACCATTGCCGAGAACGTGACCTTCGGCCTGAAGCTGCAAGGCGTGTTTCCCGAGAAACGGCAGCGCATCGCCCAAGACCTGCTGCTCAAGGTGGGCCTGGCCGACGCAGCGACCAAACGACCCGACGAGCTCTCGGGCGGCATGCGCCAGCGCGCGGCCCTGGCCCGGGCCCTGGCCATGCGGCCCAAGGTGCTGATGATGGACGAACCCTTCGCCGCGTTGGACATCCAGACGCGCGCCAAGATGCAGGGCCATCTGCTCGAAGTGTGGCGGGCCAGCGGTGCGAGCGTCTTGCTCGTCACGCACTCGATCGACGAGGCCTTGGCCCTGGCGGACCGCATCGTGGTGTTCACCGCGCGGCCGGGGCGAATCAAGGAAATCGTGCCCGTCGATCTGCCGCGACCGCGATCGCCTCGCGACCCGCGCTGCATCGAGCTTCAGCTGCGTCTGGCCGACCTGCTGGCCGACGAAGTGGATCGCGCCTTCGCCGAACAGGAAGCCTGGATTTGAACGCGACGTGCTGATTGCGCTGCCGACGACATCGCGGCCCCGCATGTGCCCTCAATTTTAGTTCTGGAGACCCTGCATGACAGTAGCCTTGGTTCGCGCGAAGTGGATCGTGACCGGCGTGCAAGACCGACACACCGCCAACATCCTGAGCGACGCTGCGCTCGCCCACGAGAACGGCAAGGTCGTCTCGGTGGGCGCGTTCGAAGAAATGCGCCAACGCTTCCCCGACGCCGCCGTAACGCATCACCCCGGCCACGTGCTGCTGCCTGGCTTCGTCAACAGCCATCACCACGTCGGGCTGACGCCGTTGCAATTGGGTTCGCCGGACTATGCGCTGGAGCTGTGGTTCGCCAGCCGCATGTCGGCGCGCGACGTCGACATCTACCTCGACACGCTGTACTCGGCGTTCGAGATGATCGCCTCGGGCATTACCACGGTGCAGCACATCCACGGCTGGATGCGCGGCAGCTTCGAGCAGGTGCACGGCGCATCGAGCGCGGTGCTGAAGGCTTATCAAAGCATCGGCATGCGTGCCTCGTATTGCTACGCCGTGCGCGAGCAGAACCGGCTGGTCTATGAAGACGATGCGAAGTTCTGCGCCGGCCTGCCGCAAGACGTGGGCGTGCCGCTGGCCGAGCACTTGAAGCAGGCCACGCTGAGTTTTTCCGATCACATGAAGCTCTACAAGATACTGCGCGACGAGAACGAGGGTCAGTCGCTCACGCGCATTCAGCTTGCACCCGCCAACCTGCACTGGATCACCGACGACGGGCTGATGGCGATGGTGGAGCAGGCCAAAGCCGACGACGTGCCCCTGCACATGCACCTGCTGGAAACCGTCTACCAAAAGGAATACGCGCGGCGCCGCACCGGCACCACCGCGGTGAAGCACCTTCACAAGCTGGGCGCGCTGGGCCCGTCGCTGACTCTGGGCCATGCCGTCTGGCTGACCGAAGAAGACGTGGAGCTGGTGGCGCACAGCATGACCTGTGTCTGCCACAACTGCAGCAGCAACTTCCGTCTGCGCAGCGGCGTGGCGCCCATCAACGAACTCGCCAAGCGTGGCGTGACCATCGGCATGGGCCTGGATGAGGCCGGCATCAACGAAGACCGCGACATGATGCAAGAGATGAAGCTGGCGCTGCGGGCCCACCGCGTGCCCGGCATGGACGAGGACGACGTGCCTAGCTGCCCACAGGTGCTGCGCATGGCCAGCGAGCACGGCGCCAAGACCACGGCGTTCCGCGGTCAGATCGGGCGGCTCGACCCGGGCATGCAGTTTGATGCGGTGGCCATCAACTACCAAGCCGCCACCTACCCGTACCAGGACGAAGATATCCCGGTGCTCGACGCGCTGATCCAGCGCGCTCACCAGCGCCACGTCGACACGGTGTACGTGGGTGGCGACCCCATCTACTCCCAGGGCCGCTTCAAGTACATCGACCGCGACAAGGTGCTGGGTGAGATCGCCGAGCAGCTGTCACGGCCGCGCAGCGCAGCCGAGGAGAAGCGCCGTCAGTTGTCCAAGGCGGTGTTCCCGCACGTCAAGAACTTCTACGCCGACTACCTTGACGGCGAGCCGGCACGTCAGCCGTTCTATGGTCCTTCGTCACGCACCTGAGGCGTCCCACCAGACCAGTGCAGCAGCTGGTGATGATGCGGTGCAGCTGCGCGCCACTGCCGCATGCGGCGGTGTCGGGCGCAGGCTGGTGGTTCATTGGGGCGGCACCAGGCGCCGAAAGCATGCGGTCAATGCACGCGGCTCGCCTTCAGCGGCCTGAGCGATCGCTCCTCGTCCGACCCGGCGTCACCGTCGCACGGGCAGTTCCTGTGCAAAAGTGTCTACCCGCCGCGGTTGCCGCGGTCGCCGCGGTATTGCCTTTCGGGGTCACCAGGCGTTTTGCAAGCCTTGCCTAATGCGAGCCGCCGCGCACGGGGTCGCCGCCGGTCACGTGCGCTGCGCCGCCCAGGCCTTCAGCACCGCGACGGCCTCGGGCGCAAGGTGCTGCTCGGCCGGCGTGCGGCGGTCGCCGACCGGAGCGCTGGCCTCGGCACGCAGCAGGTCGCAGTCGATCGGATGCCGGTCGACCTTGGACATGCCCTCGAAGGCGTTGCCCGATTGTTCGATCGATGCGGCATAGAACAGGCGCCCGATGCCGGCAATTTGCATGGCCGCCACACACAGCGTACAGGGCTCGCACGAGGTGTACAGGTCGCAGCCGGTCAGATCGACGGTCTGCAACTTGCGGCAGGCGTCGCGCAGGGCCTCGACTTCGCCGTGCGAAGTAGGGTCGAAATGAGCCCGCGAGTGGTTAAGTCCCTCGCCGACAACCTGTCCGTCACGCACCACCACCGCGCCGAACGGCTCGGTCCCGGGCGTGGTCAGTGCCTGCGCCGACAGCTCGATGGCACGTTCCATGAAGGCGGCTTGGTAGCTGGGCATAGTGGGGGCTCCTTGAAAGCTCAGGCCGCCTGCGGCAGGACCCAGGCGTGCTGCGGGTTCCAGCTCAATTGAACGCGCTGGCCTGGCGCCAGGCCGAGCGATTCGATCTCGTGCTGCTGTTTCTGCACACGAAACTCGGTCTCGCTGCCTGGCACTTCGATGAACACCGTCTGCGTGGAGCCGACGAACTCCAGGCCCAACACGGTGCCATGCACCCGCGCGTGGCCCGACGCGGCATCGCCTGCACTTTCGCCCGCCAGCGCAATGCGGTCGGCGGCGATCACAAAGCTGACTTTGTCGCCAGCAGTGAGTGCCGAGGCAGCGGCTGGCACCGTGAAGGCCCCGATGGGGCTGTCCAGCTCGACCTGCCCGCCCGCCATTGCGCGGACTTTGCCGTTGACCAGGTTGTTGGTGCCGATGAAGTTGGCCACGAAGGCATTCACAGGGGCCCGATACACATCTTGCGGGCGGCCCGCCTGCTGGATGAGGCCCTCGCTCATGATGACCATGCGATCGGCCAGCGCAAAGGCTTCAGACTGGGCGTGTGTGACGTAGACAAAGGTGATTCGCAATTCGCGGTGCAGGCGGGCCAGCTCGGTCTGCATGCGCATGCGCAGGTGAGTGTCGAGCGCGCTCAACGGTTCGTCGAGCAGCAGGATGGACGGCTCGGTAACCAGCGCGCGCGCCAGAGCCACGCGCTGGCGCTGGCCACCGGACAACTGCGACACCATCCGATCGCCCATGCCGCCCAGGCCCATGCGCTCCAGCCACTCACCGGCGCGCTTGCGGCTGGCGTCGGCGCCCAACTTCTTCATGCGCAGCGGGAACTCGACGTTTTCGGCCACGGTGAGGAAGGGGAACAGCGCCAGGCTCTGCCAAACCATCGGCGTCTCGCGCTGGAAGGCGGGAATGCCGCGCATGTTGCGCCCACCGATCCACAGCTCGCCGGCAGTGGGCTCGTCGAGTCCGGCGATCATGCGCAGAATGGTCGACTTGCCGCAGCCCGATGGTCCCATGATGGCAATGAACTCGCCGGCGGCGATGTCCAAGTCGATGCCGCGCACGGCATGGTGGCCGGCGAATCGCTTGTCCAGACCCTTCAGTGAAACAAATGGGAGTTTCATGGTCGGGAGGGTGAACTCAAGCCGTGGCCGTGGCCGTGGGCCGGCCGGTACGCACGCGCATGAAGCGCTGAGCCAGCAGTACCAGCGTGATGCTGACCACCAGCACCAAGGTGCCGATAGCGTTGATCTTGGGGTTCACCTGGCCCTGCAGCAGGTTCAAGATGCGCACCGGCAGCGTCTCGTGCACGCCGCCCACGAACCAGGCGATCATG
>JBBQIB010000271.1:0-6030 GCA_038324515.1 Burkholderiales bacterium
GCAGGCGAAAGCCAAGGCGGCCACTGCCAGCAGCAAGGTGGCCAGGCCCGCCCAGCGCTGGCGCAAGCGCGCACCCAGCGCGCCCAGCGCGCCCAGGCACAGCGCGCCGGCAGCCAAACCCCATAACCAGGGCGCAGACCACAGCGCTGGCTGCTGCAGTTGCAAGGCCGTGCCTGCCACCCAGGCCAGCCCCAGGGCAGCCGCTTGAGCGGCAGGTGCAAGCGGCGCAGACGGCGCAGACAGCGCAGACGGCGCAGGCTGCGCGCCAGGCGCTCTTTCGGACCCGACTGCTGAACCGGCGGCTGATCCATTGGACATGGCGCTGCAGTGTAGGATGCCGCGTCGTCGCCTATGTTGGCTGCGAACCCTTGCACATGCTTGCCAGGGAGCAACCCGATTCCTGGCCCAGCTCAGCGTCTTCGCTGCCCCATTGCGCAGGCCGTGGATGCACCCATTTTCAGCCTCACCGAGGCACCCAGAGGAGATTCGAATGAGCATCGCTGAACGCCTGTCGGCACTGAACATCACATTGCCCGCCGTGGCCACGCCGGCTGCGGCCTATTTGCCCTTTGTGCGTACCGGCAATCTGGTCTTCATCTCGGGCCACATCGCACGCAAAGACGGCAAACCCTGGGTCGGCCAACTGGGTGTCAACATGGTGACGGCTGACGCCAAGCCGGCAGCCCGCGCCGTGGCCATCGACCTGATGGGCACGCTGCAAGCTGCAGTGGGCGATCTGGAGAACATCCAGCGCATCGTCAAGGTGCTGAGCCTGGTCAACAGCGGCCCCGGCTACACCGAGCAGCACCTGGTCACCAACGGCTGCAGCGAGTTGCTGGTGGAAGTGTTCGGCGCACAAGTCGGCGCCCACGCGCGCAGCGCTTTCGGTGTAGCGCAGTTGCCGATGGGTGCTTGCGTCGAGATCGAAATGATCGTCGAGGTGAAGGGCTGAAAGCCGCTGCGCCCCCCACGGCGACTTCGGCGGCCCCAGCGGACTCTGCCCTCGCTGCAGCCTTCGCCGCCATCGTCGCAATCAGCTTGCTGGCGGTCGGTCTGGCGCTGCTGAGCCAACACCATTTCGAGATGCCGCCCTGCCCCTGGTGCGTGCTGCAGCGGGTGCAGTTCGTGGCCATCGCGGGGGTCGCCTTGCCTGGCCTGCTGTTCAGCGCGCCCTGGGTGCGGCGCCTGTCAGCGCTGGCCGTGGCGCTGCTGGCCCTGTCGGGCATGGCGGCGGCTCTGTGGCAGCACTTTGTGGCCGCGTCCAGCACGTCTTGCAACCTGACGTTGGCTGACCGCATCGTCGGTGGCCTGGGGCTGGATAGCCTGTGGCCAGAAGTCTTCGCCGCTTACGCCAGCTGCGCCGATGCAGCGGTCAAGCTTTTCGGCTTGCCTTACGAGTTCTACAGCGGCGCGCTGTTTTTGGCCCTGGTGCTGGCTGCAGCTTGGCTGTGGCGCCGTGCGGCCGGCTGAAACCCTGCCGCCCCTCGCGCCAACTTCAATCAGCTTTGCGGCATCAGCACCTGCGTGGCCTTGATGGCCTGCAAAAGCCGCCCCTTGCGCGCCCGCTTGCCGACATGCTCTGCCAGCGCAACGCCTTTGATCAGTTCGTCCTTGGGCTTGGCCCCGCGGCCGGTGCCCAGCACCCGCAGCACCTCGGCAAAGGCCGCCACCGAGACCAGCGGCGTCTTGGCGTCCACGTCCATCAGCGTCAGGCCTTTGCCACCGGCTGATTGCAGCTTCAGCTCGTCCAGACCGAAGACCAGCAGGCGTGAATCCTTGGCCAGGCAAGCCACCTGGGTGCACGCCGCCGTCACGACGACCGGGGGCAGGATCGTGGCGCCGGCTTCCAACGTCAAGAAGGCTTTGCCGCCCTTGTTGCGGCCCACCATGTCGGACACGCGCGCCAGCAAGCCAAAGCCTGCGCTGTTGCTGAGCAGCAGCGTGGTATCGGGCGCCGCTGCCACGCTGTGCGCCACCTGCGTGCCGGCTTCCAGGTCGATCAGTGAGGTGATCGGCACGCCGTCACCGCGCCCGCCCGGCAACACAGCCACCGGCACGCTGTAGACGCGCCCGCTGCCGCCTGCAGGGGTGCCAAAAATCAGCAGCGTGTCGACGCTGCGGCAGGCAAAACTGGCGTACAGCGCGTCGCCCGCCTTGAAGACCAGGCCGGCGGGCGAGATCTCATGTCCCTTGGGGGCCCGCACCCAGCCTTTGCCGCTGACCACCACCGTCACCGGCTCGTCCAGCAGCTTGACCTCGGCTACCGCGCGTTTGTCTTCCTGGATCAGCGTGCGGCGGTCGTCGCCGTGGGTTTTGGCATCGGTTTCGATTTCTTTGGCTACCGCACGCTTGAGTGAGTTGGGGTTGGCCAGCAACTCATCGAGTTTGGCTTGCTGCTCGCGCAACTCCTTCAGCTCTTGCTCGATGCGGATAGCTTCCAGTCGCGCCAATTGCCGCAGGCGGATCTCGAGGATGTCTTCGGCTTGGCGGTCGCTGAGCTTGAAGCGCTCGATCAGTGCCGGTTTGGGCTCATCGGCGTTGCGGATGATGCGGATCACCTCGTCGATGTTGAGCAGCACCAGCTGCCGACCCTCCAGCACATGGATGCGGTCCAGCACCTTGGCCAGCCGATGCTGCGTGCGGCGCTGCACGGTGGCGAGGCGAAACTCGATCCACTCGCTGAGGATGCGCCGCAGACCTTTGGCGGTAGGCCGGCCATCGCTGCCCACCATCGTCAGGTTCATCGGCACGCTGTTTTCCAGGCTGGTGTGGGCCAGTAGCGTGTTGGCAAACTCCTGCTGGTCGATGCTGCGGCTCTTGGGCTCGAACACGAGACGCACCGCCGCGTCTTTGCTGGATTCATCGCGCACGGCGTCCAGCACGGCCAGCAGGGCAAGCTTGAGCTGCAATTGCTCTGGCAGCAAAGCCTTCTTTCCGGCCTTCACCTTGGGGTTGGTCGCTTCTTCGATCTCTTCCAGCACCTTCTTGGTGCTGGTGCCGGGCGGCAGCTCGTTGACGACCAGTTGCCACTGGCCACGCGCCAGGTCTTCGATGAACCAGCGCGCGCGCATCTTCAGGCTGCCGCGGCCGCTGCGGTAAGCCTCCTGGATGTCAGAGGCCGGGCTGATGATCTGGCCGCCCCCCGGGAAATCGGGCGCCGGCAGCAGCTCGTACAGCGCTTCGTCGCTGAGCTTGTCGTTCTTCAGCAGCGCCACGGTGGCCGCAGCCACCTCGCGCAGGTTGTGCGGCGGCACTTCGGTGGCCAGGCCCACGGCGATGCCGCTGGCGCCGTTGAGCAGCACAAAGGGCAGCCGCGCCGGCAGCCGCTGCGGCTCGTCGGTGCTGCCGTCGTAGTTCGGATGGAAATCAACCGTGCCTTCGTCGATCTCGTCCAGCAGCAGCCGCGCAATCGGCGTCAGCCGGGCCTCGGTGTAGCGCATCGCTGCCGCGCCGTCACCATCGCGGCTGCCAAAGTTGCCCTGGCCATCGACCAGTGGGTAGCGCTGCGAAAAATCCTGCGCCATGCGCACCATCGCGTCATAGGCGGCGTTGTCGCCATGCGGGTGGCAGCGGCCCAGCACATCGCCGACCACACGCGCACTCTTGACGGGCCTGGGGCCGGCGTTGCCGGTGGCGTTGGTGTAAGCCAAGCCCATGCGCATCATGGCGTACAGGATGCGCCGCTGCACCGGCTTGTTGCCGTCGCAGACATCAGGCAAGGCGCGGCCTTTGACCACCGACAGCGCATATTCGAGGTAAGCACGCTGGGCGTAGTCGGCCAGCGCCAGGGTCTCGTCAGGATTCTGAGGGTTGGGCGGGTCGGCAGGCGAGGGAGTGAAGAGATCGATCATCTGAGGTCAACAAGGGAGGCGGTGCGACTGTACTGGCTTGCGCCAGCAAGACCTTCAACAGCGGGTGCGGAAAACGCCGCTGTGTGGTGATGGCATAAAAGCTCTCTGTCAGCGCCGTCAGCTGGCAGCGCTCGACCAGGATGCCGCTGGCCAGCTCGTCTTGCACCACCACGGGCGGCACCAGCGTCAACGCCCCCGTCTCACGGGCCAGCAAGCGCAGCATCGCCATGTCGTCGACCTCGGCCAGCACACGCGGACGCACCGCCGCTTCGCCCAGCAGCCGGTCAAACTCGGCGCGCATGGCGCTGCGCTGGCTGGGCAACAACATCGGCTGGCCCTGCAGGTCTTGCGGAAAGTGCAGCGGCTTGGGCCGTCCACGCGGCTTGTGCGACACCAGGCTCACGGCCTGCTGATTGATCAAGCGGCTTTGCCAGCCCGTGGCCTTGTCGCTGGGCACCGCTTCGTTGCACAGCACCACATCCAGCGCATGCGCGTCCAGTTGCACCAGCAGCTCGCGCAGGCTGCCTGAATGCAGATGCACCCGCACGTCATCCCGCGCCAAGAGCGGCTTGAGCAACTGCATCTGGAAGTTGCGCGACAAGGTCGCCGCAGAACCCACATGCAACACCGGGTGCTCGGACACCGGCCGGCCCTGCAGCGTGCTGATCAGCTCATCGCCGGCCTTGAAGATGCTGTCGGCATGGTCCAGCGCGATGCGTCCGGCCTCGGTCAGCAGCAACTGGCGGCCGCGGCGCTCAAACAGCGCGTGGCCCAGCCGGTCTTCGAGTTGCCGCAACTGGGTCGACAAAGCCGATTGCGAGACATGCAGCTTTTGCGCCGCACGGGTCAGGTTCTGCTCATGGGCGATGGCCCAGAAGTAGCGCAGGTGGTGATAGTTGAGGTCGGCCATCGGTGGCTGGGGAAAGCGAGAGCCGCATGATGTCGCATTCTTCATAACAGCCGGCAGTGGTGTTGGCAGCGCAGCCGCAAAACCGACCCACCCATGGACTCAGGGTCAGCACAGGCGCGGCACAAATTTTCATTTCGCACCCCTCTTTTTTGAATGGGCCGCGTTCCGCGATCCAAGCCATACCATCTCCAGGAGTGACTCGCCCGAGCCGACAAATGTTGACTGCCGTGGCGACCTGCTCAAACAAGAACTCCCCGAGGAATTTCATGAAACGCTCCATCTCCGTCACCGCCGCGTGCTTGCTTGCCCTGGCTTGCCTGCACACAGCATCGGCGCAAAACACTGCACCCGCTGCACCCGCTGCACCCACCGCTCCCACCGCTGCCGTGACTGACGTCAGCGAAGGCAAGATCGCCTGGTACGGCAAGGAGTTCGCCGGCCGCAAAACCGCCAGCGGTCAGCGCTTCAACCCCAATGCCATGACGATGGCGCACAAGACGCTGCCCTTCGGCACGCAAGTGAAGGTCACCAACCTGGCCAACAACCGCAGCGTCGTGGTGCGTGTCAACGACCGCGGCCCGACGACGCCAGACCGCCTGGGTGATGTGTCGCTGGCGGCTGCGCAAAAACTGCGCATGGTGCGCAGTGGGGTGGTCAACGCCAAGCTGGAAGTGGTGCAGGCCGGCAAGAGCTGAACGAGCCGCCACGCGAGGCGTTGGTGCACCTGCCAAGCCAAAACGCAACCGCAACCGAAACCGCATCCGCAACCGCAACCGCAGCATCCGCTGCGTGCAAATGCCGTGCAGCAGGTGCTTTATCTGCCCATCAAGACCATCTGCGTGCACCTGAAGACCACCAGCGTCTTGCCTGTTTCCTGGTGGCTCACGGTGGCGTCCCACACCTGTGTACTGCGACCCAGATGCAAGGGTGTCGCCACGCATGAGACTGTGCCTTCGCGTGCGGTGCCCAGGTGATTGGACTTCAGCTCGATGGTGGTGAACCCCACAGCGCCTTCGGGCAAATTGAGCATGCAGCCATAACCCGCACAGGTATCGGCCAGCGCAACAAGCGCACCCGCGTGCAAATAGCCGTTGGGCGCCATCAACTCCGTGCGTACGGGCATCTGCGCCTGCACCTGCTTGGGGTCAGCCTGAGTGATGACCAGGCCCAGATGGCCCGGCAGGTAGGCTGCACCGCGTTGATTGAGAGCGGCAGGATCGGGTGTATCCATGGTCGTGGCTTGATGAGTCGGGTCATCATCGTCTCACG
>JBBQIB010000272.1:0-6019 GCA_038324515.1 Burkholderiales bacterium
CATCCACAAAGGGTTGGCAGGCTGCGATGAACTCGCGGGCCCGGGCCTTGGCTTCTTCGGCCAGGCCTGCGGCCAGCAGCGTGCGGCCGCAGCACAGGGGCCGCTGGGAAGCTGCGCGAGGTACGTGCACGGTGTAGCCACTGGCCTGCAGCAAACGCACGGCAGCGACGGCGTTTTCGGTCTCGAAGTGGCCGTTGAAAGTGTCCACAAACAGCAGCACACCTTTGTCGGCAGCCAGCACCTGTTCAGCCGTGGCCAACTTCAGCGGCGGGGCTGCAGCGTGGAAGAAGCTGTCGCTGCGCCAGCGCGGCAGGCGGCGTTGTGCTGACAAGCCCAGCACACGCTCAGACAGGGCCGCCAGCCCCGGCACCTTGTCACGCAGGTTCAACAGCCACGCCAGACCTGGCACGCGGCTGACCGTACCGGCGACCTCGGGCAGCCGGGCGATCAGGCGGTCTTTCAGGCTCAAGCCGAGCTGCGAGGCCCGCTGGGCGGCGAACTCCAGCTTCATCTTGGCCATGTCCACACCCGTGGGGCAATCGCGCCTGCAGCCTTTGCAGCCCACGCATAGCTCCAAGACTTCTGCAACAGCATCTGAAGTGAAGCCGCCTTCGATCTGACCCGACAACGCCAGTCTCAAGGTGTTGGCGCGACCACGTGTCAGGTGCTGCTCATCGCGCGTGACACGGTAGCTGGGGCACATCGTGCCGCTGTCGAACTTGCGGCAGTGGCCGTTGTTGTTGCACATCTCCACCGCCTTTGCCAGGCCACCGGTGCTGTCGCCGCCTGTGCCGGGCGCGGTGGTCTGCTGCGTGACAGCATCGTTTTGCACGTTCCAGGCTGACCAGTCGAACACTGGCTTCAGGGCAATCGTCTTGTAGCTGGGCGCAAAACGAAACAGCTGCGCGTCGTCCATCTTGGGCGGGTCGATGATCTTGCCTGGGTTGAGCAGATTTTCTGGGTCCAGGTGCTGCTTGATGGCGCGCAAAGCTCCATTCAACTTCGGCCCGAACTGCCACTGGATCCACTCACCGCGACACAGCCCGTCGCCATGCTCACCGCTGAAGGCACCCTTGTACTTGCGCACCAGCTCGGCCGCTTCTTGTGCAATCGCACGCATCTTCGCGGCGCCATCGCGGCGCATGTCCAGAATCGGCCGCACATGCAAAGTGCCGACCGATGCGTGGGCATACCAGGTACCGCGTGTGCCATGGCGGGCAAAGACTTCGGTCAGCGCGTCGGTGTATTCGGCCAGGCGGTGCAACGGTACAGCGCAGTCCTCGATGAAGCTGACCGGTTTGCCGTCGCCCTTCAGGCTCATCATGATGTTCAGGCCGGCCTTGCGCACTTCCCACAGCGCTTTTTGGGCCACTTCGTCGGGCATCTCAACCACGCTGCCGCTGTACCCGAGGTCGGCCATCAGCTCGACCAGTTGCCGCAACCGGTGCAGCAAGGCGTTGTAGTCTTCGCTGCTGAATTCAACCAGCAGAATGGCCTCAGGCGTGCCTTGCAACGCGGTGTCGATGACTGGCCTGAAAGCCGGGTTGGCACGCGCCAACTCGATCATCGTGCGGTCCACCAATTCCACCGCGCTGGGCAGCAGGCGCACGATGTGCTGCGCCGAGTCCATGCCAGCGTGGAAGTTCTTGAAGTTCACCACACCCAGCACCTTGTGGCGCGGCAAGCGGCTGAGCTGCAGCTTCAGCCGCCGCGTCATGGCCAGTGTGCCCTCGCTGCCCACCAGCAGATGCGCGAGGTTGACACTGCCGTCAGCGGTGTAGGGCCGCTCGCTTTGCGGGTGAAAGATGTCCAGGTTGTAGCCGGCCACGCGGCGCATCACCTTGGGCCAATGTTCATCGATCTCGGCTCGATGTGTCTGCGCCAAGTCGCTGACGAAGCGGGCGATGCCGGCCTCGCGCGGCGCCAGGCCTGCAACGGGCCCGAAACTCAGCGCCGTGCCATCGGCCAGCCAGGCATCGATGCCCAGCACGTTGTGCACCATGTTGCCGTAGGCGATGCTGCGCGATCCGCAAGAGTTGTTGCCCGCCATGCCGCCCAGCGTGGCCTGCGCGCTGGTCGACACATCCACCGGGTACCACAGGCCATGCGCCTTGAGCATGCCATTCAGATGGTCCAGCACCAGACCAGGCTGTACCTCGGCCGTCATCGCCTCGGCATCGATGCCGATGATGTGGCGCAGATGTTTGCTGGTGTCGATGACCAGCGCCGCACCCGTGGTCTGACCACACTGCGAACTACCGCCGCCGCGCGGCAGCAGAGGTGCACCCATCTCGCGCGCCAACGCCATGGCAGTGACCACGTCTTCATCGCTGCGGGGCACAAACACCCCCAGCGGCATGATCTGGTAGATCGAGGCATCGGTGGCATAACGCCCGCGTGACGCGGCGTCAAACAACACCTCGCCCTGCGTCTTCGCACGCAACCGGCGCGCCAACTCGGCACTGTCGGTGATCTTGGCGGTCTTGGCGGTCTTGGAACCTGGCACGCCCTGCACAACGGCTGACATCAAGCTCGCCCCTGCAGCGGCGAAAGGCCGCCGTCACGCATCAGCGCCAGCACGGCGTCGCGCTTGCTGTGCAGGTGCTGCATCATCAACAAGCGCAAAGCCACGCCGTTGCGCCGGGTCAGCAGCAAAAGCATCTGTTCATGCTCCTGCACCGCCTGCTGCCACTTGCGCTCGTCGAAGTTGGAGCGAAAGCGCAAAGCCTGCAGCCGCGCATTGACGGTGCCGTAGACCTGGCTCAACACGGGATTGCCTGCGGCACTGTTGATGCCATCGTGAATCTGCGCGTTCAAGCGGTAGTAGGCCGGCAGATCGCGCCGCGTAAAGGCCGCCAACATCTCGTAGTGCAAGGCCTGCAGCTCGGCCAGTTGCTCGGCGTTGATGCGCTGAGCGGCCAGCTCACCGGCCTGGCCTTCGAGCCCTGCGATGACCTCGAAGGTATCGGCCACGTCCTGGGCGGACAGCTGTGCCGCCACCGCGCCTCGGTTGGGCAGCAGTTGCACCAGCCCCTCGGCGGCCAGCATCCGGATCGCTTCGCGCAACGGCGTGCGCGAGACCCGCAACGACTCTGACAACTCACGCTCGTTGAGCTTGGCACCCGGCGCGATTTGCGCTTCGACGATGCGCTGGCGCAAGCGCCGTGCCACTTCTTGGTGCAGCACCGGGCGTGACAGTTCGAGGACTTTTGCCATTGCGTAGACCCTGACTTGTATACAAAATTGGAAGCGCTTCTGAACGACACTGTAGGCCATGTCTGAGTCCAAACGCCAGCACGAACACAGCAAAACGCAGCAATTGCGTTGCCAGTTGCAGCACGCATGGCGGCCAACGATCGACCCTAGGGCTTGCCCCAAGTTGGTCAGGATCATTTTGTATGCAAAACTGTTCACAAGGAGTTTTGCAGCATGTTGACACTGGACCAGCACCCGAGCGGGCGCCATTTCTTGCAGATCCCTGGCCCCAGCCCAGTGCCCGACCGCATCCTGCGCGCGCTGAGTCTGCCCACCATCGACCACCGGGGGCCGGAGTTCGCCAAGCTGGGCTTGAAGGTCATCGAAGGTCTGCAGCAGGTCTTTGGTACCCGCCACCCCGTGGCCATCTACCCGGCCTCTGGCACCGGCGCGTGGGAAGCGGCGCTGGTCAACGTGCTGAGCCCGGGCGACGCGGTGTTGATGGTCGAGACCGGCCACTTCGCCGCGCTGTGGCAAAAGATGGCGCTGCGCCTGGGCGTGCAACCCGAGTTCCTGAGCCAGCCCGGTACCTGCCCTGACACCGGTTTGCCGATGGCCTGGCGGCGGGGCATCGATGCCGCCAAGATTGCCGAGCGGCTGCGCGCCGACAGAGCCCACAGCATCCAGGCCGTGTGTGTGGTGCACAACGAGACCAGCACCGGCGTGACCAGCAACATCGCGGCCGTGCGTGCTGCCATCGACGACGCGCGCCACCCCGCGCTGCTGATGGTGGACAGCATCTCCGGCCTGGCCAGCGCCGAGTACAGGCACGACGACTGGGGCGTGGACGTCACCATCAGCGGCTCCCAAAAGGGTCTGATGCTGCCGCCCGGCATCAGCTTCAACGCGCTGTCGCCCAAGGCGCTGGAGGTCTCCAGGAGCGCCAGATTGCCGCGTGCCTTTTGGGCCTGGGACGAGATCGTCGAGATGAACAAGACCGGCTACTGGCCCTACACACCCAGCACCAATTTGCTCTATGGCCTGCATGAAGCGTTGGACATGCTGCTCAGCCAGGGCCTGCCATCGGTGCTGGCCCGCCACCAGCGTTGGGCCGCCGGCGTGCGCAGCGCCGTGCAAGCCTGGGGCCTGCCGATCCAATGTGCAGACCCCACCGTCTACTCTCCGGTGCTGACCGGCGTGGTGACGCCCGAAGGCGTGGACGCAGACGCCGTGCGCAAGCTGATCCACGACCGATTTGACCTCTCGCTGGGCACCGGCCTGGGCAAGGTCAAAGGCCGCATGTTCCGCATCGGCCACCTGGGCGACTGCAATGACCTGACGCTGATGGCCACGCTGTCAGGCGTCGAGATGGGTTTGCAGCTGTCCGGCGTCAAGCTTGCGGGCAGTGGTGTGCTGGCTGCCATGGCGCATTTTTCTGCCGGCGCTGAGCCAACGCCGTCGGGGCCATAAGACCACGTCAGCCGAGCCGATCAAGAAGCTTGCGCGGCTGCGGCAGCTGGTGCGGCCACCATCTGCAGCGGCTGTGCTGCGCTGCTTGCCAGGCCGTTGATGCCGACCAGCATCACGAGGGTGAAGAAGGCGGCACTGGTGAAGGCGGCAACACGTTGGTAGAAGGTGGTGTTCATGGGGTGCTTCCTTTGCGGTTCACAGGGTGGATGGGGGGTGTCGATGCATCCAATGTAGGCAAACGGTGCGGCCCCTACCAGCAGCGTGCGACCAGGAGCAGGCAGCGCGGTGCGAAGCGCATCTGTGCTGGATGAATGGGCGCGCATCAGGGCCCGCATCAACCGGCTTGCAGGCCAAGTAAGAGCATCTGAGGGCAAAAGGTCATCGACTTTGGGGATGAATTCGGGCAATTCGGGACCTATGATTCCAGGCTCAAAGTGCCGCCGCTCACAGGATCAAGATGGCCCTCGATCAGACCTCAATCAGCAGCGGTACGGCCGTGTCTGCAACGCCTGAAGGCGATACAAGAACCGCACACCAGGTCGCGGCAGACGGCTCAACGGTCCGGGTCTCTCTCGCGACCAGCCCAGCCCTGGAGACCGCCGCCCACCCTTCAAGCGCAGCCGCGTTGTCAGCAGCCGCGTTGTTGGCCGCGTGTGGCGGCGGGCCAGGCGACACGACCGAACACACCAGCGCCGCACTGCCCACAGCGTTTCGCAACCCAGGTGCGGCGATGTGGCGGCCAGACATCCTGCCGCTTGCGCGCCACAGCCCCGACTCGGCGTCTGGAGTTGCGACCCGCGCCACCCGCCTGTCCGCCCAGCGCTACCGCGTGCCCACCGCCACTGAACTGCTGGACCATGCCGAACGCGCCTACGCGCAGTTCTTTCCAACACGGCAGACCAACCAGGCGTGGGACGGCATCGTCTACCGCTTCTACCCCAGCACCGGCAACTACGTGGGTGTGCAGGGTGGCGATGTGCTGATCCTGGGGCCGGTTTCGGGCAACGTGCTGGCGCGGGTCGGCAGCCTGCAGGACTTCGGCTCGGCGGTGTTCGCCGGCCGCTCGACGGCAGCACCCGCCAGCGACGAAGACGCCGCGCGCTTCCTGCTGCACGCGCAGTTCTCGGCCAACACGGGCCAGATCGCGCAGGTGCGCAGCCGCGGCTATGAGGCTTGGCTGGACCAGCAACTGGCGCTGCCCAACAGCCAAAGCGGCTGGGACTGGCTGGTTGAAAAAGGCTACTCGGCGATCGATGTCAACGAGTTCTTTTTTGCTTTTGGCAGCAACAACTACATGGTTTGGTATCAGATGTTCCAGTCGCCAGACGCGGTGCGGCGGCGCTGGGCGCTGGCC
>JBBQIB010000273.1:0-6001 GCA_038324515.1 Burkholderiales bacterium
GCTCTGGCAGGCCGGCATCAGCCTGAGCTACCACCCCGACAACCGCTTGATGAGCTGCATCAGCCACAGCGGCGAGGCCGCAGCCTTGCTGGAGCACACGCCGCTCCAGGTGTCCGACCTGCTGGCGATGGCGCGTCAGGCGGCGCTGCACAGCTTCTTGCCACAGCATGCGCGCGAGCGGGCTCTGGTCGAGATTGAGAGCTTCCACTCTGACTAGGCGGACGTGCAGGGGCTGAAGCCTCACCAAATACTGTATTTTCCTGTGTAGTTCGCCAGGCCCGCTCCCCCCAGCAGCCCTGCTGCTGCAGGATCCGCACCCATCACCGTGCCGCTGGAGCAGTGTGCGCTCTCTTCGTTGGTGTCGAAAATGTGCCAACTTGCCGTCTGGCGCGTCGAGGCGCGGCCGTTGTAGTTAACAGCATCTCTGCTGCCGCGTTCAAGAATGTCTTGAATATCGGTCAGCTTGGTCATGAATTTGCCGTAGCTGGTCCGATCGAAGTCATCGCCATCCACATAGCCTGCGCCCGACAATGCACCAAGCTGTCGCTTCAAATCCGGCGACACAAAGAGCCGCTTGCAGCGACCTTGGAAGATGAGCTCCGAACCCAGTCCGTGTCCTCTTCTGTAACGGCCCCTTGCGCCTGCAACATCCTGGAAATACAAGGTCGATGGCCTTCCAGGTTCGTTGGTGGAAAACTTGTAGTTGGCCTGGCTGAACCAGCCAAGCAGGCGCTTCATCTGAGGTGACAACGCCGCATTGGGGCCTCTTTCTTTACTCATCGCACCTCCCTCTCGATTGACGCTGCTTGACCAATCAGTTAACCGTTAAACAATGGTATTGGGCTTGGCTCACCCATGCAATCAAATAAATGGCAGCACCGAAGAGCCGTGGTTCAGCACCGGCCGCCTGGCCTGGATGGACGCCAGGGGTGTTTTTGCGGTGGCCAACCCGCGCGGCAGCAGCGTTTATGGCCAGCAGTGGCACGACGGTGGCAAGCAGGGCACCAAAGCCAACACCTGGCGCGACTTCATCGCCTGCGCCGAATGGCTGATCGCCCAGCGTTGGAGCCAGCCCTCAAAGCTGGCGATCTGGGGCGGCAGCGCAGGCGGCATCCTGGTCGGGCTCGCGATGCCCGAACGGCCTGATCTGTTTGCCGTCGTGGTGCCCGAGGTCGGCTTGCTGGACATGGTGCGCGCAGAAACCAGGCCCAATGGCGTGCCCAACATCCCGGAATTTGGCAGCCGCGCCTCCGAAGCAGGCTTCCGCGCCCGAGCGCTGGCTACCTGCTCGACTCGACTACCAGTTGAAGGTTTTCAGCCGGCCCTGGTCCAGAAAATAGACTTGCTCACCGATCTGCAGGCTGCGGTCCAGCCAGAGTTGGCGAAAGCCACCACCCACTCTGGGGTCCTGCGGTGCTTGGATGGCCAGAGGGGTCAGCGTCCGGCTTTGCAGGTCGACTTCGAAGCGCTGCAGGCCTGCCACACCAGCCGATCCGCGGCTGTTGGCGGTCAGACTCACCGGCATGGCCAAGCGCACCACGTTGCCCTTGACCAGATAGTTCAGGCCATGGCGGCTGTAGTCCAGCGTCATCTCGCTGCCCGGGCCACCCAGCGACTGTTCGGCCAGCGCACGCGGCGCGTTGGCGTTGGCCACGTCAAACAGCGCCAGCTTCAAGCCTGTGATGCGGCCCTGCAGATCAGCATTGCGCCCGATGCCCAGCAGCAGGCCGCCGTCCAGCGGAAACAGATGCTCCGAGAAGCCGGCGATCTCCAGCTCACCCGCTGTTTGGGGGTCGGCCGGATTGCTCAGGTCCAGCACGTACAGCGGGTCGGTGCGTCTGAAGGTGACGACGTAGCCGCGGTTGCCGACAAAGCGCACGCCGTAGACCTGCTCACCGGGCTTGCCGATCGCCGCCGGGCGATTGGCGTTGGGCAGGGTCGCGATGAGTTGCAGCGTCTGGTCGCTGCTGCGCTCGCGCAGGATGCTCAGCGTGGCCGGTGATGGGGCCTTGGTGTTGTCGCTGAGGTCTGCAGAGCCGAACCAGCCGGTTTCGCCGGTGAAGCTCAGCACCCGCAGGTCGCCTGCATGTTCGCTCAAGCGCAACGATTTGCGCTGTGCGTCCCAACCCAGGTGGCCGTTGACCGTGCCCGAGCCGCGGTAGCTGATGCCGCCTGTGCTGGCCAGCGCAAACTTGTGGATGTCGGTCTCGATTCTTTGCGGATAGCGTGCGATGGTCAATCCGACATTGATACCGCCCTGGCCGATGCCGGTATACGAAAAGCGCGTGGTGGCGAGATAGAGGCTGTGGGTGCTCATGTACAGCGCCTCGGTGCCGCCGACCATGCAACGGCTGCTGCGCGCCAGCGTCGGCGAGCGCAGATCGATGGCGGTGATGGTGGTCACGCGCAAGTCTTGGGCGGCGTTGGCTGGTTGCAAGTAGCAATCGGTGTCGCTCAGCAAGGGTTGCGCTGCGCCGCCGTTGACGCGCACTTGGGGCAGCAGATCGCTGGCCGTGGTCTTGTTGATGGCGGCTTCGCGCTCGGCTGCGCTGGCGTTGGCCGCAAGCGCGTAGACCGGCGGATGGGGGTCGAAGCTGCTGACCACGTACAGCGTGTCGCCGATGCGGCGGCTGTCTACGAACTGGCCCTCGATGTCGATGCGCTGAGTCAGCATGGCCGTGCCGCCTTCCGGCACGTCCACCCGCTGTACGCCCACTGTGCCGTGCAGCCAGCCTGGCAGTGAGATCGAGGTGCCGTTGGGGCCGCTCGGGGCATTCGGGCCGGTTCCGGCATCAGGGCCGGGCAACTGCCCGCAACTGCCAGGGCAGAAAAACTCATCGCCGTTGAGCCAGTTCTGTGTCACCACCAAGAGCGCGGTGTTGTCGCCATTGAGGTACATGCCGTTGCTGCTGGAGATGGCGCCACGGGGATTGATCAAGCTCGGGTTCGGACTCAGGCTGGGACTCAGGCTGGGACTCAGGCTCAGACGCGTACCCGGTTGCGCCACGCCGTTGGCGTCGCGGGTGTAGATCTGCAGCGCCAAGCGGGAGCCGGCGCTGCCGTCGTCGGGCTGCAAGGTGAACAGCCGTTGGCCGGCGCCGAGCAGCAGGTCGGCTTCGTCGACCCCGGTTTCTTGCACCAGCGTGCTGGAGCGGGCGGTGCCATCAGCAGAAGCTGTGGGCGCGACGCCGTTGCCCAAGAACCCCAGCGCGATGCCGGCAGGCAAGAAGCCGCCGCCTTGTACGTTCCGGGTGCGCAATTTGTCCTGCGCCCACTTGGCCAGATCGCCCGGCGCCGATACAGCCAGGGCCTGGGCGCGGCCCTTGCCGCTGTCATGACCGCCGCCATTGCCGCCGCCATTGCCGCCGTCACCACCGCCAGCGAGGGGCGGGTTGTCCTGAGTCGCACCTCCACCCCCGCCGCAGCCGGCCAGCGCAACCAGGGCCAAGGCCGTGATCCAGGATTTGCCGCTCTTCCTCCGTCGAGCAGGCAGTGAATGGGGAGGTGCTTTGGGGTCAGCAGCAGCAAACATGGGTGTCTCCAGGGTCGTCGTCGCAGCAGGGCGGTGCATCGAAGTCGGCAAGTCGTCGAAGTTGGAAAAAATATCAAAACTGTGGGAAAATATCCCACTTCATGAAAGTCTTGTCAACCCTTTCCACTCACGGCATCCGTTCTGGATTTCGTTCTGGATTTCGCTCTGGTCCGACATCCGGCTCGACATCCGGCCCAAGATCCAGCCTCACGTCTGCAGGTGAAGCTGCTGCCGCAGCAACTGTCGCATGCACCCGGTCTGCCCCCCAGCGACCTGCGTCCATGTCACGATCACGCGCATGACTGCTCCTTCAACCCTAGTTCTGGACCGTGTGTTGCGCGTGCTGCAGCCGCTGGTGCGTTTGCTGCTGCGCCACGGCGTCACCTACACGGCCTTTTGTGCCGCCATGAAGCGCGTGTTTCTGGCTGCCGCCCGGCAAGAGTTGCAACAGCGCGGGATGGCCGCCACCGACAGCGCCATCACGCTGCTGTGCGGCGTGCACCGCCGCGATGTACGTCAGCTCAGTCGCGGGCCAGCGGCTGCAGTCGCAGCAGCAGGGCCAGCGCCCGCTTCGGCCGGCTTGGCTGCGCAAGTGGTGGCACGCTGGATGAACGAGGAAGACTTCGCCGATGCCCATGGCGCGCCACGGGCCTTGCCGCGCAGCGGCGGAGCGCAGAGTTTTGAAGCCCTGGTGCAAGGCGTCAGCAGCGATGTGCGGCCCAAAGCCGTGGCAGACGAGTTGTTGCGGCTGGGCGTGGTCACCGAAACGCCGGACGGCCTGATCCTGGGTGGCAGTGGCTTTGCGCCGCGCCAGGGCTTTGAAGAAATGTCGTGGCTGTTTGCCGCCAACCTGCACGATCACGCCGCAGCCGCAGTGGCCAACCTGCAGGGCGACGCCAGCTTTCTGGAGCAAGCGGTGTTTGTAGACCAGATCAGTGAAGCCTCGGCGGCCCGCTTGCAGCAGGTCTCGGTGCTGGCCTGGAAGCAAGCCTTCAAAACCGTGATGGGCGAAGCCCAACAACGCTTTGACGGCGATGCACAACTCGCCAATCCCACCCAACGCCAGCACCGCGCGCGCTTTGGTGTCTACTTTTACAGCGAGCGTGAGGACTCTTCTTCATGACAGCGATGATTGCAATGAACCTGAAAACATGGGTGTCTGCCCTGTCTCGCAGCGCGCTGCGCCGGCACTGGCCAACATCACCGGGCGCTGTCCTCAGCCCAGCCGTCGTAGCCCTGCGCGCCCGCGCTCGTTCGCGCGGCCCACTCCGTCCACAGATGTGGCTGGTCGCCGCCACACTCTGGCTGCTTGCAGGCTGCGGCCCAGGCGTCGGCGGCACTGGCGTAGGCGCTGAGCCGCAACTGTCGAGTTTTGGTGCGACCGCTGCTTCGGTGTGCATTGGCGGCCTGCAGCCCGCACTGGACTGCCCTGCCAGCACAGGCGCAGTCAGCGCGCCAGGCTTGCTGACAGGCACGGCCACAGTGGTCTATGCAGACAACAGCCGCCGCGTGCGTCTGCGCCTCAACGCCAACCGCGCCGAACTGGACGCTGCTTGCGGGCCGCTCAGCTTCACCGGCGAGTTTGGCCAGGTACCGGGCCAGTCACCACGCTTCTACGGTGCCCTCACTTCCGCTGGCTCAACCGCCGCTGACAGCATACTGGTGGAGGTAGGGGCCAGCGGTTTGGTGGTGACGGTTTTTGGTGAGCTGGGTCAGAGTTTGCTGGGGCCGATTGCGTTGACGGCAGCATCTGCCGATTCGGCGTTAGCGGCATGTGTCAACTGAGTGCAGATGCAGAACTCGACAGCTTCTGCGAGTGTCGACACAGCCTCGGCACGCGACAAACAGAGCTGAATCAGGGCAGCGGGGCGCTGTATGGAGCGAAGTAAAGAAGGAGAGGCGGGCACAGCCCGACTCGGATGACATGAGCGCAATACGGCGCCCCGCTGCCCTGATTGCGTCGCGATGGTGGCGCGCGAGCAGCCACAGCCGTCGACAACGGCGGTGGCTGTGACAAAGCAAGCCCTGTGCTCTTGAAAGCATGCTGCGCACTTTGTAGGGATGGCGATGGCATCAGCTTCACCGCTCACCCGCCCTGTAAGGCTTCATCAACGCCTGCGGCACACGCGCGCGGCGTGCCATCACCACCAGTGCCACGATGGCCATCACATACGGCAGCATCAGGTAGAACTGGTAGGGCAACTCCAGCCCCAGCACCCCGGCACCCGCTTGCTGCAGCCGCAGTTGCAAGGCATCAAAGAAGGCAAACAACAAAGCACCAAACAGCGCCTTGCCCGGCCGCCACGAAGCAAAGACCACCAGCGCCACACACACCCAGCCGCGGCCATTGACCATCTTGACGAAGACCGCGTTGAAAGCCGCCAGCGTCAAGAAGCAGCCCGCCACACCCATCAGCGCCGAGCCGGCGACGATGGCGCCGATGCGCAGCCCCGACACGCTCAAGCCTTG
>JBBQIB010000274.1:0-5979 GCA_038324515.1 Burkholderiales bacterium
GAGCATGAAGTTGCGCTCAAAGACAAGCGGGTAGCGCGCATCGTCCACCGCTGCCAGGCCCTGCCTGGGCAAGAGCTGTTCAAGTACCTTGACGACGCCAGGCAGGTGCACAGTGTCGGGTCTGCCGACGTGAACGACTATGTGCGCGCGGCTGCTGCTGGCGACTTCACGGCAAAGGACTTTCGCACTTGGCACGCCAGCGCCACGGCACTGGCGTTGTTCATGCATCTGGGCGAAGCGGCGCAGCAAGCGATCACGGCTACTGTCGCCAACCAGCTGATTGCAGAAGTGGCACAGCTGCTTGGTAATACCGTGTCGGTGTGCCGCAAGTCTTATGTTCACCCTGAAGTGCTGGCGCTGCTGTCCAAGACCAAAACCCTGCCAGGTGCGAAGGCAGCGCAGCCCAAATACAAGGCCGGGCTGACCGCGAGCGAGTGTGCTTTTCTGGCCCTGCTTCGCGCGCTGAAGTAGCTTCGTGCAGTGAAATAGGGCATCGCTCGCTTCGAAGGCAGATTTCGCCCCATGCCTTGGCGCAGCCATACGACGCCTGTGCGTCAGCCAGGTCGGGCGTATGGCCGTTTCCTGTGGGTTGGCTGCGCCAGTTCGAACCACCCACCAGCAATCGCTCGGACGGCAAGCTGATCCCAGCAGCGGCGCTCGCTGCTGCCCTGATCAGCGCAGCTCTCGCGCTGCCAGCCTGCATCGCAAACAGCGCCGGCAGCGGCATGGCCGAGCTTGGCAATGCGCCGGTGACGCTCTCTTGGGTCAGTAAAGACGGCGGCATCACCGGCACCCTGTCGGCCGCGACAGACACCCTGCCCTCCTCCGGCGCGGCAGTGACTGCGGCAGGCGCATCCAGCGTACCTGTCCTTCCGCGTTCCTGACGTCCCAGCACCCACCCGCCCGTCTGTCTGGCAGCGCACAGACAGCGAGGTGCCGGAGGCGCTACCTTCGGTGTGAATCATTGCTCTCAAACAGACCCATGACATCCCAGGATCACCTCTCAAAGGAACAGCGGCGCACGCTGGCCAGTCAGTTGCAAACGCACCTCGAGGATGCGCTGCGCAGCCGCGCAACACAGGCCCAAGGCCGCTCGCAAGCTGAATTGGCTCGCGAGGAACTGACGCAGGACGCAGACGACGCCAGCCAGCGCGCTGGCGCGCACGAGGTCGATGCCCGCCTGGCGGACCTGGGCAGCGCAGAGCTGGATGCGCTCTCAGCCGCGCTGCAGCGCATCCATGGTGTCGGCTACGGCATCTGTGCCGATTGCCAAACGCCGATCCCGTTTGAACGGCTCAGCGTCGAACCACAAGCCTTGCGCTGCACGGCTTGCCAGACTCTGCATGAACGAAAAGGGGCGGCTGCGGTGGCCGCGCACCCGGCGGCAGCAAGGTGAGCGGAGCAACACGCATGGCAAGCGGTCAAGATTCAACCCTGTGGATGTGGGTCCAGGCGTGTGAGCTTGCTGACCAGGCCGAGCGGATACAGCGACAGTTCTTTCGCCCCGCACCCACGACGAGCCTGCCGGCGGCGTGGGAGCCACCCGCCGACGTGTTCGAAGACGCGCACGAAGTCGTCATCGTGATTGCGATGCCCGGCGTCACGCCTGAGCGCTTGCAGATCCTGAGCGAGCCCGGCGCTTTGGTCGTGCGCGGCTCGCGGCCTCTTCCGATCGTGGGGCGGCATTCGATTCGCCGGCTGGAGATCCCGCACGGCAGTTTTGAGCGGCGCATCCTGCTGCCGGCAGGCCGCCTGGAACTGGAGCCAGCGGAGTTGCTGCATGGATGCCTGATCTTGCGACTGATCAAGGTCGGACCACACTGGAGATGACCGCCGTGCCCCAATCCACAGAAGGCAGAGCGCCCAATAAAGAGCCCACTGTCGAGCGCACTGACGAGCCCACTTCAGCGATCGACACGCCGGCCTCTGAGGCCGCCTCGCGGCCTCAGCCTGAGGCGCCGCATCCGATCCCGCAAGACGCCTTGATCATCCTCGCGGTGCGTAACGTCGTGGTGTTCCCAGGCACGATCATGCCGCTGGCCATCGGTCGCCCACGGTCGCAGGCTGCGGTGCAAGAAGCGATCCGCCTTGAGCGGCCCGTGGGCGTGCTGCTGCAGAGCAAGCCCGAGGTGGATGAGCCGGGCCCGGATGATGTGCACTGGGTGGGCACCAGCACCGACGTGCTGCGTTATCTCACCGGGCCCGATGGCGCCCATCAAGCCGTTGTCAGAGGCTTGCGTCGGTTTCGAGTGACGGAGTTTCTGACCGGTTATCCCTTTGCGGTGGCACGCGTGCAGTACATCGATGAGCCCGCAGAGAAACCCACAGATGAGCCGGCCGATGAGCGCGGCAACAAGCCAGCCCATCAGCCCGCAAGCGACGATGCAGAAATCGAAGGCCGCGGACGCGCGCTCAAACAAAGCGCACTCGAAACTCTGCAACTGCTGCCGCAGGCGCCGCCGGAGATGTCGGCAGCGCTGCAAGGCATCGACGACCCGGCGCAACTGGCGGACGTGATCGGCGGCCTGATGGACAGCACGCCTGAGGAGAAGCAGGCGCTGCTCGAAACCTTCGATCTGAAGGCGCGCCTGGACAAACTGCTGGAGTTGCTGGCGCGACGCATTCAGGTGCTGAAGGTGTCGCGCGACGTCACCGCGCGCACCCACGAGTCGATTGGCGATCTCAACCGCAAGCACCTGCTGCGCGAGCAGATGCGCACGATCCAGAAAGAGCTGGGTGAAGGCGATGACTCTGCCGAAGAGATGGATGAACTCGACAAGGCCATCACGCAAGCGCGCATGCCCGCCGAGGTGGACAAGGTCGCGCGCAAAGAGCTGAAGCGCCTGTCCCGGATGTCCGACGCTTCCGGCGAAGCGTCGATGGTGCGCACCTACCTGGAGTGGCTGACCGAGTTGCCCTGGACCGGGGCTGTCGGCTCCGATGCCGAAGCTGGCGTGGATGTGGCCGTCGATCCTGCTGTCGCTCGCACGACCGACCCCACCATCGACATCAGCGAGGCCCGCCGCGTGCTCGACCAGGACCACTTCGGTCTGGAAAAAGTCAAGAAACGCATCCTCGAGTACCTGGCGGTGCGCAAGCTCAACCCGTCGGGACGCAGCCCGATCCTGTGCTTTGTCGGCCCGCCTGGTGTGGGCAAGACATCACTCGGGCAAAGCATTGCAAAGGCCACCGGACGCAAGTTCGTGCGTGTCAGCCTGGGCGGCGTGCATGACGAGGCAGAGATCCGCGGGCACCGCCGCACGTATGTCGGCGCGCTGCCCGGCAACATCATCCAGAGCCTGCGCAAAGTGGGCACCAGCCACTGCGTGATGATGCTGGACGAAGTCGACAAACTCGGCGCCGGCGGATTTCACGGCGACCCTGCGTCGGCCTTGCTCGAAGTGCTGGACCCCGAGCAGAACGCGACTTTTCGCGACACTTATCTCGCGGTACCGTTTGACCTGTCACGCGTGATGTTTCTGTGCACCGCCAACGTACTCGACACGATCTCAGGCCCGCTGCGCGACCGCATGGAGATCATCCATCTGCCGGGCTACACGGCGCAAGAGAAGCTGCAGATCGCGCGCCGCTATCTGGTCGCACGCCAGTTGGTAGCCAACGGGCTGGATGCACAGCGCCTTGAAATCAGCGACGCGGCCCTGACGGCAATCATTGAGGACTACACCCGAGAGGCAGGCGTGCGCAATCTGGAACGCGAGATTGGCAGTGTCTTTCGCAACGCGGCGGTGCGCATCGCCGAGGGCCAAGTGCAGCGCGTGGTGATCGATGTGCCTGACCTGGCCGCGATCCTCGGACCCACAAAATTTGAGGCCGATGTGGCGATGGGCAGCGACATCCCCGGCGTGGCGACGGGCCTGGCGTGGACACCGGTAGGCGGCGACATCCTGTTCATCGAGGCCTCACGTTCGCCCGGCACGGGCCGGCTGATCCTGACCGGGCAGTTGGGTGAGGTGATGAAAGAAAGCGCACAGGCTGCGCTGTCGCTCGTCAAGGCGCGTGCTTCGGCGCTGGGCATCGCGCCCGATGCGCTGGAGAAGTCAGACATGCACATCCACGTACCGGCCGGCGCCACGCCGAAAGACGGCCCAAGCGCGGGCGTGGCCATGTACGTGGCGCTCACCTCACTGCTGACCGGCCGCCCGGTACGCAGCGATGTGGCGATGACTGGCGAGATCAGCTTGCGCGGCCTGGTGCTGCCGATCGGCGGCGTCAAAGAAAAAGTGCTCGCCGCGCTGCGGGCCGGCATCAAGACCGTGATGTTGCCGGCGCGCAATGAGCGTGACCTGGAAGACATCCCAGCCGAGGCGCGTGCGCAACTTAACTTCGTCTGGTTGAAGCAGGTGGACGATGCGATCCAGGTTGCGGTGCCTGTTCTTTCGACCTAAGCAATTCTGCCAGGACCTAAGGCGACGCTGAATGAGTCCCCGCGAGTGTCCGCACCCTGGTTTGGGATGGGATGCAAGGCGCAAACCGCAGACATAGCCCGGGCTATGGCGAGGATTTGCAACGCCGCAGGCCGCCCAAGTCAGCGATGCGGGCGCCGCGAGGGACTTGTTCAGCGTTGCCCTGAGGCAAGGCGATTGAAGGCCTTGGCCGTTTCGCTGGGCATGCCATGGATGCCGCCAGATGGGCTGCTGTCGGGTTGCTAGACGCGGGCCACGATGCCGGCACCGACGTCCGTGACGAAAACGATTTTGTTGCTGAGCTTTTTCATGGAACCTGCTTGTAAAAGGGTGGAGTGAATGGCTCGCGCGCCGGCTTCAGCCAGGCGAACAAGGCGATGGCGACAGCCGACAACCCGGCGGCCAGAGAGAACACCAGCGTTAGTGACGTTGCCCAGAGAGCACCGGCGACCAGCGACGCTGGCAGGTAGAGCACGCCGGTGACAAAGTTGTAGATGCCGACCGCGCTGGCGCGGCGCTCGGGCTCGATGTCGGCGATGAAGGCCTTGCTCTGCGCCTCATCGATGGCGTAGAACAAACCGTAAGCCACGAATGCAGCAACGATCTCCCAACGGCTGCTGGCGAAGACGAGCCAGACGTTGATCAGGCCGTAGGTGCCATAGCCCAGCATCACGATGGTGCTGCGTCCGATGCGGTCTCCCAGCAGGCCCACCAGCGGCGCAGAGACCACGCAGGTGGCGTTGAACAGCGCATACAGCAGCACGATCTGCGTGACGCTGAACCCCAGGCTGTGGGCACGCAGCAGCAGAAAACCCAGGCTGAAGTAAGCCAGCGCGAAAGTACCAGCCGGTACGAGAAAGCGCTTGAACCCAGCGCTGAGCTCGGTCCAGTTGCGGAACACACTCTCGCGTGCGTGCGGCTCGCCGGGCTGGTCCTTCATCAGCGACAACAACAGGACACTCAGCAACGCCGGCACAAAGGCGACCCAGAACAGCACGCGGTAGGTGCCTGGCGATTCACCCAGCCAGGTCAGCAGCCCATAGGCAGCCAGCGGGCCGAGCACGGCGCCGGCCTTGTCCAGCGCCTTGTGCACGCCGAAAGCATAGCCACGCGTCTGCTGCCGGGCTATGGTCGACAACCACGCATCGCGCGGCGGCCCGCGAAAGCCCTTGCCCAGCCGCTCGATGACGCGAAACAGGCTCAAGAAGATGCCCTTCACGCTCGGCGGAGACTGCCTCCCCGGCAAAGCCGGGGGGTCTCCCAACGGACTAGGCGCAAAGCACAGCCATAGCCCGGGCTATGGCGCGCATTTGCAACGACGAGCGGGCTTCTTTTGGCGTGATGAGTGGGCATGATCGAAAGACTCTCAGCCTCTCAGGCCACAACACCAAACAACGCCCCAGCACCAGCCGTGACAGCCATCGCAATGGCCCCCCCAAAAGGTGACGCGCCAGGCGCCCTTGCCTGCTGGCGCGCCGCCGACCTCTGCCGATACGGCGCGGGGCCTTGCTGGCGATGCATGCGGCGCGTCTGGCCAAATCGCTGAAACAGCGCT